>CAZSOD010000052.1:0-21939 GCA_964608255.1 uncultured Ardenticatenaceae bacterium
TCTGCGAGGCGGGCGACCACATCGTCAGCAGCAGCCGGCTCTACGGCGGCACCTATAACCAGTTCAATTACACCTTCCCGCGCCTGGGCATCGACGTGAGCTTTGTCGATCCCTCGAACCCGGAGGGCTTCGCCGCGGCCATCCGGCCCAACACGAAGCTGATCTACGGCGAAACGCTGGGCAATCCCGACATCAGCGTTTTCCCCTTCGAGGAGGTGTCGGCCATCGCTCAGGCCCACGGCCTGCCGCTGGTCATCGACAACACCTTCGCCACGCCTTACCTCTGCCGGCCGTTCGAGTGGGGGGCCAACATCGTCGTCCACAGCACGACCAAGTTCATCGGCGGCCACGGCACGTCCATCGGCGGCGTCATCATCGACGGCGGCAACTTCGACTGGACAAGCGGCCGCTTCGCCAACTTCACCACGCCCGACCCGTCGTATCACGGCCTGGTCTATGCCGACCTTGGCGCGCCGGCGTTCATCCTGAAGGCGCGCGTCCAGGTCTTGCGCGACGTCGGCGCGTGTCAGGCGCCGCTCAATAGCTGGCTGACGTTGCAGGGCATTGAAACGCTCAGCCTGCGCTTGGAGCGCCACGTCGCCAACGCCCAGCAGGTGGCCGAGTTCCTGGAGCGCCACCCGCGCGTGTCGTGGGTCTGCTACCCGGGTCTGAAGAGTCACCCGGACCACGAACGCGCGAAGAAGGTGCTGCCCAAGGGACCGGGAGCCATGCTGGGCTTCGGGATCGAGGGCGGTCGGGCCGCCGGCGAGGCATTCATCAATAACCTGAAGCTGTTCAGCCACGTCGCCAACGTCGGCGACGCGCGCAGCCTGGCCATCCATCCCGCCAGCACGACCCACAGCCAGCTCACTGGCGAGGAGATGCTGACCGCCGGCGTCACCCCCGACTTCATCCGCCTGAGCGTTGGGCTGGAAGATGTCGAGGACATCCTGTGGGACCTGGATCAGGCATTGGCAGCATCCGCGTAAGCAAGTGACGAGTGATGAGTGACGAGCGACGAGTCGAGAACGACGCTCTTCACTCGTCACTCGTCACTTGTCGTTCGTCACTCGTCACTATGAACGACCTCATCATCCCAGAGACGTTCACCTTCGCTACGGACGAGCCGTTCGCGCTGGAGAGCGGGGCCACCCTGGGGCCGGTCACGCTGGCCTACGAGACCTACGGCCGCCTGAACGCCGACCGCAGCAACGCCATCCTTATCCTCCACGCCCTGAGCGGCAGCGCCCACGCCGCCGGCCGCCACACCGACGACGACGCGCGCCCTGGCTGGTGGGATGACTGCATCGGCCCGGGCAAGGCGTTCGATACCAACCGCTACTACGTCATTTGCAGCAATGTTCTGGGCAGTTGCTATGGTTCGAGCGGCCCATCGAGCGTCGACCCGGCGACGGGCCGGCCCTATGCCTTGGGCTTCCCGGTCGTCACCATCGGCGACATGGTGCGAGCGCAGGCGAAGCTGCTCGACCACCTGGGCATTGAGCGTCTGCTGTGCGCGGCCGGCGGCTCGATGGGCGGGATGCAGGTGCTGGAGTGGGCCGCCCACCACCCCCACCGCCTCCGCGCCGCCATCCCGCTGGCGACGACGGCCCGCCACAGCCCGATGCTGATCGCCTTTAGCGAGGTCGGCCGCCAGGCCATCTACGCCGACCCCCACTGGAACAACGGCGAGTACTATGCCAACGGTAAGCGGCCCGATGCCGGGCTGGCCGTGGCCCGCATGATCGGCCACATCACCTACCTGAGCGACGCGTCGATGAACCACAAGTTCGGCCGCCGCCTCCAGACGCGCGAGCAATATGGCTATGAGTTCCAGACTGAGTTCGCCGTGGAGAGCTACCTGAAGCACAATGGCAACAGCTTCACCCGCCGCTTCGATGCCAACAGCTTCCTCTACGTGACCAAGGCAATGGATTACTTCGATCTGAGCCAGCCCTCGGGGTCGCTGGCCGCAGCCTTCGCCGAGGCGTCGGAGGTGAAGTTCCTCGTCGTCAGCTTCACCAGCGACTGGCTCTACCCGTCTTACCACAGCAAGGAATTGGTGCGCGCCCTTCATGCCGTCGGCGCGGACGTTACTTACCTCGACATCGAGAGCACGTGGGGCCACGATGCTTTCCTGCTGGAAGTGGACACCATGACCCGGCTGCTGGCGTCCTTTCTTGACCGGCTAGCGACGGAGGAGGGCATTGGGCGGCCATAGAACGACCGCCGACGGCCGACCGCCGCCAGATCGACAACAGACGACAGACCACCGACCACCGACCACAGCCAGACCCCCGTCCAACGACCCACTGACCTACTGACCTACTTCTTACTTCTCACTATGTCCCTCAACTCCCTCCGCCCCGACCTGCTGGCCGTCGCCGGGCTTGTGCCCGACGGAGCGCGGGCCCTTGACCTGGGCTGCGGCGACGGAGCGCTGCTCGACTACCTGAAGCGGGAAAAGGACGTGCGCGGCCGCGGCATTGAACTGAGCGAGGCGGGCGTGCTGGCTTGCGTGCGGCGCGGTCTCAGCGTGCGCCAGGGTAACCTGCAGGAAGGGCTGGCCGACTACCCCGACGACAGCTTCGACTGTGTAATCCTCGCTCAAACCCTCCAGTACCTCGATAACCCCGTGATGATTCTGGACGAGATGTTGCGCGTCGGCCGTCGCGCCATTGTCAGTTTTCCCAACTGGGGCTACTGGCGCTGCCGGGTCGAGTTGCTGGCGCGCGGCCGAATCCCCCAAGCCCCCGACCTGTCGCAACCATGGTATGAAACGCCGCGCTGGCAGGCGCTGACCACCGCCGACTTCACCGCCCTCTGCCGCCACCAGGGTATCAGGCTCCACAACGCCATCCACCTCAACGGAACGCGGCAGGTCACCGTCGCCGCCAATACGCGGGCCAGGACGGCCGTGTTTGCGTTGGAACGTTGAGTTGTCGGTCACGCGTTCGGTGGGGGGTGGAGGCTCTTCCCCGGTTCTCGGCAGCGGCTCTTTGTTGATGGCCACCGGCCCGGGGGATCAATAAGGGCGGGCGCCAGGCCCGCCCTTATTCTGCGGCGTCGATGAGAGGAATTAGCGGGAGGAGCGGCGCGGAGGCTTCTTGCCTTCCAGTTCGTCGGGAACGAGCAGGCTAACGCCCCAACTCGCGACGCTGAGGACGATCGCGCCAATGATCAGGTTCCAGAAGAAGTTGGGCACGCAGGTGAAGCCGAAGCCCAGCCGGTTAGAAATCCAGATCGTCAGCCAGAGCATCAGGACGTTAACGATGAAGACAAACAGTCCCAGCGTCAGGATGACCAGCGGGCAGGTCAGGAGCAGAACCAGCGGCCGGATCAGGGCGTTGACCACGCCGAAGATCAACGCGATGATGATCAACGGCAGAACCTCCCCGTTCCAGCACAGGTCGACGATCCAGAACGTCAGGCCCAGCGCGACGGCGGTAATGAGAAGTCGAACCAAGAATCGCATGACAGGCAACCTCCTTAGCAATGCGCGGCTCGCGCGAACGAGCCGGAGGGATGAAGTGACGACTCCATTATAGCAGGGGGCGGTCGTCCGGGGGCCAGTTCGCAAGGAGCCATCGGTACAGCCGCTGTCCCTGGTCCGTCGCCGGCGGCTGCGGGGCAAATCCCTACCGGCGAAACAGCCGCCACCGCATCCCCCGGCGATTCAGGTAGGTCATCGTCTCCTCGAAGCGGGCGGGCTGGAAGCCGAAGTGGCGGCGCACAGCGTCCAGGTCGGTCACCTCGGGCGCGAACAAGCGATCGACGAAGAAGTGGCTGACCGGCGGTCGTCGCCACCAGCCCAACGTCAGGCGGGCCAGCGGCCGGGTCAGGTTCATCGGCAGCGGGAACAGCCAGCGCCGCTTGCCCGTGGCCCGCAGGATCGCCTGGACAACTTCGCGGTAGCGGAGCCGCTCCGCTCCGGCGACGGTGATGACGCGGTTGACCAGGTCGGGCCGGTCAAGTGTGCCCATCAGGCAGTGGACGTAGTCCTCGACCCACAGCGGTTGCAGCGCCGTCTTGCCGCCCCCCGGCACCCAGGCCGCCGGCCAGCTCCACAGCGCCAGGCTGAAAATGATCTCGCTAAAACGGTCGTCGCGGCCATAGAGCGTGGCTGTGCGAAGGATAGTGTAGGAGATGCCGCTGCGCTGCGCCAGTCGTTCGACCTCGCCCTTGGCCCGCAGCAGGCGGTGCATCGAGTGGGGGTCGGCATTGATGCGGCTGGGGATGATGAGACGGCCTACCCCCGCTCGCCGCGCTTCCTCGATCAGCCGTTGCGTTCCCTCCACGTCGACATGCTGCAACATGCGCTTGTTCCCGTAGACTTCCGCGCCGGCCAGGTGGACGACGGTGTCCGCGCCAGCCAGTTCGGCGCGCAAAGACGTGGGTGAATTGATACGACCGGTGTAGGGTCGCCAGGCGATCCCGGCGTGATCGAGCGCCCGGCCCAGGGGACGGCCGATGAAGCCCGTTGCGCCGGTGACGAGGATCATGGCCGTATTGTACTTGGCCCGGCGCGCGCTGCTATAATGTCCCGCAACGGGCGATAGATGGCAGACCGTGGGCCACGGCCGGAAATCTCTCTGTGGCTGTTGGCTGCGGCCGTCGTCCGCCGGCCCACCCAGAGCGCACTTGACCACACCATGACCGACTTTTCACCCCAGCGCCCCCTGCGCGTCTGCTACTTCGGGACGTACCGCGCCGGCTACACGCGCAACCAGATCATGCTCAAGGGCCTGCAAGCGCAGCCCGACGTGGCCGTGCATGTCTGCCACGCGACGCTGTGGCAAGGCATCGAGGATCGGGTGCGGCAGGCCAGCGGCGGCTGGCGGCGGCCGGCGTTCTGGCGGCGCGTGGTCGGGACCTATCGGCAACTCATCCGGACCCACGCCGCCACGCCGGAGTACGACGTCATGCTCATCGGCTACCCCGGCCAATTCGATGCTTTCCTCGGCCGCCGCCTGGCCCATCGCCGCGGCAAGCCGGTGGCGCTTGACATCCTCATGTCGCTCCACCTGGTGGCCGAAGAGCGCGGGCTGGTAGCCGCCCACCCGGCCACGGGCAGGCTTCTCTTTCAGCTTGAACGCGCCGGATTGGGCCGGCCCGACCGGCTGGTGGCCGAGAACCCGGAGTACCGTGACTACATCGCCGCTAAATATGACCTGCCGGCGGAGCGCTTCCGCTGCGTGCCCCACGGCGCGGATGAGACTGTCTTTCATCCCCGCCCCGTTCGCCCGCCGGAAGACCACTTTCGCGTGACCTACCACGGCGGTTACCTGCCGTCGCACGGGATGGACGCAATCATCGGCGCGGCGGCGCTGCTGCGCGATGAGGCGGTGCGCTTCGAGTTCTATGGCAACGGGCCCGAAAAGGAGCGGATCGTCGGCCGGGCGCGAGAGCTGGGGCTGAGCAACGTCATCTTCCACGGCTTTGTCAGCCAGGACGAGTTACTTGACGGGCTGGCCGCGGCCCACGTGTGCCTGGGCGTATTCGGCACGACCCGGCAGGCAAACTTCACGGTGCAGAACAAGGTTTGGGAAGGGCTGGCAATGGGCCGGCCGGTGATCAGCGGCGACTCACCAACGATTCGCGCCGCACTGGCCGACCGGCAAGAGGTCTACCTCATCGCTCGCGACGATGCGGCGGCGCTGGCCGACGGGCTGCGCGCGTTGCGTGACAATCCGTCCCTGCGCGAGTCGATCGCCGCCGCCGGGCACGCCCGCTATTTGGCCGCCAACAGCGTCGAGGCCATCGGGCGGCAGATGCGGGACGTGCTGGCGGAACTCGCGACACGGTGCGACGCACTTTCTTAAGTGCGTCGCACCTTCTCGTTTGCATCCGCTTTCTTGAGCAGATCGCCCGTCCCGGACCAGGGCGGAAGAAGGTGCGTCGCACTTCAGAAAGTGCAACGCACCGGAGTGTTACCGCTTTGCCGCCTCCTGCTCGTTTCGCCCGCGGAACAGCAGCCGGATCGGCGTGCCGGGGAAGGGGTAGCGCTCGCGAATCTGGTTCTCCATGTAGCGCTGGTAACCGAAGTGGACCATCTCCGGCCGGTTGACGAAAAAGACAAACGTCGGGGGCGCCACGGCCACCTGAGTGGCGTAGTAAAACTTGAGTTGCGTGCCCGCTTTCGTCGGCGGCGGGTGGTGGGCCACAATGTCGCGCATCATGTCATTCAACTCGCCGGTCGACATGCGGTGGTGGCGGGCCGCCTGCACCTCCAGCACCGTGGGGAAAATCTTGTTCAGCCGCTGGCCGCTGACGGCCGAGACGAACAGCAGCGGCGCGTAGCTCAGGAAAGCCAGTTCGTTGCGCACCGTCTGCTCGTACGTCGGCATTGTGTAGGCGTCCTTTTCCACAATGTCCCACTTGTTGACCAGGATGATGACGCCCGTATTCTCCTCGGTCAGCATCCCGCCGATGTGGGCGTCCTGCGAGGTCACCCCCTCTTCGCCGTCGATGAGCAGCAAAGCCACATCCGCCCGGCGCAACGTCTTCAATGCCCGCAGCACGCTATACTTCTCCACCCCCTGATCGATCTTGCCGCGCCGCCGGATGCCCGCCGTATCGATCAGCGTGAACTCCTGGCCGTGCCAGCGCAGCTTTTCGTCGATGGCGTCGCGCGTCGTTCCGGCAATGGGGCTGACGATAACGCGCTCCTCGCCCACCAACTTGTTCAGCAGCGTGGACTTGCCCACGTTGGGCCGGCCGAGGATGGCGATCTTGACCGACTCGTCCTCGATCTCATCGTCCGGGGCGAAGGGCGGCAGGGCGTTGGCAATGGCGTCGAGGAGGTCGCCCGTGCCCGAACCGTGCAGGGCGGAAATGGCGAAGACCTCACCCAGACCCAGCTCGTAAAACTCGTACGCCGTGTCCCACAGCTTGGCCGATTCCAGCTTGTTAGCGGCGACGATGACCGGTTTCTGCGTCGTGCGCAGGATGTCGGCCACCTCGCGGTCGGCGGCGGTGATGCCCGTCTGCCCGTCCACAACCTGGACGATCACGTCGGCGTCCTCCATAGCCACCGTTGCCTGCCGCCGGATGAGCGGCAGGAACTGCTCGGAGTCCTCGGACAAAGGAGCCGTGCTGCGCCCTTCGGTCACTTCGATGCCGCCGGTATCGACAACGGTGAAGGCCACGCCGCCCCACTCGGCATCGGCGTAGAGGCGGTCGCGCGTTGTGCCAGCCACATCGGACACGACAGCCAGACGGCGGCCGATCAGGCGATTGAACAGCGTCGATTTACCGACGTTGGGGCGGCCGACCAGGGCTACAAGCGGTTTCTCACTCATCGACATTCCTGTTTGGTTCCGGGACATCCACGGGCAACGCCCCGTTACCGCGGTACTTGACCGCGGCTGCATATGGCCGGCAGCCCGTCGAGCAGGATACCGCTTAACGACGGATAGCAAATCGCCGGCAGGTTGAGCGCACTGCGCGAAGGCGCGGCCAAAGCCCCGGACGCGCTGCCAGCCGGCGTGGCTGCGCCGGGCGGCAGATCGGCGGCCGCGCCGATGGCGCTTATCGTCACCGTCACGGCCGACGGCTGCACCGACCGGACTTCGATGCCGCGATCGGGCACGATGACGTCGGGCTCAACGGAATAAACGCCCGGTTCCATTCCGAACAGGTCGAGCGCGACCCGGACGTCGTCCTCCGCCAGCGCGTCCAGCACGGGTAGCGGCCCGAACAGGACCACGCGCACCTGGGGCGGTTCCACCACGGCTTCGTAGCCGCCGCGCAAACCGCGCGGCTCGGGAACGCGGTTGACGGTGCTCGTTGTCAGAATGGGCTCCACTTCGATGCGCACCGTGACCGTCTGCTCCGGGTCGACCGAGATACCGTCGGGTAAATCGAGCACTGCCAGTTGCTGGAAGGACTCTGTCAGGCCGTTGATGTCGATCGGCTCCGTCTTGACGCTGGTCAGGCGGTTCACCTGCGCCGGCCGGCCCTCAACCAGAACGCTTGGCGGGTCAGCGGTGACACTCAACAGGCGATAGCCCGGCGCGGGTTCACCCGTCCACTCCACGGTGATCAACTTATCGGCGAAGCCGGCCGACTCCTCGACCGGCACGGTCACCGTTACCTCGCCGGTGTCCAGGTCAAGCCCGTTGACGCTTGCGACCTGGCCGGTGTTATCGTAGAAAATGGGCTGCGACGACTCAACCAACGTTTCGACGGCGCTGTTGAGAAATACAGTTACCAGGGCGAAGTCGAGCGCGTTCACCCGGCTCTCCGGCCCGGCAACGCGGATCGTCCGCGGTTCCAGGAGCGGCGTGCCCTGCTCGTGTCCACGGGCCACGCTGCCGCGCAGATCGAGCTCCACCGGTACGTCGCGCACTACCTGTTGCTCCAGTTGAACGTCGACCTGCTCGGGCGTGATGAACGAGATGGTCGCCGCCGGATTGCGGGACGTGACGGCGATATCCACGCTGGCCGGCTGGCCCGACTCTACCCGGCTTAGATCGGCAATGGCCGTGAAGTCGGCTGGATCAACGCCGCGCAGCACCGAGTCCGGGCCTTCCAGGCGGATTTGCACCGTCGTGCGCGGGTCTCCGCCGACCAGTGTCGTATTAGCCGGCAGGCCCACGTATTGCAGCGGCACCTCCAGAAAACGGGTGCGGATCGGGTCTTGAGTCTGCACGGCCGACGACCAGATGAGAACCGCCAGCAGAAGCGCCAGCAAGAAGGTGGCGATGTTGGTCAGGGCGTCACGCGCGCGGCTCATCGCGTTCTCTCCCAAAGACCGGCTGGCGCGGGCCGGTTAGAAAGGCATTGAGGATGGTGTCAAGGCGGGCAATGTCCTGGCGGCGCAGGATGCGGCCGTTATGCGCGATAGACACCTGGCCCGTCTCCTCGGAGACGACCACGGCCACGGCGTCGCTGACCTCGCTGATGCCCAGCGCGGCGCGATGGCGCAAGCCCATCTGCCGGTCGGACAGGCTGCTGGTGGACAAAGGCAAGACGCAGGCCGCGGCCGCCAGACGGTCGCCGCGGACGATGATCGCCCCGTCGTGGAGTTCGGTGTGCTTGTTGAAGATGGTCAGGAACAACTCCGGCGACGGCTGCGCATCGAGGAACACGCCGGTATCGACGTACTCCTGCAAGCCGGTGTCCTGCTCAAAGACGACCAGCGCGCCGTGCCGGCGCTGCGACAGGCGCAGCGCGGCGTCCTTGAAGGCGACCACCACCGGGTTGAGTTCGTCCTTGCGGAAGAAGCGCAGATAACGGCCGGCCAGCCCGAGTTGCTCCAGCGCCCGTCGCAACTCGGGCTGGAAAATGACCGGGATAGAGATCAGCAAGACGGGCAGCAGGTTATCGACCAGCCAGGAAAAGGCGCGCAGTTCGAATATCTGGGCCAGGACGAAGATGATTGCCGCCAGCACCAGCAGGCCGCGCAACACCTGCACCGCCCGGGTCCCCCGGATGAGCATCAGAACGCTGAAGATGACCAGGGTAACCAGCAGGATGTCGACAATATCGACCGTGCTGATGAGGGCGAGGCGCTCCAGTAAGGTGTTGAACAGTTCCAAGGGTATGCCGACCTGCTCTGAGTACGGGATGCATGCGCCGGTGGCCGATCTGCGCGCCGCTGGTCGCCGGCCGTTCGTCATCCTTCGCCGGTAGACGAGGGTCTGACCGCCCGCTGCCCCGAAGAGATGGGCAAGTATACCATAATGAAGGGGATAATGAAGTTGACGCCAACGCGACGAATAGCCGGCGGAGGCCATACAAACGACCGGCGGCGACGTATTGACACGCGCCAATGGGCATGCTACTCTTTGGCGAAGCTAGAGACATGAACGACTTCCGCTCTCTCCGACTGCGTGGCCTATTACTTGGCAAGTTACTTGCCCGATTAGCCACGCCTGCCCGGCGAGCGTAGAACGTTCCACGATTTCGCATCCACTTTTGACTCACTCACCGGCCGCAGGCGATCCCTGCGGCTTTTTGTCGTCAGTTGTGAATTGTCAGTTCGTCGTTGGTTTGTGGTCTCTGGTCTGTGGTCCGCGGTCCGTGGCGGGCAGACGCAACCAACGACTATAACAAGGAGACGTAGCAATGACTCCCGAACCGAAGACTCGCGTCGCGCCCTATGACTTCGGGGCGCTGGAGGAGAAATGGCGGCCGCGCTGGCAGGCCGAAGACCTGTATCGCACGGGCGACGACCCGGCGAAGGCCAACGTCTACATCCTGGACTTTTTCCCCTACCCCTCGGGCGACGGGCTGTCGGTTGGCCACTGCCGCAATTATGTGCCCACCTGCGTCAGCGCCCGCTTCCACCGCATGCGCGGCTACAACGTCCTGCACCCGATGGGTTGGGATGCCTTCGGGCTGCCAGCCGAGAATTACGCCATCAAGCACGGCATTCACCCGGCGCAGACGACGCGCCGCTTTGCCGCGAACTACAAGCGCCAGATGCAACTGGTCGAGTGCTCCTATGACTGGTCGCGCGAGATCTACTCGACCGACCCGGATTACTACCGCTGGACACAGTGGTTCTTTCTGCTGCTGTTCCATCGGGGGCTGGCTTACCGGGCGTTGGGCAGCCAGTGGTGGTGCCCCCACTGCAAGACCATCCTGGCCAACGAGCAGGTAGAGGACGGTCGCTGCTGGCGTTGCGATACGACGGTGACGCGCAAGGAACTGGAGCAGTGGTACTTCAAGATCACCGACTATGCCGACCGGCTGCTGGCCGACCTGGATACCATCGACTGGCCGGAGCGCATCAAGGGCATGCAACGTCACTGGATCGGCCGCTCTGAAGGGGCGGAGGTGATTTTTGTCATAGGCGACGAGCGCCTGCCGGTCTTCACAACGCGGGCCGACACGCTGTACGGCGCGACCTTCCTGGCGCTGGCCCCGGAACACCCGCTGGTCGAGCGCATCACCGCGCCGGAGCGCACCGCGGCCGTCGCCGCCTACGTCGAAGCCGCGCGGCGTATGACCGACATCGACCGCGTCGCAGCCGACCGGCCCAAGACAGGCGTATTCACCGGGGCGACGGCCGTCCACCCGCTGACCGGCGCGCCCGTGCCCATCTGGGTGGCCGACTACGTGCTGTCGGGCTACGGCTCCGGCGCAGTCATGGGCGTCCCGGCCCACGATGCGCGGGATTTCGCGTTTGCGCGGGAGCAGGGGCTGCCGGTTGTTGAGGTGGTGGTCCCACTGACCGCCGACCGCCGACGGTCGACCGCGGCTGGAGAAGACGTTGCGCCGGACAAGGCAGCGGCGGTCGGCCGTCGGCCGGTGGCGGTCTTCGAAGACGAGGGGACCCTGATTGACAGCGGCCCCTACACCGGCCTGCCCTCAGCCGAGGCGGCGGCGCGCATCACCGCCGACCTGGCCGTGCGCGGGCTGGGGCAGGAACGGATTGCCTATCGCTTTCGCGACTGGCTAATCTCTCGCCAGCGCTACTGGGGCGCACCCATCCCCATCGTCCACTGCCCGGCCTGTGGCGCGGTGCCCGTGCCGGAAGCGGAGCTGCCACTGCGGCTGCCGGAGGTGGACGACTTCGCCCCCTCGGGGGATGGCCGCTCCCCGCTGGCCCGGGCCACGGATTGGGTCAACACGACCTGCCCGGCCTGCGGCGGCCCGGCGCAGCGCGAGACGGACACGATGGATGGTTTCGCCTGCTCGTCGTGGTATTTCCTGCGCTTCGCCAGCCCCCATGAGGCGGAGCGGCCGTTCGACCCGGCGGCGGTGCGCGACTGGCTGCCGGTCGATACCTACGTCGGCGGGGCCGAGCACGCGGTCATGCACCTGCTGTACGCTCGCTTCTGGACGAAGGTCATGCGCGACGCCGGGCTGATCGACTTCGACGAGCCTTTCACCCAACTGCGCAACCAGGGCATGCTGCTATCGCCACAGGATGGGCAGAAGATGTCGAAGTCGCGCGGCAACGTGGTGACGCCGGACGAGGTTGTGGCCGCCCACGGGGCCGATGCCCTGCGCGCCTACGTGCTCTTCCTGGGCCCGTTCGACGCCAACGCGCTGTGGGACGACCGGGGCATCATCGGCGTCGACCGCTTCCTGGAGCGCTACTGGCGGCTGGCAAACGAGTTCGAAACGCTGCCCGGCGGCCCTTACAGTGAAGCGTTCGAGCGCGCCCGCCACCGGACGATTCGCCGGGTGACGGCCGACATGGAGAAGTTCCGCTTCAACACCGCGGTGGCGGCATTGATGGAGTACGTCAACGGCCTGTATGCCGCGCGAGCCGGCGGGGCGGCAACCACGCAGTGGCGCGAGGCCATCCGCACGCTGACCCTGCTGCTGGCCCCAATTGCGCCGTTCGCGACCGAGGAGGTATGGCGCGAGATTCTGGGCGAGCGCGAGTCAGTGCACCGCGCGACCTGGCCGGCGTGGGAGGAGGCACTGGCGGCCGAAGCGGAAGTGACGATCGTCATCCAGGTGAACGGCAAGCTGCGTGACCGCCTGCTGGTGGAGGCCGGCAGCGACGCGGCGGCGCTACGCGCCATAGCGCTGGCAAATGAGCGGGTTCAGGCCAGCCTGGGCGGCCGCGCCCCGCGCGAGGTGATTGTCGTGCCCGACCGGCTGGTGAACGTGGTGACGGCGTAGCGCGATTCTGGAGAATCGCGCCGCCGATTAGAACGGAATGGCAGCCTGCGCGGCAAACAAAAAGGGGCGGGTCTTGCGGACCCGCCCCAGCGAGACTCGGGCCCGGGCAATCCGGGCGACAGGGGGCACTACGGGATGCAGAGCGTGGTGCCCCAGAAGATCAGGTTCAGGTTGTAGATATTGTTGGCCCGGGCAATGGCGAACGGGTCTACGCCGTACCAGCGGCTGATTGCAAACATCGTCTGCCCTGGCGTGACGTAATGCCACGCCCGACACGCGGCCGGCGGCGGCGTGGATGGCGGTGGCGGCGGAGGGGGTGGGGGCGCAGGCGGCTGCGCGCCAAAGGGCACGAAGATCGTCTGGCCGCTATAGATCCGGTTCGGATTGGTGACCTGCGGGTTAGCCCACAGGATGGCCTGGACGGTTGTGCCGTAGTTGCGGGCGATCAACGCCAGGTACTCCCCCTGCTGGACGATATGGTAGACCCCGCCCTGCGCCTCGGCCGGCCGCGCGGCGACGAGAAACAGCGACAGGACAACCATCAGGGCCGCCAGGAAGACCAGGCGGCCGACCGGCTTTTCTCTAGACAAGACCCAGCTCATGTAACCCTCCACTGAACAACTGCTGCCGGGGCGTGAAACCGCCCGGTGGGACTAGACGCGCGTCAGATACTCCCGCGTCTCGGTATTCACCCGGATCCGGTCGCCTGCCTGGACAAACAGCGGTGTCTTCACGCGCAGGCCCGTATCCGTTACAACCTCTTTCGTCGCGCCAGTAGCTGTATCGCCGGCCAGCGCGTTCTCGGCCTCAACGACGTCGAACTCCATCGTTTTCGGCAACTCGTAGTCGATGACCTCACCCTCGTAGGACAGCAATTCCAGTTCCATGTTATCGCGCAGGAATTTGGCGTCTCCTTCCAGTACACTGTGGGCGACGTTTTTCTGGTCAAACGTAGCCTGATCCATAAAGACGTAGAAGGTGCCGTCGTTATAGAGATACTGAAAAGTGCTCTTGTCGAGCCGCACGTCTTCCACGCGCTCACCGGAACTAAAGGTGATTTCACGGTTGGTGCCCGTACGCAGGTCACGGACGCGGACGCGGACGGTGGCCTTGCCGCGACCGGGCTTATTGTGCGAGTACTCGGTCACTTTGAGAAGCTGTCCGTCGTGGAGAAACGTAACCCCGCGCCGGAGCTGATTGACGTCGATCATGGCTGCAATTCTACTCCTGAAGCACAAGACATAATGTATACCACTTCACAGTTTACCATAGATTTGCGCAACTGCGCAATGGGGCAGGTCGCGAGCCGCAACGGCGCCTCGCCCTCCAGCCCGCTTTAGGCAGCTTCGTCGAGCCGGCCCTCCCATCGGGAAGACAGAGGGGATAGGCGGTGAGTAGTGTTGGTTTGCCAACGGGCGTGCTACAATGCAGGAGAGGTTCGCTGCCATGTCCGACTCGATCGTCAGCACGCAACTCCTTTGCCAGCAGTGTTCCGCCCCGCTCGTTGTCGAAACGGGCGCCAAGTACGCCACCTGTGAGTACTGCGGCACGGTCAACTTCCTCGACAAGAGCCAGGCCGTCCTCCACTACGCCGTGCGGCCGACGCTCGACGCCAAACAGGCCGCCGCTGCCCTCCGCCGTTGGATGGCCGGCAACGACACGGTCAAGGGACTGGACACAGCCGCGCAAGTCGAGTCGCAGACCTATCAGCTTTTCCCGATGTGGCTGGCGCGGGTGACACGCAACGACAAAGAAACCGTCTACCTGAAGCCCGCCGCCGCGCTGTCGATCGTCGAATTGGGTAAGCTCAGCGTCCCGGCGTCCGACCTTGAGCCTTATGAGGCGGCGCTCGACGCGAGCGCCGTCAAGCCCAGCGTGCCGGTGACGGCCGTTCATAGCTGGCTGGCGCAAAACGAAGGCATCGCCGCCGGCAGCATCAGCGAGCTGTCGCTCGTCCATGTGCCGGTCTACCAGTTCAAGTACCGCTACAAGGACCAGTCCTTCACGGCGCTCGTCGACGCCGCGGCCGGTCAGGTGTTTGCCGCCATCTTTCCGGAGAAGTTTGAGTTGCCCTACGTCTCCATCGGTGGGCTGGGCTGCCTGGCTTACTTCCTGGCGGCGCTAATCCCGGTCATTAGCCTGTCGGTCTTCAGCGACACAATCGGGCTGGGCCTGGGCGTTATCATCTATATCGGCGTGGCCATTGCCCTGGCCATTCCCATTTTCATCGCCGCGGCGTCAGTCTCGCGGAAGTATTAGGGGCTGAAACGGTCTGCCATGACAACCGATCTGTCGCTCCCCGCCCAAACACCCCCCGTGCCGGCCGCACCGGTTGGGGCGGCTGGCCCCGGGCCAAAAGAGTCCGCCCAGGGACTTATCTGTCCCAACTGCGCCGGGGTTGTGCCCGTGGCCGAGGGCGTGCGCATCGTGCAGTGTCCCTACTGCGGCCAGCACTCGCTGGTGCAGGGGGAACGCGGCGTGCGCCGCTGGCAGGTTGCCAGGCAGGTGGAGCGCGACCGGGCTGAACAAGCCGTGCGTGGCTTTCTGTCGGGCATGCGCAAGGCGCGCGACCTGAGCCGGCTGGCCTCGATCGACGAGCTGATGCTCGTCTACCTGCCGTTCTGGCGCGTCGAGGCGACCGTCGCGGGCTGGCTGTTCGGCCGCGTTCGTAAAGACAAGGACTCCACCAAACCGGACGAGCACTATGTCTTCGAGTCGATGGACTGGAACGATGCCGCCGTCGACGTGACCGAGTTCGGCGTCCATCGCATCGTCGTATCGCGCAGCGAATTGCAACCGTTCGACAGCCAGGCGCTTCACGCCGAGGCGATGGTCTTCGAGCCGTCCGAGTCGCGCACCGACGCGCTGGAGGAGGCGCGCGGCTACTTCGTGGGGCGGGCGCGCGCCGCCGCGGGGCAGACGCGCACTAGCTATGAGAACCTGCAACTCCTGCGGCCGGAGTTTGCGCTGGTTTACTTCCCGGTTTGGATCGGCCGCTATTCCTATCGCAATCGCACCTATCAGGTGGTCGTCGACGGCGTTAGCGGCCGGGTGATGTATGGCAAAGCGCCGGGCAACATCCTCTACCGCGCCATCGCTCTGGTAGCCGGGCTGGCGCTCGGCAACCTTGTCCTGGTCAACGGCACCATTCTGGCTGTCTCGGCCAGTAGCGACGACGATAGCCTGGGCGCATTGCTGCTGCCCATCGCCATTGGCATCGGCCTGATCCTCTACGGCTACCGCCAGTTTCGCTACGGCGAGGAGGTAGAGGACAAGCCGAAAGAGTTCCAGAAGGCGCGCGCGGGCGGCAGCCTCTTTGGCGGGGCAATGCCCTCGCTTAGCGACCTGCCCAAGATGATGCAGACCGGCATGACCGTGCTCGACGACCTGGAAAAGATGAGCCGCCCGGGCAAAACCCCGCGATAGTCGACTATGAAGCTTCTCCTGCTCCGCTGCCCCAAGTGCAATCAGGTTCTGGCCCCCGATCAGGAAGACGTGGTGGTCCAATGCCCCAACTGTCGCGCCGCAATTGGCGTCTACGAGAGCGGGCTGCGACTACTGGCGGCCCAATACGCCGCGCCGGCGCGCCTCCAGCCCGCGACGTGGCTGCCGTTCTGGGTCTACCGTGGCAAGGTCACCATTCAGGCGCGCAAGACCCAGGGCGGCCGCTCGGCTGAGCGCGAGGCCCAGGAGTTCTGGGCCCAGCCGCGCCGCATTTACATTCCCGCCTGGGCGTGTGAACTGGCGCAAGCGCGCGATCTAATCGCCAGGCTGCTGGAAACCCAGCCCTTCCTCAGCGCTATCACCCCGCCGGAGGGAGCCGCCTTCCTGCCCGCGGCCGTAGCGCCGGAAGACGGGCGCAAGCTACTCGAACTGGTCATCGTCTCACTGGAAGCGCGACGCAACGACTGGATGGAAAGCCTGAGTTATGATCTGCGTCTGGACAGCGAGGCGCTCTGGCTGCTGCCCGCCGAGCGCAAAGGCGAAGACTGGGAACTGCTGATCAAGAATTAGGATTTACGAATGGGGCTTCCAGCATGATCCGCAATTCCTAATTCCTAATCCCTAACTCTCATTTCCCCACCTTCCCCACAATGCTCGCAATGCGTCGGGCGCGGGTTTCGGAAGCTTTGGCCGACTCGACCTGGCGGACATACTCCTTGCGCGCCGTGTAGGACAGGGCGTCGAAGGCGGCGCGAAGCCCAGGTTCGGCCGCCAGCGCGGCGGCCAGATCTTCGGGCACCTCGACCGTTCGCGGCTGGGTATCCAGTTCTAACGTAACGATGATGGCATCCCCGGCCTTAACACCCGCTCCGGCGCGGTGTTCGGCGCTCAGCGGCAACATGAATACATCGCCGTAGGCGGCAATCGTGCTGCGATAGCTGTGGTCGCCGATGCGCACCACGACCGGCGCCCGTTTGCCGCTACCCAGCGCGGCCACCACGTCGGCCGGCACGGGCAACCCCGTGGCATTTGAATGGTCATCCTTGGTCACTACCGTCGCAAAGGTTGCTGCCATCGCTCTCACTCCATCCGTCGGCTAACTCCGAAGGTAACAAAGTGGCACGCTGTCCGCGTTCATCCGGAACATCCGCGCCATTACCGTGCCGTTGTATTCAGGCGTTTGTCCTGGCCGGTTGCCGGCGGCAACCGGAATGACTATAAACACAGGTTACACTTGTTTTACAATTTCTACACAATTCAAATTGATTATTGACGTATGCTAGACAGGCAAGGAGATCGAATGGAGAAGCAACGCATTCACACCGCGGGCGCGCCCGCGGCGGTCGGACCCTATTCCCAAGCCATTCGCGCCGGCGACTATCTATTCACCGCCGGCCAGGTTGCTTTGGACCCGGCCAGCGGGGAGATCGTCGCCGGCGATGTGGCCGCGCAGACCGAGCAGGTGTTGCGCAACCTGAAGGCCGTATTGGCCGCTGCTGGAACCGACCTCGGCCACGTCGTCAAGACGAGCGTCTTCCTGCAAAGCATGAGCGATTTTGCGGCCATGAACGCCGTTTATGCCCGCCACTTCCCGGAGCCCTTCCCCGCGCGCACGACTGTCGAGGTCGGGGCGCTGCCCAAGGGCGGGCTGGTGGAAATCGAGTGCGTCGCCCTCATTCCGGCCCGCGGCGGGGCAAGCGGAGACGTATATTGAATAATTAGGAATTAGGAATTAGGAATTCGGAAGGCTCTTCCTCTTCATTCCTAATTCCTAATTCCTAATTGATTCCATGGCCGCCGAGACCGTTCTGATCGCCGACGACGAGGCCAGCATCCGCGATCTGGCGCGACTTTACCTGGAAAAGGAAGGTTTTCGCGTGCGGACGGCCGATGACGGCGCGGCGGCCCTGGAGGAAGTCCGGCGCGAGCGGCCCGACCTGCTGGTGCTGGACCTGATGATGCCGCGCGTCGACGGCTGGGAAGTGTGCCGGCGCATTCGATCCGAAGGCGATCTGCCCATCTTGATGTTGACTGCCCGCGACCAGGACATCGACAAGATCGTCGGCCTTGAGATGGGCGCCGACGATTACCTGACCAAACCCTTCAACCCGCGCGAACTGGTCGCGCGGGTGCGCGCCATTTTGCGCCGTAGCGGCCCCCGGGACGGCAGCGGACGGGCGCGGCGGTTCGGCCGGGTGGCCATCGATCCGGCCAGTCGGGAAGTGACGGTCGACAGCCAGCCGGTGGTCTTGCGGGCCAAGGAGTTCGACCTGCTGCTGACGCTGGCCGAACACCCAAATCAGGTGCTTTCGCGAGAACAATTGCTTGACCGGGTTTGGGGCTACGAGTTTTACGGTCAGACGCGCACCGTGGACGTCCACGTCGCTCACCTGCGCGACCGGCTGGCCGACAGCGGGCTGGAGATCGAGACGGTCTGGGGCCGCGGCTACAAGCTCGTCGGCCGCGAGGAATGAGCCATGCGCACGCTGCGGGGCCGGCTACTGCTTGCCTTCTCCGCCGTCATCCTGGCGACCCTGGCGATGGTGGCCGTCGCCCTGTTCGGCTTCGCCAGCGTTTCCGACGCGCGGCTCTTGCCGGTGCTGGAACGCCTCTCGGCCATCAGCCGCACGAACCAGCGCGAGCTGCTGCAACTTTGGCAGACGGGCGCGGGCAGCGCCGAATTGCAGGGCCTGCTCTTCAACACCGGCGACCAGGCCAACGTGCGCATCCTCGTCGTCGACACCGACGCGCAGCAGATCATCTTCGATACGGCGACGGGCGACGACTGGGTGGGCGACACGTTGAACCAGGTGGAGCGGCCGCAAAGCCTCGTCCTGACCAACGTCGGCCGGGGCAGCATTTTCGGCACTTTCGTCCATACCAACGGCTCGCGCTGGCTGGTCTTCGCCGAGCCGAACCCGGCGCTGGGCCGGGCGCTCATCTTCTATGCCCAGCCCGAACCGACCGCGGGCGAGTTCTTCAACGAGTATTTCCTGCGCCCGCTGGTGTTTGCCGGCGCGCTGGCCGTCCTATTGGCCGTGCTGCTGGCGGCGCTGGTGACGCGCTCGGTCGTCCGGCCGTTACAGGGGCTGGCCGGCGCGGCCGAGGCCATTGCTCGCGGCGACTATAGCCACCGCGTGCCGCCGCGCGGGCCGGGCGAGGTTCAGGTCGTCGCCGAGAGCTTCAACAGCATGGCCACCCAGGTAGAGGCGACGCAGGCCGCTCAGCGCGACCTGGTAGCCAACGTTTCCCACGATCTCAAAACCCCTCTGACAGCCATCGGCGGTTGGAGCCAGGCCCTGCTCGACGGGGCGGCCGGCTCACCGGCCGAGCGCCGCCAGGCAGCGGAAACCATCCACAATGAGGCCGCGCGCATGTCGCGCATGGTCAACGACTTGCTCGATCTGGCCCGCCTCGAATCCGGTCAGTTCCAGTTAACGCTGCACCAGGTCGACCTGAGCGAGGTGATGGCGGAGGTGTACCGCGGGCAATTGCCGCGAGCGCGGGCTCGTCAGATCGAATTGACCCTCGACGCCCCGCCCGGCGGCTACGTGACCGCCGACCCCGACCGGCTGGCACAAGTCTTCACCAACCTGGCCGACAACGCCCTGACCTATGCGCCCGGCGGCGGCCGCGTCGGCCTGGCGGTGCACAGCGCCGGCGGTTATGTTGAAGGCATCGTCGCGGATAACGGCCCGGGTATTCCCGCGGACGAACTGCCGCGCGTCTTCGAGCGCTTCTACCGCCTGGACAAGTCGCGCGTGCGCGAGGACGGGCGACGCGGATCGGGGTTGGGCTTGGCCATCGTCAAAGAGCTGGTCACGGCGCAGGGCGGCACCGTCAGCGTGTCGAGCGAGCCGGGGCGCGGTTCGACCTTTCTGGTGCGCCTGCCGTCCGCGATAAATGGCGTAGACAGCCCGAGGTGACCCGGGTTTTGCCTTGTGGCGTCCGGGGCGACAGCGTCATCGGTAGCGCCTCTGGCGCTGCCGGGTCTAGGCTGTTTCGTGGGTGCGGTCTTTCAGCGACGTGACGCCCTTACGCTCCGCGCAGTGGGCGCAGCAGAAGATCGCCCCGTTGGCCGCTTCGACGCCGTGGCCGATAATCCTCACGCCGCAGTGATCACAGCGGGGGGCAAGGGCCATGATGGCGCATTCAAAGCTGTCGAAGGTATGGGCAGCGGTGTCATTCGCCAGCCGTACCTCGAACGTCTTGTCATACTGATTGCCGCAGACTTCGCACGTTCCCATGGGCTTTCTCCCTGCCGGGCTAGACCTGTGTTCCCGGATAGGGCGGCGGATCGCTGGCCGGGAAAGACTCCCAGCTCGACTCGTCCACGATGTCGCCGCGGTCGATTGTTTTCTCAAGTTCCTCGACTTTCCTGGCGCGGCCCTGCTGCGTGCCGAGCAGCACTTTGCCCTTGGACTGCCGCGCTTCCAGATACCGGTGGGCCTCGGCCGCTTCCTCCAGCGGAAAAGTCTTGTCAATGCGCACTGCCAGGTCGCCGGCCTGAATCCAGCGGAAGATATCGTTCATCCGGGCCTGAATCTCTTCGCGGCTGGCGGCATAGTGGCCCAAGCTCGGCCGCGTCAGAAATAGGGAACCCTTCTGGTTAAGCACCTGCGGGTTAACGGGCGGTACGGGGCCACTTGATTGACCATAGAGGACCATCATGCCCCGCGGCCGCAGGCAGTTGAGGCTTTTGTCAAACGTGTCGCGGCCGACAGAGTCATAGACGGCCTGCACGCCGCGGCCGTCCGTCAGGCGCTTCACCTCGGCCTCGAAGTCCCGCTCGGTGTAGAGAATCACGTCATCCGCGCCGCGCTCGCGGGCCAGCTGCGCCTTCTCCTCGGTGGAGACTGTGCCGATCACCCGCGCACCGCGCAGCTTCGCCATCTGCACCAGCAGCAGGCCGACGCCGCCGGCGGCGGCGTGCACGATGACCGTGTCACCAGGCCGGATAGGGTAAGTATCGTGGGCGAGATAATGGGCCGTCATACCCTGCAGGGCGACGGCCGTGGCGGTCATCGTATTGACGCCCAACGGGATGGGCACCAGCTTCCAGGCGGGAACGATGGCGTAGTCGGCATAGGCCCCATCGGCGCGCGCGGTCACGACCGGGTCGCCGGCCGCCAGACCCTCGACGCCCTCGCCCAGCGCGTGTACCTCGCCGCCCGCCTCGGAGCCGGGCGTATAAGGCAAGTGGCTGGCATACAGCCCCTTGCGGTGATAAACATCGACGAAGTTCACACCGGCCGCGCGGACCATCACCCGCACCTCGCCCGGCCCCGGCTGCGGCAGGTCAACTTCCTCCAGCCGCAGCACTTCCGGCCCGCCGTGTTCGTGGATTCGTATTGCTCTCATGGTGCCTCTCTGTATGGTGGTAGTCGTTCGTTATCGGTCGTTGGCGTTGGCGAAGCCCGCGACAATACAACAGTTCTCGCTACAATAGGATACCAGATCGTGCCCGCCGGTATTCTGTTCTGGTAGGAACAGAGGATACAGAAATGGATACAAATCCACGGATGATTAGAACGCAAGGCGGCGAAATAATCGACCGTTGCCCTGAGTGCGGCGCAGCCTGGGCCGGAGGCCGCATCTGCGCCGACGACTTTCACCAGATGCTTTTCTGGGAAAACGAGCGGCCGGAACTGGGGGAGGTCCATCATCTGATGGTGCTGTGCTACCACTTGCAGCACCCGTCGCTCTACTCGGCTGCCGGGCTGGCCCACGCGCGGGGCCTGTTGCGCGAGTTCGTGGTCGAAGGTTTGTCGCCACAGGAGGTGCGCTGGCGCAACCAACTGGCGGTCGATTCCGGGCAGCGGGAGTGGCGCGTGACGGCGCGGCCGGGGGATAGCGGGAGTTACGAACGGCCGCCGGCGTGGACGATGCGGGCGCGAGACGTGGTGG
>CAZSOD010000053.1:0-21807 GCA_964608255.1 uncultured Ardenticatenaceae bacterium
ACGCGCTTGCCGAGCAGGTTGCGGCGGAAGCGGCCCTTCTTGCCCTTCAGCATGTCGGACAGCGACTTCAACTCGCGCCGGCCGCGGCGGCTCAGCGCCTTACCGCGCTGGCTGTTGTCGATCAGGCTATCCACCGCTTCCTGCAACATGCGCTTCTCATTGCGGACGATCACATCCGGTGCGCCCAGTTCGAGCAGGCGCTTGAGGCGATTGTTGCGGTTGATGACGCGGCGGTACAGGTCGTTCAGGTCCGACGTGGCAAAGCGGCCGCCGTCCAACTGCACCATCGGGCGCAGGTCGGGCGGAATGACCGGCAAAACCGTGAGGATCATCCACTCCGGCCGGTTGCCGCTGGCGCGCAGGGCTTCGACCACCTGCAAACGCTTCGTTGCCCGCTTGGCCGCCTGCTTGGAGCGGCTCGTGCGGACTTCGCGCCACAGATCGCGCGCCAGCTTGTCGAGATCCATGCTCTTCAGAATTTCATGAAATGCCTCGGCGCCCATGCCGGCGCGGAAGACGTTGCCGAACTTGCTCTTCAGATCGCGATAGTCGTTCTCGTTGAGGAACGTCATCTGCGACAGCGCTTCAAGTTGGTCGCGGCTGGCCTGGGCCTGCTGGCGCAACCGGATCAGACGCTGATCCATGCGCTCGCGCAGCCCCTCGCCCGCATAGCCGATCTCACCACGCAACTCGTCAATCTCGCGGGCCAGCCCGTCAAGTTCACGCTGCTGCTCTTCCTCACCGGAACGCTGGATGGTTTCGAGGCGTTCGCGGGTGATATCCTGGACGAGGACGATGTGCTCGCGGCCGACCGTCTCGCCCTTCTGCACAATGAGCTCGCCGGCCAGAATAATATCTTCAGACGCGGCCGAGCCCTTCAAGTTGTTCAAGCGTTGCTCGATGTGCTTGGCTTCCTGCACCAGTTCGTCGCTGCGCGCGCTCATGCGATCGTCGAACGTCTTGTGCAGTTCGTCGCGCGCGGCCTCCAGTTCGGCCAAGCGCGTAGACGCTTCGGAGGTGGTCTCCTGCAACTGCTCGCGCAGCTTCGACTCCAGTTGCGCCTCCGCCTCCTGCAACTCTTCTTCCAGGCGTTTCAGAGCGCGCTGGCGCGACTCTTCATCGACGTGAGTGATAACGTACTGGGCAAAGTAAAGGACGCGGTCAAGGTTGCGGCGCGAAATATTCAGCAGCAGGCCCATATAGCTGGGCACGCGGCGCGTATACCACACGTGGGCAACGGGAGCAGCCAGCTCGATATGGCCCAGGCGCTCGCGACGCACGGAGGAGCGGGTGATCTCCACACCGCACTTGTCGCAAACGATGCCCTTGTAGCGAACGTTCTTATACTTGCCGCAATAGCACTGCCAGTCGCGCGTCGGCCCAAAGATGGCTTCGCAGAACAAGCCGTCCTTCTCCGGCCGCAAGCGACGATAGTTGATGGTCTCCGGCTTGGTTACCTCACCGTAGGACCAGGAGCGAATCTGCTCCGGGGACGCCAGACTGACACGTAGCGAGCGGAAATCCGTTGTCTCCACTAATGACCTCCCGAAAACACTAAGGCTCCTCTACCCGTGCAGAAGATGGTTGACGTATGCAGTAACCGTTATGAGGACGAATGCGGGTAGCTAAACGCGCAAAAGAGCGCCTGGCCGCTGGGCCAGCGCTCTTGGTCACAATTTGCTCACTGAATGACAAGACTAATTATATCGGCAACCGTCAATACGTCAACCGCAATACTGTTAGAAGCGCGTTAATACGCGATCTGGAATTATAGCATCGGCTGGTGGAAACGCAAGGGGGAAAGGCGCGCTTCTGAAAAGGCCACGCTACAAATCCATATCTCCCGCGTCCACCACAGGGACGCCTTCGCCCACCTGTTGCCGCAGGTACGCTTCCATGAAATCGTCGAGGCGGCCGTCGAGCACCGCTTGCGTGTTCCCCACTTCGTGGCCGGTGCGGTGATCCTTGATCATCTTGTACGGCTGCAAGACGTAGGAGCGAATCTGGCTGCCCCAGGCGGCGTCGACGTCTTCGCCCTTCAGCGCGGCGATCTCAGCGTTCTGCTTGCGCCGCGCCAGGTCAAATAATTGCGCTTTGAGGACGTTCATCGCCACCTGCGTGTTCTGTGTCAGCGAACGCTGGTTCTGGCAGGAAACGACTAGACCCGTCGGCAGGTGGGTGATGCGCACGGCCGTCTCGTTCTTCTGAACGTGCTGGCCGCCCGCGCCGCTGGCCCGGAAGCGGTCGATCCGCAAGTCTTTCTCGTCAATCTCGATCGCAATGTCTTCGGCTACATCCGGCCAGACCTCGACCTTGGCAAAGGATGTGTGCCGGCGGCTTGAGGCGTCGTAGGGCGAGATGCGCACCAGCCGGTGGACGCCGCGCTCCGATTTGAGCCAGCCGTAGGCGTAGCGGCCGGTGACGGAGATGGTGCAACTCTTGATACCCGCTTCGTCGCCAGCGCTCTCATCCAGGATTTCGGTCTTCATCCGGTGCTGTTCGGCCCAGCGCAGAAACATGCGCTGGAGCATCTGGGCCCAGTCCTGAGCCTCGGTGCCCCCGGCCCCGGCGTGGATGGCGAGAATGGCGTTCTCGTCGTCATAGTCGCCGGACATAAGCGTCTGGAATTCAAGCGTCGAGACCTCGGCGGCGAGGCGGTCAACCTCGGCCGCCAATTCGTCGCGCATGCCCTCGTCGTCCAATGCGGCCAGCTCACCGGCGTCGTCAAGGGCACGACCGATCTCCTGCCACACGACCACCTGCTCGCGCAGGCGGTTTAGCTCGCGCATAACGCCCTGGGCCTCGGCCGGACTATTCCAGAAATCAGCATCGGCGATGCGCTCTTCCAATTCAGCAATACGCGCCTCTTTTGTGGCGACGTCAAAGACGCCCCCGGAGGTGCATCACAATGTCGGTCATCTCGGTTAGGCGGTCGAGTAGGTCTTGCATAGTAGTTGTCCGTCGTCAGTTGTCAGTGGTTAGTTGTCAGTGGTCCGTGATCAGGGGTCAGTTCGTCGTTAGCGTTTGGCAGCGGCTCGCAAGCAATCCTCTTTCTTCGTTAGCCCCTGGTCCCTGGAACCTATTGATCAAACAGCCCGGCGATAAACTGGTCTGCGTCGAATGGCGCCAGGTCTTGCAGGCGCTCACCGGTGCCGATGAAGCGCACTGGTAAGCCAAGCTCGCGATAGATGGCGAAGACCATGCCGCCTTTAGCCGTGCTGTCCAGCTTGGTCAGGATGACGCCGCTGATGTGGACCGATTCCTTGAACTTCTGCGCCTGGGTCAGCGCATTCTGTCCGGTCGGCGCGTCGAGCACCAGCAACACCTCGTGCGGCGCGGCGTGGACGCTCTTGCGGCAAACGCCATAGACCTTCTCCAGTTCCTTCATCAGGTTGAACTTGGTGTGGAGGCGGCCGGCGGTATCGATGAACAGCAGGTCAAAGCCGCGAGCGCGAGCGGCGCGGATGCCGTCATAGGCCACGGCCGCCGGGTCACCGCCCGGCTGTCCGGCGATCACCGGCACGTCAGCTCGCTCGCCCCAGATGCGCAACTGGTCAATGGCCGCCGCGCGAAACGTATCACCCGCAGCCAGGATCACCTTGCGTCCCTGGTCCCTGTAGCGCTGGGCCAGCTTGCCGATCGTCGTCGTCTTGCCGGAGCCGTTCACGCCCACGACCATGACGATGGTCAATAGCCGCGGCTCTTCCAGCTCGAACGCCGGCGGGTCGGTCAGGATAGCTCGCATTTCACTCCGCAAAGCCCCCAGGAGTTGATCAGCGCGATAGAGGCCTTCCCGCCGTACGCGTTCGCGCAACGTATCGACCAGATACATGGTTGTCGGCACGCCCACGTCAGCCTGGATGAGCAGGGCCTCAAGGTCTTCCCAGGTCTCGTCAGTGATATCACCCGCGCCCAACACGCCGGCGATCTGACCGAAGACAGTCTGCCGCGTGCGACTAAGCGATTCGCGAATGCTTTTGAACAACGGTTGCCTCTAACTACGGGATGAAAGAAAAACATCCACAGATCACACGGATTTCACGGATTCCAACCATGAATCCGTGAAATCCGTGTGATCTGTGGATTGCTTGCTCGTCAGGGTCAGTCAATTCCGGGGAGGGCGACTATCTCGCCGTCGCCGGTCAGCATCTCCACGCGAAGTTGCGCCTGGTCGAGTAACCGGCCGCAGTGCGTGGCCAACCGCTGGCCGCGCTCGAACAGCGCCAGCGACGCCTCCAGGGTAAGGTTGCCGGATTCCAATTGCGCCACCGTTTGCTCGAGTTCGGCTAGCGCTTCTTCGAACGGCAACGCGTCGAATTCGTCAGTCATGGCGGCGATTGTACGACAACTCGCCGCCGGTTGCCAGCCGCGAGTGGAGGGCCGGGGAGCCGTAACCGGCTCCCCGGCGTTTGCCCGCTACGCCCGCGCTTGCGGCGCGCCAATCGGCTCGGCCGGCCGCTTGGAACGGCTGACCGCATAGCCGAGCAACGCCACGAGAGCCACGATGATGACGATCACCAGCAGGCTGCGCTCGTCATAGCGAACGACAATGGGCGCAATGATGAGGCTGACCAGGTTGACGACCTTGATCATCGGGTTGAGAGCCGGGCCGGCCGTATCCTTCAGCGGATCGCCGACCGTGTCGCCGACGACAGCGGCCTTGTGGCGCTCCGACCCCTTGCCCGTGTTGGCGGCCACATCGCGCGCCTCATCCTCGATCAGCTTCTTGCCATTGTCCCAAGCCCCGCCCGTATTCGACATGAACACGGCCAGCAACATGCCCGAGACGATGATGCCGGCCTGGAAACCGCCCAGCGCTTCCACTTGCAGCAGCAGGCCGACGGCGATCGGGGTGACAACCGCCAGCACAGCCAGGTTGATCAGGTCGCGCTGCGCGGCCACAGTCGAGATGGTGACGGCGCGAGCGTAGTCCGGCTTGACCGTGCCCTCGATGATGCCGGGAATGCGGAATTGTCGCCGCACCTCATCCACCATCTGGCCCGCGGCGCGGCTGACGGCGCGGATGGCCAGCGACGAGAACAGCCACGGCAACGCCCCACCCAGCAGCATGCCGACGAAAACCGTTGGCGAGGAGACGCGAATGCCGTTCGCCAGCGCCTCCGGGTCAACCAGCGATACGTCGGTGATGAACGAGCCGAACAGCGATACCGCGGCGATGACCGCCGAGCCGATAGCGATGCCCTTGGTGATGGCCTTGGTGGTGTTACCCACGGCATCCAGATCGGCCATGATCTGTCGCGCCTTCGGCTCCAGGTCGGCCATCTCGCCGATGCCGTTGGCGTTGTCAGAGATCGGCCCGAACGAGTCCATGGCGACATTGTTGCCGGTCAGGGTCAACATGCCGATGCCGGTCATGGCAATGCCGTAAAGCACGAAGGTGAATTGGATGAAGCCGGCCGAGAAACGTTCGGAGACGAACGGCGTGACGTCAACATTCTGGTAGAGGAGGATGGCGGCTACGATCGTCGCGGCGATAACGATGACCGACCACACGGCCGACTCATAGCCGTTGGCTAGGCCGGAGAGAATGGTCGTCGCCGGGCCACCCGATGTGCTGTCGCGGATCTCCTTAACCGGCCGGTAATGGGTGCCGGTGAAGTAGTCAGTCAGGCGGTCGATCAGAATCGCCAGGGCCACGCCAGCCGCCGTGGAGAGGAACGGCCGCCACCAGCCGCCGGGCACACCGGGCAGGTAGAAGATGGCGACCGCGCCGAACAGGACGACCGAGATGGCGGCCGAGGTCAGGAAGCCGCGGAAGATGGCCCGCATGGCGTCGCCGCTGGCGTCCGACTGGCCGCGCACCAGGTAGGTTCCAACGATGGAGGCCAGCACGCCGATGCCGCGCACCAGCAGCGGGAAGAGGATCCATTCGTTGTGACCGGTGATCAGGGTTAGCGTCACGCCCAGGATTAGACCGGAGACGATGGTAACCTCATAGGACTCGAAGATATCAGCGGCCATACCGGCGCAGTCGCCGACGTTGTCGCCCACCAGGTCAGCAATGACGGCCGCGTTGCGCGGGTCGTCCTCCGGCATATCCTGCTCGACCTTACCGACCAGGTCGGCGCCGACATCGGCGGCCTTGGTGTAGATTCCACCGCCGACGCGCATAAAGAGGGCCACAAGCGTGCCGCCGAAGCCGAAACCTAGCAGGGCGTCGGGCGCGGCTTTGCCAAAGAGCATGAAGATGAGCGTGCCGCCCAGCAGACCGAGACCGTCAGTCAACATGCCGGTAATTGTGCCGGCGCGGTAGGCAATACGCAGCGCGTCCTTGAAACTCGTCCGCGCCGCCTGAGCGACGCGCACGTTGCCCTCCACGGCCATGCGCATGCCGATCTGCCCGACGGAGAGCGAAAAACCGGCGCCCATGATGAAGGCGAAGGCGCGGCCGAAGCCAACGATGAGCCGGATTGTGTTCTCGCTGTAGCCCTCAAACACCTCGCGCGAGAACTCTGTCGGCGGCACGACGTAGACGCTGAGGAAGAGAGCCACTGTCAGGATGGCGATAAAAGGCAGGATCGTCCGCAGTTGCCGGCCCAGGTAAGCGTTGGCTCCCTGGCGAATCGCCTCCCAGACCTCTTGCATGCGCGCCGTGCCTTTGTCCTCCGACAGAATCTGCCGCCGCAGATAGAGCGCGTAGAGAAGACCAATCACGGCCACGACCAGCACAGCCCAGACGGCGATCGCCTCAAAGCTGGACAGGTCCATCTCCATGAACCGGAATATCTGATCCATAACTCGCTTGTTAAACCTCCTCGTCCTATGGATTATTTCGGAGCGCTTCTCTGCGTTCCGGGTCGCCAAACGCAATCTTCAGGAGACTTGGCTGCGTCACCGTCGCCCGTCAGTGAACGTAGCCGCACCGGGTAGGGACTCCCAGCCTCCCTAATGTTAATGCATACTTTCCGATACGCACAAACATTCGTCCCAATGGCGCGGCGCGGGCGCAAAACAAGGCCGAGAAAGGGGCTAACCCCCGCCGGCTTGGACATCCGCGCGATTATTCGTGGCTATGCCCGCTCGCCATCCCGCGCCAACCTATAATTCATTGCGCGATCGCCATGGCTGCGCCTGGAACGACTGTCAGTATAATAGGGCCACGAACACGTTCCCGAGCAAGCCCATGAGTACACTCCTGGTTTCCGCGCCCGCTTATGGGCACACCAAGTTCCAGCATCCGGAAAGCAGCCAGCGCACCCTGGCGTTGGAGCGCGCGCTGGCAAGCTCCGGTCTGCTGCCCGATCTGCGCGTCCTGGCTCCCGCCGCGGCTACGGTCGAGCAACTGCGGCGGGTCCATACGATGGAACTGATCGAATACGTGCGCCAGGTGTCACTCCGCGGCGGCGGCCTCCTCGACCACGGCGACACCTACGTTACCGGGGAAAGCTTTGAACTGGCGTTGCTGGCCGTCGGCGGCTGCTGTGCGGCGGTAGACGAGATCATGACCGGGCGAGCGGACAATGGCTTTGCGCTGATTCGGCCGCCGGGCCACCATGCTGAAACCGACCGGGCAAGCGGCTTTTGCCTCTTTAACAACGTCGCGGCGGCCGCACGGCAAGCACAGGTCGTCCACGGCGCGCGGCGAGTCGCCATCGTCGACTATGACGTACACCACGGCAACGGTACACAGGATATTTTTTACGAAGACGACTCGGTTCTTTTTGTCTCGATCCACCTCTACGCGCCCTACTTCTATCCCGGCATCGGTGGCATGCACGAGGTGGGCACGGGCCGTGGCAACGGGTACACGCTCAACGTGCCCTTGCCGCCACAGGTCGGCGACAAGGGCTACTTGCGGGCATTTGACGAACTCATCGGCCCGCGGCTGCGCGACTTCCAGCCCAACATGCTGCTCGTTTCGGCGGGCTTCGACGCCCACTGGGCCGATCCGCTGGCAATGGCCGGACTCAGCCTGACCGGCTATGCCCACATTACCCGCCAACTCATCGGCTACGCCGAGGCGTTGTGCGGCGGGCGCGTGCTCTTTGTGCTCGAGGGCGGTTACCAACTGGATGTCCTGGTCAACGGCGTCCAAAACGTTTTCCATGCTCTCCTCAAACGAGACCATATCCTCGATCCGTTCGGCCGCATGCCCGAGCCAGAACGAGACATCAGCGCCTTGCTGGCCCAACTCAAGGCGCACTACTTGTCAAAATGAGCCGAAGGGTCGATAATAGCGGGCGCAAGTTGACCATAACGGACAGCGATAGGCCGTGATTCTGGCCCGGCCCCGTTTCCCCTTCGTCGCTTGCCGCGGATGGGGGACCGGTGGAGGAAGTACAATGGAAAGGAATGCCGATGACCACGACCCCGAGCTCCCCTCTGGTGTCTCGCCCCGCCAACTGGAAGAGGCGCTGAAATGGCTGGAGGAGTTGACAGCCAGGCAGGGCCGCCCACCGGCGGCCGATGAAGCACCGGTGGAGCCGGTGGAGTCGCCATTCCAGGGGCTTTTGCAAGGCGACGAGGGCGATTTACCCGACTGGCTGCACGAAGCGCCCGGCGCGACGGCGTCCGGCGAGGAAGAGATTGAGGTCGAAAGCCGTCTCGACTGGCTGGCCAAAATGGCGCAGCGCGAGTCAATCGAAGAGTTGCCGACGCTGGAATGGCGACATCTTACCGAGCCTGTCCAAAACGCGCTGCGGCCGCCGGCCGCGGACGACCTGCCGGACGAGGCGGAAGCGGTTGCCGGGTCTATCGACAATGACCTTGCCCTGGGCGACACGGTGGAAGCTGCCCTGCCCACAAGCGCGGAGTTGGAAACCACGATACCCGACGCAACCCGCGCCGATAGTGAAGCGGTGGCCGCAACGATAGCTGAAGCGCCGGAAGCGGAGGTCGCGGAGACGGCCGTCGCGGCCGGGATTCCTGACGTGCCGGAAGAAGCACCCGCGACGGCTCTTGTCGTGGAAGCCGCTGAGCCACCTGTTGAGCCCCCGGCCGAAGATCTTCCGCCCCTTACCGACCTGGATGCCGCCATGGCGTGGATCGAGGAATTGGCCGCCAGCCAGGATGCGCCCATCGAGGACGTGCCCAGTGTGGCTGACCGGGCGTTGGCCTCTAAACTGATGCTCGAGGCCGGTCTGTCGCCCGACGCACTCGACTCTCGCGCGCTGGCGAGCTGGCCGTTACCCGATCTTTCGCTTCTGGAGGGCAAAACGCCCACAAACCCGTTTGTCGAGGCCGAGGACTTTGCGGATACGATTGTCCTAGTCGAGACGATGGCCGACCGCGGGGCGGTGCCAGGCGACATGTTAGTGGCCGAACCGCCAAGCGGGACGGCCGCCGCGCGCGTCTATGAAGCGCCCGAGCCGGCCGCGGAAGCTGAGGCCGCCTCCTTTGACGACGCGATGGCCTATCTCGAAGACCTGGCGGCCACCCGCACCCCGGAAGAAGAACCCGCGCCGCCGGCCGACCAGGCGGAGGAGCCTGCCAGCGGCCTGGTCGACCTGGCGGCAAAAGCTGTCGCCGGAGCGGTCGTGCTGGGCGTTGCCGCCACGACTGTACTGGGCGGTGGAGAAACGGATCCGGAGGCCAACGAGCCGGAAGGGGTTGAAAGCGAGCCTGAGGCGTCTGAGCCGCTAGAGGCGGAATGGTCGATGATCGAGTCAAGCGCAACGCCTCCCGATGACGAACCCGATCCCTCCATCCCGGACGTAACCGAGTCACCGGTAGCGGCCGAATCGCTACTGCCTGAGGATGATTTCGAATCCCTCGACGCGATGACCGAGGAGCCGGAGTTTGCCAGCGACGTGCCCGAATGGATGGAGCCCCCGGCAGAGGCGGAGGTCTTACTACCCGAAGATGACTTTGATCCTCTCGTCGCGTCGGTTGTGGAATCGGAGTTTGCCGGCGATGTGCCTGAGTGGATCGAACCAGAGGTGGAGGTATCGACGGAGGGTGCGGCCGTGGCTTTCGCCGTTGAAGCAGCCAACGGGGCGGGCGGCGAGCCAGACGCCGTCGAGCGCCGCCTGCGTGCCCTCGATCTACTGGCGCTGCCCCCAGGCCGGACTCTGGCCGATGTTGACGCCACGCTGCGGCGCAGCGGCGCCGTCCCGCCCCACGACCTGGCCGCGGCTATTGATTGGCTGGAAGATGCCCTGCGGCCGGCGCCCCTGGTCGCGCCCGCGCCACCCGTCATCGAACTGGTAGGTGAAGATGTCATAGCCCGGATGCCGGAGGACCCTGATGCAGTCCTGGCCTGGCTCGAACAGTTTGCGGGCGAAGAACCAGGCGAGCCCCCGGCACCTCCGGTAGGTGAGCCGGTCGCCGGGGGTGTGGCCCGGACCGGCGATGAGCGATTGCCGGCCGTCGATGTAACCGAGGCCGACTTAATGAACATGCCGGACGATCCGGACGAAGTCATGGCCTGGCTGGAAGGCCTGGCGGGCGATGCGCGACACACTCCCGCCGGGCCCGACCCAGTCATGACGACGGATGCGCCAGCGGCGTCAGCGGTGGAACTGGTTGGCAGCGACTCGCCTGAGCCGGCCGTCCCGGCGCGCTCGCGCCGCCGCCGCGGCCGCCGCCGGGGCCAGTCGGCGGTCGCTGAGGAGTCCGAGGCATTGGCATCCGGCGCGCCGGACGATGCCGCTGACACTACACCCGTCGCTGCGCCGCCGGACGTGGATGCTCCGGTTGCTGATGTTGCTCCCGACGACGTGACGGTTGAACTAGCTACCGCTGAGCAGCTTCCGGACTTGCCGCGGGAAGAACCTGAACCAGCGCCCGGGCTTGCTCTTGACGACGCGGCCGAGGTCCCGACGATTGCCGAAGCACCATTGGCCGATGCAGGGGTTAGCGAGAGCGAGACCGCGCCGGAAGAGCCCGTGGAGCCGGCCGCGCCTGAGGAAGAAACACCGCGTTCCTTGCCCTCGCCCAGAATGCGCCGCGTGGTCGTGCGGCGGAAAGGAGCGGTGTCAAGCGCGGCTGAGCCCCAGGCTACTGACGCGCGACCCGCCGATTCGCCACCCGCCGAGGAGCCTGCGGCCTGGATCGATTTGCTGAAACCCTTGAAATGAGCGTCCGGGCCTAGTACATTCTCACATCGCAGGGGCGAGAGTCGCAAAAGAGATAATACCCGGGCCAGCCCTATGACCGCGGGGGCGCGGCAGGCCGCGTCTGCGCGGATCATCACAATTCTCAATTGACAACGGAGCGAATAGATGGAACAGACACTAGTCCTCGTGAAACCGGACGGCGTGCAGCGCGGTCTGATTGGCGAGATCATTCACCGCTTGGAGCGGCGCGGCCTGAAACTAAATGGCCTGAAGTTGATGCAGATGACGCGCGATCTGGCGGCGGCCCACTACGCGGCCCACGAAGGGAAGCCCTTTTACTCTGGCCTGGTCGACTACATCACGTCGGGGCCGATTGTGGCCATGGTGTGGGAAGGTAAGGATGCGATCGCGATCGTGCGCAAGACGATGGGCGCTACAAAGGCGGGTGAGGCCGAACCGGGCACCATCCGCGGCGATCTGGCAGTGGAGATCGGCCGCAACCTTGTCCACGGCTCCGACGGTCTGGAAAGCGCCGCGCGTGAAGTCGCGCTCTTCTTCAGCCCGGCTGAACTGGTGGCCTGGGAACGGGCCACTGATCGCTGGATTCGGGAGTAACCGCGCCGCGCGAATTACCTAACCCGTCGGGGCGCAGATCATTATCAGGGCGGGTCCATGACCCGCCCGTCCGGGAAGCCAGAACGTATCAGACCGAGGGGCGGATTTGGGACCCCGCCCTTACTGCATGCGCACGACGACGCGGCCCTGGTGCCAGAGCGACTCGAGGTCATAATAGGCGCGCTTCTCCGGCGAAAACAGATGCACGACCACATCGCCAAAATCAACTAGCACCCAACCGTCGAGCGGCGCGCCTTCCACTCCCTTGGGCAGGCGGCCGCCCTTTTGCTTGGCCTCGCCCAGGACGGACTGCATGAGCGCCCGCAGTTGGGGCTCCGAGTCACCGCTGCATATGACGAAGAAGTCGGCGAATATCGCCTGGGCGTGGATGTCGAGCACGAGGATATCAATGCCCTTCTTGTCCAACAGGGCATCGACCAGCAAATGAGCAAGTTCCAGACCTTCCAGAAAACACCTCCAATAGAGCCTAGCGTGGCAGCATTGTAGCGCGTTCGCGCGCCGCTGGCGAGTGGCGGCAAGCGCCAGCGTGTGGCCGGCAGACCGTTGACCCTCCCCGGAACGACACTCCACGTGGTAACTGCCTGCTCCGGCCGCTTGCCCCCTGACCTCTACGCCACTAGAATCCGTCCACATGTTCTAGGAGGCGCGTCCTATGTTTTCCTTTCCCGGCGAAGCGGAGACATTTGAATCCGCGGTGTGGACCGTCGGCGAGCTGAACGGCTACATCCGGCAGATGTTCGAACTCGACTACCGCCTGCGCGACATCGATGTAACCGGCGAAATCTCCAACTTCACGCGGGCCGCATCGGGCCACCTGTACTTCACGCTCAAGGACGCCTCGGCCCAGCTTCGCGCCGTCATGTGGCGCGGCCAGGCGGAGCGGCTGCGGTTCCGCCCGCGCGAGGGGGACGCCGTCGTCGCCCACGGCCGCGTCTCGGTCTACGAAACGGGCGGACAGTACCAACTGTACGTCGAACGGCTGGAACCGGCCGGGCGCGGTGACCTGGCGGCGGCGTTCGAGCGCCTAAAGAACCTCCTGGCCGCCGAGGGTCTCTTTGACCCCGACGGCAAGCAGCCCATCCCCCGCTTCCCGCGCAAAGTTGGCATCGTCACCTCGGCCGACGCGGCCGCTCTGCGCGACATCCTGACCGTCTTGCAGCGGCGCAACCCGCTCGTCAACGTCCTGGTCGCCCCCACGCTCGTGCAGGGCGAACTGGCCCCGCCACAGATCGTTCGCGCTTTGCGCTGGCTCGACAGTCGCGACGACGTTGACACGATCATCGTGGCCCGCGGCGGCGGTTCCATCGAGGACCTGTGGGCCTTCAACGATGAACGCGTGGCCCGCGCCATCTATGCCGCCCGCCACCCGGTCATCAGTGGCGTCGGCCACGAAACCGACTTCACCATTGCCGACTTCGTGGCCGACGTGCGCGCGCCGACGCCATCGGCCGCTGCGGAGCTGGTCGCGCCGGACCTCTCCGGCGTTGACCTCTTCATCCGCGAGATGCAAGGGGCGATGCGGGCGGCGTTGGACGACGGATTGGCGGCGCGGCGACAAACAATACGCGCGCAAAAGCAAGTGCTGGGATTGCTCAGCCCGTGGCGGCTGCTGGAGGGCAATCGCCAGCAGGTGGACGTGCTGGCCGCGCGGCTGAGTGTGGCGGCTCAACGAGGCTTTGACCGGCGGCGAGGGCGGCTGGCCGTGGCCGACGCCTCGCTTTCGGCGGTCAGCCCGCTGGCGACGCTGGGCCGCGGCTTCGCCATCGTTCGCGACGCCGACGGCCGCGTTCTCCGCTCGCGCCTCCAGGCTCATTCCGGCGACCGGCTGACCATTCAGGTCAGCGACGGCTCCTTCGGCGCAACGGTCAGCTAGCGGCTGGAGACCAGCCGCGCCAGTCGACTCAGCCGGTATTATTCGTCACTGCGCCGGCCGATTCCCCCACCGCCACGGCCGCCAGAGCCACTGTATTGTGATAGATATCGACGGTGTCACGCATGTCACGACCATAGCCTCCGGCCAGGAGAACAACAAAAGGCGTGCCAGCCACGCGGCAGCGGCCGAAAACCAGCCGGTCGCGCGCGACCAACCCGTCCTTCGTCAATGCCAGACGCCCCAGCCGGTCGCCCACGAACGGGTCGGCTCCGGCCAGGTAGAAAACCAGGTCGGGTCGCGCGGTCGGGAAGGCTACCTTCAGCGCGCCGGCCAGCGCCTCCAGGTAAGCCTCGTCGCCGGTGCCGTCCGGTAAGCCCACGTCCAGGTCGCTCGGGAATTTGCGGAATGGAAAGTTGTTCGCGCCGTGGATAGAGAAAGTGAAAACCGTCTCATCACCGGCGACAATTTGCGCCGTGCCGTTGCCCTGATGCACATCGCAATCGATGACGAGGGCGCGCCGGATGCGCCCCTCGGCCTGCATAGCTCGAACGGCAATGGCTACATCGTTGTAGAGACAGTAGCCCTCGCCGTGGTCGCGGTAGGCGTGGTGTGTTCCGCCGCCCAGGTTGACGCCGGCGCCGTCCTGCAACGCCGTCCGCGCCGCGGCTATCGTCCCGCCGACCATGTGACGGACGCGACGCACCAGTTCCAGCGACCACGGCAACCCAATGCGGCGAATCTCGGCCGCTGTTAACTGCCCGCTCTCGAAGCGCCGGATGTAATCGGCATCGTGGGCGCGCGCGATTTGGGCATCGGTGCCTTCCGGCGCCGGCAACAGGCAGTCTGGATCGATGACGCCCGAGTGCTGGATGCGCTCGCGTAGCAGGCGATACTTGGCCGCCGGAAAGCGGTGGCCTTCGGGCAGGTTGCCGGGCAGGTGGTCGTAGTAGAAAGCGCGCACTTCGTGGCTAGCGCTGGCTCCAGAAAGCGATGTCGCCGTCGGCCAGGTATTGCGGGCGGCCCCCACGCGTGGGGACGATGAGTACCACGTTGCCACTCTCCTGGCGCACGGGCAATACCAGCGCGTCGCTGTCGGGCGACCAGATGCGATGGCTGAGCGCGTACTGGTCGAAAAACGGCAGAAACTGGGCGATGTAGGTCGCGGTCGGCTCGAAGTCCAACAGCCGCAAACCCTGGCCGGTGTCCACATCGACCACGGACAGGGACAGCATGCCTTGCGCCTGCTGCGCGGGCGACGCCAGGCGGGCGGTCGTCGGCCGCCTGGCCGGCGCCTGGGCCACCACCCCATTGTCTTCGTCATCGCTGATCGTAACGAAGGCAATGGCGCGCCCATCCGGCGACCAGAAGAACGCCAGCACGCGCTGGCGGCTGAGCAAGCGCGACTGGCCTGTGGAAACGTCAAGCAAGTGCAAAGTCCCCCAACCGGTGTGGCCTTCCGCGTCGCCGTTAGTGAAGGCGATCTGCTCGCGCGTGGGGCTCCAACTGAGGGCGAGCGAGCCGGCCTGCTCGTAGCTGCGGCGTTCGCCGGTTTGGGTATCGACGACGACCAGGGCACTCAATCCGGCTTCAGCCTCCTCGGCAAATGCCCAGTAACGGCCCCCGGAAGCGATGCCCGGCGCCTGGAACGCCCCCGGCGTAGCCAGGTTGCCAGCCTGAGTCTCGCCCTCAATGTCAATGAGCGCCAGATCGCCACGCCGCAGTTGACCACTGTGGACAAGTAACTGGCGGCCGTCGTCGGCCCAATCCCAATAGAACGGCGTACCCGTCGCCAGTAGTTTGCTATCGCTCGCGCCGTCGCCGGCGATGATCTTCAAGCCCATTGTGTTGCGCGACTGGTTGGCCAGAAAGGCCAGCCGCTCGCTATCGGGCGACCAGTAGAGGTAAAAGGGCGTCTCGTTGCTGCTAAAGTAAATCGCCCGTTCGTCTAGTGTCGCGCTGGACGTCTCGTCGGGCAGGACGTAGATGCCGCCGCCGGTAAGCGTGCTGCCGATGACGGCCAACCGCCGGCCATCAGGCGACCACGTGGGGAACTGAAAGAACGTCTCATCCCCCTCGCGGGTCAGAATCCGGCGCTCCCCGCCGCCGGGGGCAAGGGTTTCCACCTGCCCATCGGCGTTGACAATGGCGATGCGATTGACCACCGGCCCGTCGGGCGTCGGGGCCAGGGAAACTGTCGGCGCGGGCGTTGGCACGCTCGCCACAAGCGTGGCCGGCGCGGCCGTGGGCAAGCGCGGCGCTTCCGTAGCGGAGGCAAGACCGGCCGCCTGCCGGGCCGACGCCTCAACCGCGTCGCGATGGGTGACAACGAACCAGGCAGCCAGCGACGAGCCGGCTAGGCTCAGGACGACGACAAGCGTTACGACCAGAAAGACGCAGCCGCGCAGCCTTGAGCGACGCGGCGGCTCGTATTCGGCGTCATTGGCGTTCAGGTCCCAATAGCGGTCGTTCTCATCCATGACCGCGATTGTAACAGACCCGCTGAGAGAAGCTTGCGGGGGTTCAGGAAGCGTTCAGTTGCTGGCGGTCAGCCGCCGGCGGTCGCAGGCTCTCTATAGCGTGTTCGACGTTTGCCTGGTGCTCTATCGTCCGTCGTCCTTGGCCGGGGGTCTGCCCAAGTGTGGTAGAATCCTGGCCCATGACAACCCGCGAACCCAACGTTTCCGAGAACGCCCTGTCGGGCTTTATCCGCGCGGCGGGGGTAATTCTGGCGATCTCTTATCCGGTGCTGGCCCTTTCCACCGGCGTGCGCGCGCTTTACCAGCTATTCCTCAAGGAAGGCGTCACCAACTACCTCGCGCCGGCGCTCAGCGCGGTCGCGGCCGTTTGCTACCTGTTGGCGACCGTGGGCTTTATCGTGCGCAAGCGCTGGGCGTGGCGGCTGTCGGTCAGCATGCTCGTCTTTGAATTGGTCATGGTGCTGGTGATCGGCACGCTCAGCTACGTCGTCCCCGACACCATTGGCCGCACCGTGTGGGCCCACTTCGGCGCCGACTACGGCTTCTTTCCGCTCCTTCAGCCCATCCTCGGTCTGGCCTGGCTGTTCAACCGTGAAACGCGAGCAACCTATCAGGCCTGAGCCAGTAGCTGCCGCCGGGGCGCAAGGATAGGAGCTTCCTCGCTACCCCACCGTCGCCTTCCGAACCACCGCGCCGGCCAGGGCTAGTCATCCAGGCTGTGTTCCGCCTGAATGAACCGCCGCGTGCGGGTTTTGGAACGGATGAGCAAGGAATGGGTATCGGCGTGGTTACCCTTATAGGCGATTCCCGGCAGCAGCGATGTGTCCGTAATGGCTGTGGCAGCGAAAAAAACGTCGTCGCTGTTAACAAGTTCGTCAATGGTCATGACCCGGCGCATATCCAGCCCGGCCTGAGCGACGGCGGCGCGCTCCTCGGCCGACTGGGGCGCTATCCGGGCCAGCATCCCACCCCGCAGCGCGCGCACAGCGCAGGCCGACAGCACTCCCTGCGCCGCCCCGCCGACGCCCAGCAGCACGTCTACCCCACTACCCGGCGTCGCCGCCACCAGCGCCCCTTCAGCATCCCCCTCCTCGCGCAACAGAATGCGCGCGCCGGTCGCCCGGATCTCCTCGATCAGGTCATGGTGGCGTAGACGCTGGAGCACGACCACGACCAGGTCGCGCACCGACTTCTTCTTGGCGCGCGCAATGAGAGCCAGCGTCCAGGCCGCCGGCGCATCCATGCATTCCGGCACGAGTACCCCGGCCGCGTCGCGGTCGACCACGATCTTGTCCAGATAATCGACCGGTCCGGCCGACCAGACGCTCTCGCGCGGGGCAACAGCAATGACCGAAATAGCTCCCGGCTTGCCCTCTACGAGCAGGCGCGTGCCATCGATGGGATCCACCGCCAGGTCGCAAAGACCGTGGTCGGGGCCAAATTGTACCCCGGCGCACAGGGGCGCAATGCCGTCCATCAACCGGTCTTCGCCAATGACCACGCGCCCATCGATATCCAGCGCGGCCAGCATGTTGTACATGGCGTCCGTCGCTGCGGCGTGGGCAGCATCGAAGTTACCACTGCCGATCCAGCGCCCCGCGGCCAGCGCGGCGGCTTCGGTGACACGGACGAGATCAAGGCCGATGTTGCGCGATGAGAGGGGCGTTTCCGTCATGGCAGTTCCTCCACGGCCGTCAATAGTCCGGCTGACTCCCAGGCCTGCATGCCCCCCTGAAGGACCGTGATTTCACTATGGCCCAGGTCCCGCAGGACGGCCGCGGCGCGGCGGCTGCGCCGCCCACCCTGGCAGACGAGCACGAGCGGCCGGTCGGCGGCCATCACCAGATTGCTGGCCAGCAGCGTCGAGAGCGGCACTGACTGCGCTTCGGCGATGTGGGAGTGGCGGTATTCGCGCGGCTCGCGCACGTCCAAAACAATGGGTTGGCGATCAGACGGGGCCCGCAGCGCACGCCACAGGTCGGCCGGCGCCACGACAGCGGGCTCGTAGCCGTTGGGCGAGCGGCCCAGCGACGGCAGGGCCACGTCAAGCAGGTCAAACCGCTTGGGCAAGTTCTGGCACTCGCGGAAAACGCGCACCGGGCATTCATAGATGCAGATCGCCGGGTCAAGCACATGGTGGAACAAATGGCCCACGGCCACATCTTCATCCAGTAGATTGGCCTCCCCCAGATATTTCAGGCAGCCCGTCAACTCCATGAGCCGGCGGGCCCGGGGTCCCACGTGGACAAGGAACACGTCCCCGCCCTGGTCCCGATAGGCGCGCACCACGCTTTCCAGCATGTGAATGCCGCTGAAGTCGATCTGGTTGACGTGGTGCATGCGGATCAGCAGGTAGCGCTGGCCCGGATTGCGCGCGGCAACCTGGAGGATTTCCTCCTCGATATGGCTGACGGCTCCAAAGTACAGGTCACCCAGGATTTCGACAATGCCCAGTTGCGGGCAAGACGGCGCGTCGGGCCGGTGGGCGAAATGACGGAACTCTTCGTCGGGCACGACCACCTGGACGCGAGGGGCGCTGGTGCGCAGGAAGTAGAGGACGAACGACAGGAGAATGCCGGTCAATACGGCGAAGTCAAGTTGCAGGAACAGAGTGCCCAGGAACGTGACCACCATGATGATGGCGTCGCCGGGCGCGCCCCGCAGGATGCGCCGGATCTCCGCCCGGTCGATCATGTTCCACGCTGTCACAATGAGCGCGCCGGCCAGCGCGCTAACGGGCAAATACGCGCCGATGCCCCCGGCGAGCAGCATCACCAGCAAGACCACCACGGCCGCGACGATCGAAGCAACAGGACTCCGTGCACCGGAGCGCAACTTAACAGCCGTGACCGTGAACGAGCCGGAAGTGGCGTAGCCTCCAAACAGTCCCGAGAGAATGTTAGCCACGCCCTGGCCGACAAACTCCTGGTTGTTGTCGAGCCGCTGGCGCGTTTGGGCCGCGGCCGAGCGTGAGACGGCTGTCGTCTGCACCAGGCCAATGGCGGCCACGGCCAGCGCCCCCGTGGACAATTCGGCAATGAGTTGCACGTCAAGCACGGGCGGCGGTATGAGATGGGGCAGCCCGCCCGCCAGGGCGCCGATGACCGCTACGCCCGCGGCGCGCTCGCCGAGCAGATAGACGGCGGCGGTTGACACCAGCACAGCGATGAGCGAGCCGGGCAGCCGCGGGTTGATGCGCCGCAGCAGAACGATCAGCGCCATCGACCCCGCGCCGATCGCGGCCGTTAGCAACTCGGTCTGCGGCAGACCAAACAGCGTGTTCACCAGCCCGCTGGCCACGTCGCCATTGGGCAGCGATAACCCAAGCAGCGGATTAAGCTGGCGCAGCACAATGAGAACGCCGGCCGCCGTGCTGAAGCCCACAATGACCGAGTGCGAGACGAAGTTGACAATGAAGCCCAGGCGCAGCATGCCTAGGCTAAGCTGGAGCACGCCGGCCATGACGGCCAGCAGGCCGGCGGCGATGACGTACTGGTTAGAGCCGGGGACGGCCGAGATGATCAGCGTCGAGAGGACCAGAAGCGAGATCGTGTTGGTTGGGCCAGTGTGCAACTGATCGGAGGAGCCCCAGAGCGCGGCGGCGATGCCGCCAATAATCGCCGTGTAAAGGCCCATCTGGGGCGGCAGTTCGGCCAGCAGCGAAAACGCGATGGCCTGGGGCAGGAGGACAACGCCGACGGTCAGCCCGGCGATGAGATCGGGCCGGAAGTTCGCCCGGTCATAGTCGCGTAACAACGTCACCGGCCGGCGCAAGTAGCGAAGGGCCGGTCGTAGCGCCTCCTGTGGCTGCCAGTGGCGTGGTACGGCGGTCATGACGGGTGGCTATATTTCCAGAACTTTGTAAGGATACACATTCACCACAGTTGTGTCCTCATATTGCGTCTGCGTTACCTCGTCCTGACGGTAGATGTGAACGTGACCGTGCAGGTGGTAGCGCGGCCGAAAGAGGCGCAGGAAGCTAAGAAACACCTTGAAGCCAGTGTGCGGCAGATCGGACCGGTCGTGGATGCCGAATGGCGGCGAGTGCGTCACGAGGATGTCTAGCGCCCGGCCGAAGCGCTGCCGGTTCCAGAGCAAACGGGGCACCAGCTGCGCGATCGCCCCGCGCATCTCCGTTTCGCTATACATATAGTCGGCGTGAGCCTTGTAGCGCATGGAGCCTTGCAGGCCGGCGATAATCAGCCCCCGGCGCGTGACGACCTTGCCGTGAATGTCCACGCCGCCGCGCACCGCGGACCAGGTGCGGCCGTCGGCGGCATACTGCAGGCCCCCATCATGGTTACCACGCACGTACACCAGGGGCGCATCGATGGCCGACGTCAGAAAATCGAGGTAGTAGAATGGCAGATCGCCGCAGCCGATCAGCAGGTCAACGTCGGCATATGCCTGGCGAACGTGGCCGCTGTAGAGCTTGTCCAGCACACGGTCGCTAACGGCCAGAATCTTCATGGGTCAGGCCACTCGCGGCCCTGGTTGCGAGCCAGCGTAGCCAGAATCGCCTGCTCCAGATCAACGCCACTGACGCTCGCCAGTTGCAGCAGGTAGAGGGCGACATCGGCCAGTTCGCCAGCCAGGGCTTCGCGGTCGCGAGCCTCTTCCCGCCACTGGAAGTGCTCCAATACCTCGGCCGCCTCCAGCGCCAGCGAAAGGGCAAGATTGCGCGGCGTCTGTGGTTTCGGCGAGTCGGGCGCATACCAGCCCTTGCCGGCGACGAAGGCATGCATACGAGCTTCCAGTTCTTTCAATTCCATAGCGATAAACTACGAACTACGAATCGCAAATAAGGAACCGAGTTCGCTGGAGCTATTGTAGAGAATCGGTCGCGGGGCCGCAAAACGAAAGCGCCGCATCGCGCACCCTGGCGAGCGTGACGCCCGAAAAGTAAAGAGCGCCAGACCCGGAACTCGGGTCTGGCGCTCTTGAATCTGCTGGCGTGCTAAGCGCCGCCGGCGCTTACAGCCGCTCGGCCACAAAGGCGGTGATGTCCGCCAGGCGAGAGGCGTAGCCCCACTCGTTGTCATACCAGCTCACGACCTTGGCAAAGTTGCCGTCGAGGACTTCGGTCGACAGCGAGTCAACCGTGGTCGAGGCCGGATCGCCAATCAGGTCGGAGGAAACGAGCGGCTCTTCGGTGTAGTTCAGCACCTTGCCCAACCAGCCCGGAGCCTCGGACGCAGCCTTCAACGCGGCGTTGATCTCTTCCTTCGTCGCCGGGCGCTCGAGTTCGGCCGTCAGGTCCACGACGGACACGGTGACGGTCGGCACGCGGAAGGCCATGCCGTTAAACTTGCCCTTCAGGTCGGGCAGCACCAGGCCGACAGCGCGGGCGGCGCCGGTCGAGGTCGGGATGATGTTCGAGGCGGTCGTGCGGGCGCGCCGCAGGTCCTTATGCGCCACGTCCAGAATGCTCTGGTCGTTGGTCATGGCGTGAATGGTCGTCATCAGCGCGCGGCGGATGCCGAAGGTCTCGTGCAGCACCTTGGCCACCGGGGCGAGCGCGTTAGTCGTGCAGCTCGCGTTGGAGATGACGTTCATCGTGGCCGGGTCGTACGTGTCCTCGTTGACGCCCAGAACGAACGTGCCGTCGATGTCCTTGTCGCCAGGGGCGGAAATGATGACCTTCTTGGCGCCGGCGGCCAGGTGCGCGCCAGCGGTGGCCTTGCCACGGAAGCGGCCAGTGCATTCGAGGACGATATCGACACCCAACTCGCCCCACGGCAGCTTCGACGGGTCCTTCTCGGCGTAGCTCTTCAGCTTCTCGCCATCGACGTAGATGTCGCCG
>CAZSOD010000054.1:0-21806 GCA_964608255.1 uncultured Ardenticatenaceae bacterium
GCCAGCCGCCCCGGCGGCCGCGCTGCCTGCCGCCGGCCCGGATAGCGAGGAGATTCCGACCACTCGGCTGCGTCAGGCCATCGGCCGTCGCATGGTCGAAAGCAAGACGACCGTCCCCCACTTCTACGTGACGACCGAGATCGACATGGCGCCCGCGCTGGCGTTGCGCAAGCAGGTGAACGAAACGCTGCCCGACGAGCAGAAGGTGACGGTCAACGACCTCATCGTCAAAGCGGCGGCGCTGGCCCTGCGCGACTTTCCGAACCTGAACGCGGCGTTTGCCGGCGACAAGATTATCCGCCACAAGCGGATCAACGTCGGCTCGGCCGTCGCGGTCGAGGGCGGATTGCTGACAGTAGTTCAGAAGGACACGGACACGTCAACGCTTTCCAAGGTCGCCGCTGATAACAAGATCATGATTGCCCGCGCCCGCGAGGGCAAGGTCAGACCGGACGACGTTGAGGGCGGAACCTTCACCGTCAGCAACCTGGGCGCGTTCGAAGTCGACCACTTCATCGCCATCATTAACCCGCCCGACGCGGCTATCCTGGCAGTCGGCTCGGCGCGCGAGGTGCCGGTAGTGAGTAATGGGCAGCTGGCTGTGGGCACGCGAATGAAGGCGACTATCTCGGCCGACCACCGTGTAACCGATGGCGCGGAAGCGGCGCGCTTCATGCAGCGCCTGAAAGCGCTGCTCGAACAGCCGCTTCGCCTGCTGGTCTAGGCTGGGCATGTGGCCGTTCGCTCCTGGCAACTCGCCATCACCCGGTAGGCCCGCTTGAGTCTGGGGCCGGAGGCAACGAGAACCCTAACCTAATCTGTAGGGCGCGCTTCGCCTTCCGGCCCGCGGCGCGGCCGATTCTTTTACCAAAGGCCCGAGCATAATGACTGCCTCTTCGGTCGCGTTCTGCTATACTTGTGGCCCATAATCCTGCTCAAAGGAAAGGGAAGGTAGCATGGCCCTGATTCTAGTCATCGACGATGACGATCTGGTGTCTCGTACCCTCCAGCGCGCGCTGAAGATGTATGACCATCAGGTTATGACCGCCAGCAGCGGCATCGAAGGGATGCAGCTGGCCCGGCGTCATCGTCCCGACCTGTTCATTCTCGATATTATGATGCCCGGCGTAGACGGCTATCAAGTGTGCCGTCAGATTCGCGGCGACCCGTTGCTTCAGGACGTGCCCGTCCTGTTCCTGACGGCCAAGGCCAAGGACGAAGACAAAATCGAGGGCTTCCGCGCCGGAGGTGACGATTACCTCGTCAAGCCGTTCAATATGCAGGAGCTTGAACTGCGCGTGAAGGCCATCCTGCGCCGGGCCGGACCGGAGAAGTACGAACCCGAACAAGCGGTCAACGAGGTTGTCGTGGGCAATGTGACCCTAGACTGCCGCACGTTTAAGGTGATGACCCCACACCAGATAGTGCTGTTGACGAACGTCCAGTTCGACCTGCTCTACCACCTGATGAGCCACGCTGACCAGGTGTTTAATAGCCAGCAGTTACTTCAGGACGTATGGGACTATCCGCGCGATACGGGCAGTCCGGAGCTGGTTCGGGCCCATATCAAGAACCTGCGCGAGAAGATCGAACCAAACCCCAGCGATCCCATCTACATCAAGACGATCCAGGGGCACGGCTACTCGTTTTCGTCCGAGGCGACGAGTGGATAGACTGGCCGAGCCGGTTGTCGGCGCGTCTCCCGCGCCTGACCGGATCACCGCGCGAACCTCTTTCGACGCGCCGGCGCTGAACGGCTCGGGCGCGCTTACGCGCATCCTCGTCGTAGACGACGAAAGCGAGATCGCTGAGTCGCTGGCTGATTTCCTCGTCCGCAAGGAGGGCTTCCAGGTTCAGATAGCTCAGGACGGCCAGCAGGCAATCACCTACCTGGAAAGCACCATCGGCGGCGCGGACGAAATTGACCTGGTTTTGCTCGACATGCGGATGCCCGGACTTTCCGGGCTCGATGTCCTGGACTGGATACGCAAGCACGGCGATTTGCGCTACACGCGCGTGGTGTTGCTGACGGCCGCCGCCAGCAGCGACGAGAAAGTGCAAGCGCTCTCCGCCGGAGCCGACGACTACATCACCAAACCCTACTACATGCAGGAGTTGCTGGCCCGCGTCAAGACCATCCTGCGCACCCAGCAACTCGAAAAGCAACTCCACCGGCAAAGCCAACAATTGGCCGCGCTCAACCGCGTCAGCCAGGCGGTCGCCGCCACGCTGGAGACAAGTCAGGTCTACGCCACGGCCGTACGCGGCGTGGATGCGATCCTGGAAGTGGAACTGGCCGCGGTGCTGATCGTAGAAGGCGGCAAGCTCCATTGCCAGTACGTGCGCCACTATAAAGGCGCTATCCCGGCCCACATTTTCCCCTCGACGGAGAAGGGACAGGGCGTCCTGGGGCTGGCTTGGAACGACCAGCAGACTTATTGTCTCAATCAGGTGGCTGGCGACCCGCGCTACGACCCCACCCGCGATTCGCCCATTGGCTATGCCGTGCGCTCCATGCTGGCCACGCCGTTGATGGTGCGCGGCCGGCCCGTCGGCGTGCTGGCCGCCTACAACAAGCGCGACGGCGAGTTTAGCGAGGTCGATGTCGATCTCTTCTCGTCGCTCGCGAGTTCCGTCAGCGAGGCCATCGAGAACGCTTGGCTATTCCAGCGCGTGCGGCTTCGCCACCAGGAACTTTTGGAGGGACGCAACACCCTCCAGGCGCTCATCGACGGCATCCCCGACCCCATCTATACCATCAGCGATGACTGGAAGCTGGTCGCGGTTAACAAGAGCAAAGCCGACGAATTGGGCGTCACGCCCGAGGCGCTTAGCGGGCAGACGTGCTTTCGCGTCTTCTACGACCGGCAGCAGCCATGCGAACACTGTACCGTGGCGCTGACGCTGACGGACAAGACCGAGCAGCACTGGCCCGTGCGCTGGCTGGCCGACGACCATCTGCCGCGCGAGTGGGAGGTCAGCGCCTACCCCATTCCCGGCAAGCAAGCCAGTTCGGCGCGGGCGGTCCTCGTCTGGCAGGATAAGACCGAGGAACGGCGTCTGGAAAGCTCGCTCATGCAGGCCGGCAAGCTGGCAGCGATCGGGCAACTGGCCGCCGGCGTGGCCCACGAGATCAACAACCCGCTGACGGCTATCAACGCCAACGCGCAGATGCTCAAGATGGTCATGCCGGTCGAGGACGAGAACTACGAGTCGGTCGACCTTATCGCGCGCGCCGGCGAGCGGGCCGCCAAGGTCGTCCGGGGCTTGCTCGACTTCGCCCGACAGGAACAGTACGCCTTCTCAGCGGGCAGTCTCAACGAGTCGATTCAGGAAGCTTTCGATCTGGTCAACTACCAGATTCAGTCGGCCAAAATCACCATCCAGCGCGATCTCGAGGCGAGTTTGCCGCCAATCGTCGCCAGTTGGGAACATCTGAAGAGCGTCTGGCTCAACCTGCTGCTGAACGCGCGCGATGCGTTGCTGCATACCAACGAGCAGCGGGTTCTGGAAGTGATGACCCGCGTTAACCGCGAGATGCAGACGGTGCAGGTGCTGATCCATGACAATGGCAAGGGCATGACCTCGGCCGAAACCGCCCACATCTTCGAGCCGTTCTACACCACCAAGGGACCGGGGCAGGGCACCGGCCTGGGTCTGGCAACGTGTCACCGGATCGTTGAACAGCACGGCGGGGAGATCACGGTTGCCAGCAAGGTAGGCGAAGGCACGACCTTTCTTGTGACGCTGCCCATCCAGCGCCCGGACAGTAGCAGTTCCGGCTTCTATCTCAAGTAGCGCCGGATACTCCCTGCAAGCGCGCTCCATCATGGCCACATCTTTTCTCGACTCGTCCACCCCGACACAGGCCAGAAGTGACAAGACTTTGCGCCAGGAAGGGCCACCCGTAGAAATCAACATCGGGGATGTCCTTCGTTTGGCGCTACCGCTCAACACCACCTTGCTCGGCGGAGGCGTTGACGCGCGTCGTTATGTCAACTGGGTCGCGGTTATCTCCGATTGGCAGGGCATCGAGGAACAAGCCGAACCTAACGATCTGGTCCTAGTCCCTCAACGGCTCCAGCATGCGCTGATAGCGCCGGCCGCTCGCCAGCTGCTTCAGCCGCTGGCGGAGTTGCCGGTGGCGGCCCTAGTGCTGTTCGAGGAGTGTCCGGTCGAGATCGCGGGCATTGCCGCCGAGTTGAATCTGGCCATTCTCGTCATCCCGCTCGGCGCCACGGTACGCGAAATCCACGAGGCCGTGGCCTTGCTCCTGCTCGACCGGCAAACCGCGACCAGCGAGCGCGCCATGCAGCTCTATCGCCAGCTGTCGGCTATGTCGCGCGAGGGCATGGGGTTGGCGGCCATGACCGAAGTCATGAGCAAGCTGACTGGCAACATAGTCGCCGTGCAGGACAAGCGGCTGGAAATTCAGGCCATTAGCTGGCCCAGCAATAGCGCAGTTGAGCGGGAGGCGCTCATCACTGCGCTGCAACAGCGCGACGCATTGCCGCCCGTTCTGCGCAACCGCAAAGCGGCCGCTCGAGCCCGTCAAACTTACTGGCAGCAACTTCTGCCGATCGAGAATATGGGCCGTTTGATCAGCCCCATCGTCTCCGGCGATCGGGCCCGCGGCTATCTCTCCGTTGTCGGACCGGCCGATGAACTGGATATGCTCGATAGCCTGACCGTCGAGCATGGCGCCGCTGCCTGCGCCCTGGAGATGGCCAAAGCCAAAGCCGTCAGCGAAGCAAAGAAGGCGCTGCGCGGCGATTTTCTGGAAGGGTTGCTGGCCGGGTCGCTGCCCCAGAAAGAGGTCGAGCGACTGGAGGGGCGGCTGGATCACAACACGCGCGAGCCCCATGCCGTCATGGTGGTTGCCTGGGCCGGCACGCCGGCGCCAAGCATGCGCCGTCTGGAAACGTCGATTCACTGGGTTCTCTCCAACCACCCGCGTCCGGCGCTCGTCCACATCTACGGCAACCAGCATGTGGTCATCTTTCAGGCGCTCAAGACAACCGAAGACATGGAGAGCGTGCAGCAGTTGGGACGGCGCATACGGGAACAGATCGAAACGGAGTTCCCGGAGGCCACGATGGTTGGCGGCATCGGCGGCCTGGCAAAGACGCTCATGGATTGGCCGATTGCTTACGACCAGGCGCTGCAGGCGATGCAACTGGGCCAACGGCTGAAGCTCAACAACCAGTTCGTCGAGTTCAGCAGCCTGGGCATCTACCGCTTGCTCTACGGTCTGGAGAACTTGCCCCAGGTGCAGCGCTTCACCGAAGACATTATGCGGCCGCTGGCCGATTACGACGCCCAAAACCGCGGTAGTCTGGTCAAGACCGTTGAAGCATACTTCGCCCACCACGGCAACATTAGCCAGACGGCCGAGTCCCTCTTCGTCCACCGCAACACACTCCTCTATCGCATGGAGCGCATCCAGGAATTGACCCAGTTGCAGCTAGACCAGGCAAACATGCGCCTGGCGCTGCACCTCGCCCTCAAGCTGTGGCAATTGCGCCCGGAAACCGAACAGACCCCGCCGAGTGATTTGCCTTTTCGCTCGTAGTTCCGCGCTTCAAAGCGCGCCAGAGCGTGGCCAATTGTAAACAGTGTACAACCCCCATTGGCTTCGCTTCTGCCAACTTAGCCGTATGATTCCTCCCTGGCGGCGGGTATACTCTTCTGAGGCTTGCGCTAGAGTGCGCGGTTCAGTGGGAAATAGTGGGAACTGAGGGGAACGGCTCTTCGCAAGGAGGCCGTTCCCTTCAGTGTTTTCTGGGGAAACGCATGGCCGGAACTTCGTTCATCCATGTTAAGCGCCTATGGCGACGCCCCGCCTGAGGGAGTAGGGGCCCGTTTTAACTGAACGATTGGTTCCGCGAAACGCACGGGTTGTGCAACATCTACAATGAGCGCCAGCATTCCATTTGGCTTATTGTACATAGTCGCGTCGCTCATGCTGCGTTTATACTCCCGACAACTTGCTGATCGCAGCGCGACAATGAAACCTTACTTTCCGAATGCTGATCTCGCTCTGGCCCTACTTGGCCTGGTCCTTATTATTAGCAATAAGGCCACAGTTTAAGTTGGGTGCGAGCAGGCAGGAACAAGGTCAATAGCAAGCTCAAAACAAACCGCCCAACAGGGCGGTTTTTTGTTGGTTCGCGGAGGAGAGCAAATGAGTGAGATGAAGACGGGCGGACAGATCATCTGGGAGAGCCTCATCCACGAGGGAGTTGAAGTCGTCTTCGGCTTGCCGGGTGGAACAATCCTCCCGACCTACGACGACCTCTACAAGCATAGCTACCCGGTGCACCATGTTCTGGTGACGCACGAGCAAGGAGGCGCGCATATGGCTGACGGCTATGCGCGCGCCACGGGCAAGGTCGGCGTTTGCTTCGGTACGTCAGGCCCGGGCTCCACCAACCTCATCACGGGGCTGGCGACGGCTTACATGGACTCGACGCCAGTGGTCGCCATCACCGGCCAGGTGCCGACGACGCTCCTCGGCCGCGACGGCTTCCAGGAGGCCGATATCCGCGGCATCAGCCTGCCGGTCACCAAGCACAACTACCTCGTCACCGACATTCGCGACCTGCCAGCAGCGCTCAAGGAGGCGTTCTACATCGCCCGCACGGGCCGCCCCGGCCCGGTGCTGGTCGATGTGACCAAGGATGTGCAGCAGGCGTCCATGCCGTTCACCTATCCAACCTCGATCAACCTGCCCGGCTACCGTCCGCACAAGCTAACGCCTGCGGCTGAGGCCGTCAGCCGCGCCGCGCAGTTGATCAATGAGGCTCAGCGGCCGGTCATCGTGGCCGGGCAGGGCGTCTCAATGGCTAAGGCCGAGGCCGAATTGCGCCAGCTGGCCGAAAAGGCCAACATCCCCGTCGCCACCAGCTTGCTGGGCATCGGCACCTTCCCCGCGACCCACCCGCTGTCGATTAGCTGGGGCGGCATGCACGGCGAAGCGTACTGCAACTATGCCCTGCAGGAGTGCGACGTCCTCTTCGCCATCGGCGCGCGCCTCGACGACCGCCTGACAGGCGCGTTTAGCACATTCGCTCCCAAGGCGCGCATCATCCACGTCGACCTGGACCCGGCCGAAATGGGCAAGAATCTGACCATTGATACGCCGGTCATTGGCGATGCGCTGTTGACCCTGCGCGCTCTGCTGCCGAAGGTTGAGTCGAACGAGCATCCCGCCTGGCTGGCCCAGATCGCCGAGTGGCGCAGCGAGACGACCGAGCGCGACATTCTCACCCAGGAGACGGATGAACTGGTCGCCCCTTACATCATGCGCCAGCTCTGGCACGCCACCGGCCAGGGAAACTGCACGGTCGTTACCGACGTAGGGCAGCACCAGATGTGGGAAGCGCAATATTTCCACCACAACAAGCCGCGCAGTTTGCTCACCTCCGGCGGGCTAGGGACAATGGGCTACGCTTTGCCTGCGGCTATCGGCGCGCAAATGGGAAAGCCGCAAGAAGAGATGTGGGTCATTGCCGGCGATGGCGGCTTCCAGATGACGATGCCGGAACTGTCGACCGTGATGCAGGAGCGTCTGCCAATCAAGATCGCGATCATCAATAACGGCTATCTGGGCATGGTGCGCCAATGGCAGGACGTGTTCTACAACAAACGGTACGTCGGCACGCCGCTATTTAACCCCGACTTCGTGAAGATCGCCGAAGCCTACGGCATTCCCGGCCGCGCCGTCACGCGCAAAGAAGACGTCTACGACGCTCTCCGCCAGGCGCAGAACACACCCGGCCCGTTCCTGCTCGACTTCCAGGTCGAGGAGTTTACCAATGTCTATCCCATGGTCGCCCCCGGCAAGAGCAACGCCGATATGATTCGCCGCGGCCGGCCCGTCGAGAATTGATCAGGGAGGAGAGCGCCATGCCCGACACACAAATCCGCCGCCATACTTTCATCGCCTGGCTGGAAGACAAGCCCGGCGTGCTCAACCGTGTTGCCGGCCTCTTCAGCCGGCGCAACTTCAACATTGAGAGCCTGACTGTCGGCCACAGCGAGGTCCCCGGCATCAGCCGCATGACTTTTGTGGCGCGCGGCACCCAGCGCGACATGCAGCAGGTGCAGACCCAACTGGACAAGTTGATCAATGTTATCCACATCGATGACGTCACCCAGGAACCGGCCGTTGTCCGTGAGATGGCCTTGATCAAGGTCGCGACGACGGCGCAGACGCGTGGGGAGATCATGCAGCTCGTCACGATCTACCACGCCACCATCGTCGACGTCGACGTGACCTCGTTGATCATCCAGATCGTCGCCCCGGAAGATCGGGTAGACTCCTTGATCAGATTGCTGGAGAGCTACGGCATTGAGGAGATGGTGCGCACCGGCCGTGTCGCTATGGTGCGCGGCAGCTCACCGCACGGCCACAGCCATCAGGCAGCGGCTCTGGCCAGCAATGGCTTTGCAATCGTCGAAGGCAACGGACACTACAATAACTAGACGTTACAAGCTACGCGTTACGAGTTACCAGTTCAGAGACGTTCACGAGAAGTAGCATTCGATTGCCAATTCTCGATTCGTAACTCGTAGTTCGTAGTTCGTCATTCGTCATTCCTCTGGAGAATATCTTGGCTACTATCTACTACGACAACGACGCTGACCTTTCAGTGCTGGTAAACAAGAAAGTCGCCATCATCGGTTATGGCAGTCAGGGGCACGCCCACGCGCTGAACTTGTGCGACTCGGGTGTGGACGTGCGGGTGGGACTATACGAGGGCAGCCGCTCCTGGAACAAGTGCGAAGGCGACGGCCTGCGCGTGATGACCGCCGGACAAGCGGCGGCCGAGGCCGACGTCATCATGATGCTCGCCCCGGATACTTCACAGGCAGCCATCTACCGCAGCGCTATCGCCCCGAACCTCAAACCGGGCAAGACGCTCATGTTCAGCCACGGGTTCAACATCCGCTACGGCCAGATTATGCCGCCCCCCACGGTGGATGTGAGCATGGTCGCGCCGAAATCCCCCGGCCACCGCGTGCGCGAACTCTATACCGAAGGCAAGGGTACGCCTGGCCTTGTTGCCATCCACCAGGACGCCAGCGGCCAGGCTTTGGCCAACGCGCTCGCCTACGCCCGGGCCATCGGCTGCACCCGCGCCGGAACCATTTTGACGACCTTCACCGAGGAGACCGAAACGGACCTGTTCGGCGAGCAGGCAGTCCTGTGCGGCGGGGTCTCGGCCCTGGTCGAATCGGCCTTTAACACGCTGGTCGAGGCCGGCTACCAGCCGGAGATCGCCTACTTCGAGTGCCTGCATGAGCTAAAGCTGATCGTCGACCTGATGTACCAGGGCGGCCTGAGCTACATGCGCTACAGCGTGAGCGATACGGCCGAGCACGGCGACTATTCCGCCGGGCCCAAGATCGTCACCGACCAGACGCGACAGGCCATGAAGCAAATCCTGGCCGACATTCAGTCCGGGGCCTATGCCGAGGGCTGGATTGACGAGAACGCGCAGGGGCGGCCGTGGTTCAACGCCCGGCGCGAGGCGGGCCGCCACAGCGAGATAGAGCGCGTCGGCCGCGACCTGCGCCGCATGATGCCGTGGATCAACCCCAAGGAGATTGCGCCAGGGGACGCGTAGGGGGTAGGGAGTTAGAAAGTAAGCAGTGGGTCAGTAGGTCAGCGTTGCGGCTGACGCGCTGGCCGTGGTCAGTGGTCTGTCGTCCGTGGTCGGCGGTCGGCGGTCAGGAGAAACGCTCTTATGTCGGACACAATCGCCGATACCGTTCTCATTTTCGACACGACGCTTCGTGACGGGGAGCAGTCGCCGGGGGCAACGCTCAACGTCGAGGAGAAGCTGGAGATCGCCCGGCAACTCTCGCGGCTGGGCGTGGACATCTGCGAGGCGGGCTTTCCCATCGCCTCGCCCGGCGACTTTGAAGCGGTGCGGCGCATTGCCGAGGAGGTCGGCCCGCTGACGGAGGGGCGGCGCGACGGCAAGCCGATGGTCATCGCCGGGCTGGCGCGGGCCAATGAGGCCGACATCCGGCGCGCCCATGATGCGGTCAAGAGCGCGCCGCGCCACCGCATCCACACCTTTCTGGCGACCAGCGACATCCATCTCAAGCATAAATTGCGCATCGACCGCGAGGAGTGCGTCGATCAGGTCATCAAAGCCGTCTCGTTCGCCCGATCCCTGTGCGATGATGTGGAGTTCTCGCCCGAGGACGCCGGCCGCTCCGATCCCGACTTCCTGGTGCAGGTGCTAGGGCAGGCCATCGCCGCGGGAGCAACAACGCTTAACATCCCTGACACTGTCGGCTACACGACGCCGGAGGAGTTCGGCTGGCTCATCGGCTACCTGCGCGCCAACACGCCGGGGGCCGATCGCGTCGTCTGGTCGGTCCACTGCCACAACGATCTGGGGCTGGCGACGGCCAATACGCTGGCCGGCGTGAAGGCCGGGGCGCGGCAGGTCGAGGTGACCATCAACGGCATCGGCGAGCGGGCGGGCAACACGGCGCTGGAAGAGGTGGTCATGGCCCTGACCACCCGCCCGCAGACGTTCAAGGCCCACACCCACATCGACACAACGCAGATCGCCCGCACCAGCCACATGGTCAGCACCTACACCGGCATGGTCATCCAGCCCAACAAGGCCATCGTCGGGGCCAACGCCTTCGCCCATGAGGCGGGCATCCATCAGGACGGCATGCTGAAGCACCACCTGACCTACGAGATCATGCGGCCGGAGACGGTCGGCCTGAACACCTCAAAGCTGGTACTCGGCAAGCACTCCGGCCGCCACGCCTTCCGCGTCCATCTGCAACAGATGGGCTACGACAACATGGACGAAGACGAGGTGACGGCCGCTTTCAAGCGCTTCAAGAAGCTGGCCGACAAGAAGAAGGTCGTCACCGACGCTGATATCGAGGCTATCATTGCCGATGAGATCTACCAGCCCCCCACAATCTGGGAACTCGACCACATCCAGGTTTCCTGCGGCGACCACAGCATCCCGACAGCCAGTGTGGTGATGATCGGCCCGGACGGCGAGCGCTATCAGGACGCCGCGTTGGGAACCGGCCCGGTCGACGCCGTCTATCAAGCGATTAACCGGATTATCGGGGTCACCAACCGGCTAACTGAATTCACCATTAACGCCGTGACCGAGGGGCTGGACGCGGTGGCCGAGGCTACCATCCGCATCCAGCCTGATGGGGAGGATACGTACACGGTCAACCCGCAAACCAACCGGCCCATCTTCCGCACGTTCAGCGGCCACGGCGCCAGCACCGACATCGTCGTCGCCAGTGCCCGCGCCTACCTGAGCGCGCTCAACAAAATGCTGGCCGAGCGGGAAGGGTTGATCGAGCGCCGCTCACAAGCTGCTGACCGCGTGCCGGCGTAGAGGAATTAGCAATCCCAGATTACGCAGATTGCACAGCTTCCAATCTCTGAAATCTGAGTCTTCTGTGGTTGCTCTCTTTCTGAACGATGACAACCTTTAGTGATACCCGACGAGACGCGGTGTGGCAGGCGGAGAAGCTGGCAGGGACTTACCTTGACGGCGTGCGCGGGGCGATCCCGTTGGCGGCCGAGCAGATCGACATCCTCGTGCGGCTGGCGCGGGCGGCGCGTCCGGAACCGCGGGCCATCCTCGACCTCGGTTGCGGCGACGGGATCCTTGGCCACGCTCTGCTCGACACATACGAAGCAGCGCGGCCGACAGCGGTGCTGGTCGACTTCTCACCGCCGATGCTCGACGCGGCGCGCGGCCGACTTCGCGGCTACGGCCACGCTCACTTTATCGAGGTGGACTACGCCGACCCGGCCTGGCCCCACCTCGTCACCGTCCCGCCCCTGCCCGACCGCTACGATGTGATCGTCTCCGGCTTCTCCATCCACCACCAACCCGACGACCGCAAGCGCCGCCTCTATGCCGACATCTTCGCCCTGCTCGCGCCCGGCGGCATCTTCCTGAACCTCGAACATGTCGCCTCCCCTTCGCGCTGGGCCGAAGAGCAGTTCGAGACGTACTTTATCGACGCGCTGCACCGCTACCACGCGGTGCGGGGCAAGACGCGCGATGAGGTCGCGGCCGACTTCTACCATCGTCCGGACAAGGTCGCGAACCTGCTAGCGCCGGTCGGGATTCAATGCGACTGGCTACGCGAAATTGGCTTCGCCCACGTCGATTGCTTTTTCAAGGTGTTCGAGCTGGCGCTTTTTGGCGGCATCCGGCCGCTGGAAGAGACGGCCTGAGGGCGAGAGACAGCAACAGCGAAGAACTGACAACAGATAGCTGACAACCATGCCACAAACGATTATCGACAAGATCTGGGACGACCATATCGTCACCGAGCAGCCGGGCAGCCCGGCCGTTCTTTATATTGACCTGCACCTGGTTCACGAGGTCACCTCGCCGCAAGCTTTCACCGGTCTGCGCGAGCGCGGGTTGACCGTGCGCCGGCCGGAGCAGACCGTCGCCACGATGGATCATAGCATTCCCACCACCCCCCTGCACCTGCCCATCGTTGACCAGATGGCCGCGGCGCAGATCGCCCAACTAGAGAAGAATTGCCGCGACTTCGGCATTCCCCTGCTTGGCTTCCACAGCCCCAACCGGGGCATTGTCCACGTCATTGGCCCGGAACTGGGCCTGACCCAACCGGGCATGACCATCGTCTGCGGCGATAGTCACACCGCCACCCACGGCGCGTTCGGCGCGCTCGCTTTTGGCATCGGCACGAGCGAGGTCGAACACGTTCTGGCCACTCAGTGCTTGCTCCAGACCAAGCCCAAGACCTATGCCGTGAACGTCGCGGGCACGCTGCGGCCGGGCGTCACGGCCAAGGACATTATCCTGGCCCTGCTGGCCAAGATTGGCGTCGGCGGCGGCACGGGCCACGTCTTCGAGTACCGCGGCCCGGCCATTCGCGCCCTGACGATGGAAGAGCGCATGACTATCTGCAATATGAGCATCGAGGGCGGGGCGCGCGCCGGCCTCGTCGCCCCAGACGATACGACGTTCAACTATCTGGCCGGCCGGCCGTTTGCGCCGCAAGGAGAGGACTGGGACGCGGCCGTGGCCCGTTGGCGGACGCTACCCTCCGATGAGGGCGCGGCCTTTGACAAATCGGTCGACATCGACGCCGACGCGCTGGAGCCGATGATCACCTATGGCACCAATCCGGGCATGGGCCTGCCTATCACCGCCACCGTCCCTGACCCGGCGCGGGTGGGCGACTTGACGCAGCGACTGACACTCCAGCGGGCCCTGGACTACATGGCGCTCCAACCGGGCCGGCCTCTGCTCGGCCACCCCATCGATGTGGTCTTCATCGGCAGTTGCACGAACTCGCGCATTAGCGACTTGCGTCAGGCCGCGCGGCTGATGGACGGCCGTCGCGTGAAGGACGGCGTGCGCGTCATGGTCGTGCCCGGCTCCCAGGATGTGAAGCGCCAGGCCGAGGCCGAAGGGCTCGACCGCATTTTTAAAGCGTCCGGCGCGGAGTGGCGCGAGGCGGGGTGTAGTATGTGCATCGCCATGAACGGCGACCAGCTTGCGCCGGGCCAGTATGCCGTCAGCACCAGCAACCGCAACTTTGAAGGGCGACAGGGCAAGGGCGGCCGCACCTTCCTCGCCAGTCCGCTGACCGCTGCCGCAGCGGCCGTAACGGGCGAGATCACGGACGTTCGGGAGATGATCGGAAACAATTAGAAATTTGGAATTACGAATTAGGAATTAAGATGCCCCTGGAAAAGCGGTTCTGAATTCTTGATTCGTAATTCGTAATTCGTAACTCCACCTATGGAACCATTTACCACCCTAACCGCCCGCCTCGTTGCCCTGCCCAAGGATCACATCGATACCGACCAGATCATCCCGGCGCGCTTTCTAAAAACCATCAGCAAGGCCGGATTGGGTCAGAATCTATTCGCCGACTGGCGCTACGACGAGGCGGGGCGGCCAAAGCCCGATTTCCCGCTTAACCAGCCTGAGAACCAGGGCGCGCGGATCCTGCTGGCCGGTGACAACTTCGGTTGCGGGTCCAGCCGCGAGCACGCGCCGTGGGCGCTAACCGACTATGGCTTTCGGGCCATCATCAGCACCTCGTTCGCCGACATCTTCCGCAATAACGCCTTGAAGAACGGTCTGCTGCCGCTGATCGTCGACGACGACACACATGAGCAACTCCTGAGCCTCGCCGCCGAAGACCCGGAACTGGAGATCACGATCGACGTGGACACGCAGTCGCTCATCCTGCCCGACGGCCGCCGTGTCACCTTCCCCATCGATGCCTTCAATAAGGTCTGCCTGCTGGAGGGGCTCGATCAGCTCGGCTACCTGGCAAAACAGGAGCCCGCGGTCGAGGCCTACGAAGCGAGTCACCCGGCACGGGTCAACACGCTGGGGCGGGAATTGACAACAGATCACTTGTCCCCATGACCCACATCCACCTCTACGACACCACCCTCCGCGACGGAACCCAGCGTGAGGGCATCTCCCTGTCGCTCGACGACAAGCTGAAGATCGCCCAGCGGCTCGACGGCTTCGGCATGGACACCATCGAGGGCGGCTGGCCCGGTTCCAACCCGAAAGATGTCGAGTTCTTCCGCCGCGCGCCGGCGCTGGGGCTGGTCCATGCCAAACTGGCCGCCTTCGGCAGCACGCGCCGCAAGAACAGCCGCCCGGCCGACGACGCCAACATCCACGCCCTGCTGGAAGCCGATACGCCCGTCGTGACTCTCGTCGGCAAGAGCTGGGAACTGCACGTCACCGAAGTCCTTGAAACCACGCCCGACGAGAACCGGGCGATGATCGCCGACAGCGTTGCCTACTGCAAGGCGCAGGGCAAAGAGGTTATCTACGACGCCGAGCACTTCTTCGACGGCTATAAGGCCAACGCCGGACACGCGCTGCTGACACTGGAAGCGGCCGCACGCGGCGGCGCGGACTGGATTGTGCTGTGCGACACGAACGGCGGCGCGCTGCCGTGGGAAGTAGGCGAGATAACGACCCGCGTGCGACAGCAGCTTGGCCCACAGGTGGCGTTGGGCATCCACACCCACGACGATACGGGCTGCGGCGTCGCCAACACACTGGCGGCCGTGCGCGCCGGGGCGACGCAGGTGCAGGGCACGGTCAACGGTTACGGCGAACGCGTCGCCAACGCCAACCTATGCGCGGTCATCCCCGACTTGCAATTGAAGATGGGCTACGACTGTGTGACCCCCGAGCAACTGGCCGGCCTGACCAGCCTGTCGCGCTACGTGGCCGAACTGGCGAACCTGACCCACGACGACCACCTGCCCTACGTCGGAGCCAGCGCCTTCGCCCATAAGGGTGGCATCCACGTCGCCGCCATGCTCAAGCACGCCGCCAGCTACCAGCACATCGATCCGCAATGGGTAGGCAACCGGCAGCGCAGCGTCGTGTCGGAGCTTTCCGGCCGCGGCAACCTGATCGACAAAATCCAGCAGTTCGGCCTGAATCAGGAGAGCCTCGACGTAACGACCGTGCTGGAGCAAATCAAACAATTGGAGGCGCAGGGCTTCACGTTTGAGGGCGCGGACGCCTCGGTCGAACTGATGCTGCGCCGGACGCATCCCGCCTACGTACCGCCGTTCGAGATGACCGACTACACGGTGAGCGTCCAGCGCCGGCGCGGCCGCGGCCTCATTGTCGAGGCGACGGTCAAGGTGCGCGTTGGGCCGAAGATTATGCACACGGTGGCCGAGGGCAACGGCCCGGTCAACGCCCTCGACGCGGCGCTACGGCTGGCCCTGACCGGCGTTTACCCGCAGATCACGGGCGTCCGGCTGGAGGACTACAAGGTGCGCATCTTGGATGGCGAGAACAACACGGCGGCGACGACCCGCGTGCTCATCGAGTCGCGCCGGGGCACGCGCCGCTGGAGCACCGTCGGGGCCAGCCCGAACATCATCGACGCCAGTTGGCGCGCCCTGGCCGATAGCATGGAATACGCCCTGATCGCGGCCTAGAAGAAAATAATCCGCAGATTAGGCAGATTAGGCAGATTGAAGAGTGTTTACCGCAGTCCGATCATTCGTTCGTGGGGCATTCTGAAATCTGCCGAATCTGCGGATAACACCCCTTTGGAAGACCTATGCTTCACAAACCACTACAACCCTCCGCGCAGAAGGTGGCCGACGCGGCCGCGACGTTGGGGCTGACCATAGACATCGTCACCTTCGAGCAGCCGACGCGCACGGCCGAACAGGCGGCCGAAGCCATTGGCTGCGCCGTCGGCCAGATCGTTAAAAGCCTCGTCTTCGTCGTCGGCGGCAAGCCGGTCATGGCCCTCGTCTCTGGCAGCAATCAGTTGGAGACGCGCAAGCTGGCGGGGCTGTTCGGCGTGGGCCGGAAGCAAGTCGAGCGCGCCGATGCCGACACTGTCCGCGAGGCGACGGGCTATGCCATCGGGGGTGTGCCGCCCTTCGGTCATGCGACAACGATGCCGGTCTATGTAGATGAAGACCTTACGCGTTATGATGTCATCTGGGCCGCGGCCGGCACGCCCAACACTGTCTTTGCCATTACCCCGGCCGACCTATTGCGCGCCGGCGGGGGGCATGTAGCGGATTTGCGAGTCTAGCCCGCGCATCCCGGCTGCGTCATAGACCCTGTCTGGTCAACTCCGGCACGAGGAACAACAATGAAGGCAACGATCATGCTACTTCCCGGCGACGGGATCGGCCCGGAAGTCGTCGCCGAGGCGTGCAAGGCGTTGGACGCCGTCGCCGCGCGCTTTGGCCATACCTTCGACTTCCGCCAGGGCCTTATCGGCGGCGGCGCCATCGACGCTGCGGGGACGGCTTTGCCCGAAGAGACGCTTGCCGCCTGTCTAAGCAGCCACGCCGTTCTGCTCGGCGCGGTCGGCGGGCCCAAATGGAGCGACCCAAAGGCCCCGGTGCGCCCGGAACAGGGCTTGCTGCGACTACGCAAGGAAATGGGCGTCTACGCCAACCTGCGGCCGGTCAGAGTGCTCGATGCTCTGGTCGAAGCCAGCCCGCTGCGGCCGGAACGCGTCCGTGGCGTCGACCTGCTGATTGTCCGCGAATTGACCGGCGGCCTCTACTTCGGCCAACCACAAGGGCGCGAGACGTTGAATGGTGAGCGCAGCGCTGTGGATACCTTGCGCTATGGCGAAGGCGAAATCAGACGCGTGGTGCGGATGGCCTTCGAGCTGGCCCGTGGCCGGCGCAAGAAGCTGACCAGCGTTGACAAAGCCAACGTCCTCGCTTCGTCGCGCCTGTGGCGTGAGGTCGTCCATGAAATTGCCATCGACTACCCCGACATCACGGTGGAGGACATCCTGGTCGACGCCTGCGCCATGTACCTCGTCAATCGCCCGGCCGATTTCGATGTCATCGTGACCGAAAATATGTTCGGCGACATCCTGTCCGACGAGGCATCGATGATCACCGGCTCGCTGGGTATGCTGGCGTCGGCATCGTTGGGCGAGAGGGGTCGTCCCGGCCTCTACGAACCCATCCACGGCTCCGCGCCCGACATCGCCGGCAAGGGAATCGCCAACCCGCTGGCGACTATCCTGAGCGCGGCAATGCTGCTGCGCTCAAGCCTGGGGCTCGGTGCGGAAGCCGACGCCGTGGAAGCGGCCGTGACCAGCGTCTTGAACGACGGCTGGCGTACGGCCGACATTGCTCAAGGTCAATCATCGATCGCCACGCGCGAAATGGGCGACCGTGTCGCGGCCGCTCTCTTGCCCGTCGGGTAGTAAGATAGATACCCTGGCGTTCGGCGGCCCCGCGCCGATCTGGAAGAGGCGCTGCGACTTTTCCGTCTAAACGGGAAACCCATGCAGGGTGAGCGACCCTGCGCGGCAGATACGAGCGATAGTGTGGCCGCAAGCAACTGCGTTACAATAGGTTCCATGACAGCCTCAGACATCCTTATCGTTGGCGGCGGCATAGTGGGGCTGGCCACAGCCCACGCGCTCTGCCAGCGTTACCCTCACAAGCACATCACCCTTCTGGAGAAAGAGCCTACGCTGGCCTATCACCAGACCGGCCGCAACTCCGGCGTCCTCCACTCCGGCATCTACTACAAGCCTAACTCGCTCAAGGCCATCAACTGCCGCACCGGCAAGCAGATGATGGAAGACTTCTGCGAGCGCGAAGGCATACCCTTCAAGCACGTCGGCAAGGTCATAGTCGCCACGGATGAGAAGGAGTTCGGGCCGATGGACAACCTGTTCCAGCGCGGCCAGGCTAACGGCGTGCGGTGCGAGATGATCGGCCGCGAGCGCCTGCTGGAACTCGAACCCCACGTACTGAATGGTATCAAGGCCATTCACGTCCCGGAAGCCGGCATCACCGATTATAGGCTTGTTTGCGAGCGGCTGGCGGAGAAATTGCGCGCCAACGGTCATGCCATCATCACCGGGGCCGAGGTGACTGCTGTTATCGAGCGCCCTGGCGAACTGACGGTCGTCACGACAATGGGCGACTTCGTGGGCGCATACCTGGTCAATTGCGCCGGATTGCAATCCGACCGGGTGACGCAAATGTCGGCCGGCGAAGCGCCGGCGACGATCATCCCTTTCCGCGGCGAGTATTTTGAGTTGAAGCCTGAGGCGTGGCATCTCTGCAACGCACTCATTTACCCCGTGCCCGACCCCAATTTCCCGTTCCTGGGCGTCCACTTCACGCGCATGATCAGCGGCGGCGTGGAATGCGGGCCGAACGCCGTGCTGGCCTTTGCCCGCGAAGGCTACCATCTGACCGACGTGAACGCCCGCGAGCTGTGGCAAACACTGACCTACCCCGGCTTCCGCAAGCTGGCCGGCCGCTACTGGAAGATGGGCCTGGGCGAGATGTGGCGCTCGGCCAACAAGGGAGCCTTTGTCAAAGCCCTCCAGCGGCTCATCCCCGACGTTCGCGCCGAGCACTTGCACGAAGCGCCGGCGGGCATCCGCGCTCAGGCCCTGGCACGCGACGGCGCGCTACTCGACGACTTCGCCTTCCACGAGTCGCCGCGCATCGTGAACGTTATCAATGCGCCCTCCCCGGCGGCCACCTCGGCCCTCTCAATCGCCGAGACCGTCGTCGACAAGCTGGAGGACCATTTTCAATAAATTCAACTCCAGAGGCACATGACAGCGAACAATGGTCTGAATAAGTACAGCGCCCGCGTGACGCAGCCGAAGGCCCAGGGAGCGTCACAGGCGATGCTCTACGGCACCGGGCTAACCGATGCCGACATGGACAAACCCCAGGTCGGCATCGGCTCGATGTGGTATGAGGGCAACACCTGCAACATGCACCTCAACGACCTGTCAGCGTGGGTGAAGGCGGGCATGGCCGCCGCCAGTCTCGTCGGCATGCGCTTTAACACCATCGGGGTTAGCGATGGCATCAGCATGGGCACCGACGGCATGAGCTACTCGCTCCAGTCGCGGGAGATCATCGCCGACTCCATCGAGACGACGATGGCCGCCCACTGGTACGACGCCCTCGTCGCCATCCCCGGCTGCGATAAAAACATGCCCGGCTGCCTAATCGCCATGGGCCGGCTCAACCGCCCGGCCCTGATGATCTACGGCGGGACGATCCGCGCCGGCTGTACCCCGCAGCACCCGCAACTGGACATCATCTCCGCCTTCCAGAGCTACGGGCAGGCAATCGCGGGAACGATTACGGAGACCGAGCGGCGGCAGATCGTGCGGCATAGCTGCCCCGGTCCCGGCGCGTGCGGCGGCATGTACACGGCCAACACGATGGCCAGCGCCATCGAGGCGCTGGGGATGACACTGCCCTACAGTTCGTCGGCCCCGGCCGAATCGGTCGAAAAGCGCGAAGAGTGCCAGCAGGCTGGCGCGGCCATCCGGCTCCTGCTGGAGCGGGACATCAAGCCGCGCGACATCATGACGCGCGCCGCGTTCGAGAACGCGATGGTTGTCATCATGGCCCTCGGCGGCAGCACCAACGCCGTGCTGCACCTCATTGCCATGGCCCGCGCCGTAGACGTGCCCCTGTCGCTCGACGACTTCCAGGCCGTCAGCGACCGCGTGCCCTTCCTGGCCGACCTGAAGCCCAGCGGCCGCTACGTAATGGAGGACATGCAAGGTATCGGCGGCACGCCCGGCCTGATGAAATACTTGTGGCAGAACGGCTTGATCGACGGCGACTGCTTGACGGTGACCGGCAAGACCGTGGCCGAGAACCTGGCTAACGTGCCGGGCCTGGCCGAGGGCCAGCAGATCATTCGCCCGCTGGAAGAACCGATCAAGGCCACGGGACATATCCAGATTCTGCGCGGCAACCTCGCGCCGGAAGGGGCGGTAGCCAAGATCACCGGCAAGGAAGGCGAGCGCTTTAGCGGCCCGGCGCGGGTGTACGACTCCGAGGAGGATATGCTCGCCGGGCTGGAAGCCGGTCAAATTCAGAAGGGGGATGTGGTGATCATCCGCTACGAAGGGCCCAAGGGCGGGCCGGGGATGCCGGAGATGCTGACGCCGACCTCGGCCATCATGGGCGCAGGGCTGGGCAAGGACGTGGCGCTGCTGACCGACGGCCGCTTCTCCGGCGGCTCCCACGGTTTCATTGTCGGCCACGTCGCGCCCGAGGCCCAGGAAGGCGGCCCCATCGCCCTGGTGCGTGACGGCGATCTCGTCACCATTGATGCCGCGGCGCGGACGATGGACGTCAACGTGCCAGCCGACGAGATGGCTGCCCGCCGCGCCGCCTGGACCGCCCCGCCGCTGAAGGCCACGCGGGGGACACTCTACAAGTACATAAAGCTTGTGCGTTCGGCGTCCGAAGGCTGCGTAACCGACAGTTAGAGGGCGGGCGGCCCGAGACCTCAGAGGTGGCGGAATGCCTCTGAGGTCTGGGCTTCCCCCCTACCCGCTAAACCGCGGCCGCGGCTGCGAGGTTTCCACCTCTCGCTTGCGCCGCCCGCCAAAGAGACGCCGCAGCAGGGACACCCGCGGCGGGCGTTCCGGCTCCCGGTAAGCGTCGCTGTACTGCCTCGCCCGCTCATTCACCTCTGCCTTGCGCCGCGAAACTTCCTGCTCCCCTTCAAACCAGGCTGACATCGCACACACTCCTCGGCCCGCGCGCCGGACCACCGATGCCTCTCCAAGACTCGTGTCCGCTACAGTTTGGGAGGCTTCATGCCGGCCCGCATGCCGTCTCGCCCACCGCCCGCAAAAGGGGCGGCGGGCTATTGCAGGTTCTCCGTGTTGGCTGGAGTTGCGATCAGGATAGACGGCGAGCGTAAAGGCACCGTCATCCAAACGTCATTATCCGGGGCAGGAGCGTCACAGTTACATCAGTCTGCAACAAGAAGGCACAGTGCGATAAGACCATCGCGCCGCGCCTGGTAGTCTAGGGGAAAACAGCGGCGGGTCTGATTCCCCTACGACACCGTCTTCACCGCATGGCCGCCGAACTGGTTGCGCATGGCCGCCAGCAGCTTGGCGGCGTAGCTTTCGTCCTGCCGGCTGACGAAACGCATCTGGAGGGCCAGGGTGATGACCGGCGCGGGCACGTCCTGGTCGATGGCCTCGAAAACGGTCCAGCGCCCCTCGCCACTGTCGGCCACCCAGCCGCGCAGGTCGCTCAGTTCCGGGTCCTCGGCCAGCGCCGCCGCCGTCAGGTCCAGCAACCACGAGCGGACAACGCTGCCATAGCGCCACAACTCGGCAATCTGGTGCAGGTCTAGCCCGAACTCCTTCTTGGCCCGCAGGATCTCGAAGCCCTCGGCATAGGCCTGCATCATGCCGTATTCGATGCCGTTGTGGATCATCTTGACGAAGTGGCC
>CAZSOD010000055.1:0-21690 GCA_964608255.1 uncultured Ardenticatenaceae bacterium
ACGCCAGGACGCCAGGACGCAAAGGGTCTATTCCTTCGCGTCCTGGTGTCTTTATGTCCTGGCGTTGAACCCCTTCCTAGAAGGGAATGTCGTCTTCTTCCTGCGCCGCCCCGCGACCACCTCCGGCGGCGGCCGGCGCGTCGTTGTAGTTGGCCCCGCCGCCCTCGCCGCGGCTGCTCAGAAAGCGAACATTCTCAGCGGTGATCTCGAAAGAGGCGCCCGACGTGCCATCCTGGCGGGTGAAGAGCTTGGGCCCGCCAGTCTGCGGGTCCGGACGCAGGTGTCCCTCAACCAGAACCATGCTACCTTTGCTCAAGTACTGGTTACTGGACTCTGCTTGACGGCCCCACACATTCACTCGGAACCAGGTGGTCTCCGATACCGGCTGCCCGGTGCCTTTGTCAGTCCAGCGCCGGTCGGTGGCAACATTCATACTAGTCACAGCCGTACCATCGGGCATGTAGCGCATCTCTGGATCACGACCCAAACGCCCCACGATCACGATCTTTTGATACATTTGCGTTTCTCCTTAAGTTGCGCCTTGCGCTAGCCGGCCGGAAGTCCTCCAGGCCGCCAAGGCGAATCATAGCATCATCTACGCAAACGTTCCATTTGTTGCGTATCTACAACATATTATAGCACTAATGTTCTAAAACACAAGGGGTTGAGACGAAAACGGGTCGGGGTAATTTGCCAATTCGCCCCGCGCCGCTATAACTACTCTATGATTCCCCCCTTGCCCTATGCCGATCAGCGCGCCTATCTGGACCACAATTGGCCGGTCTATCTCGACCTGCTGCACCAGATGGTCGCCATTAATAGCTTCACCTTCAACCCCGCTGGCGTCAACCGGCTCGGCGCGCTGACGGCCGAACGCTTCGCCGCGCTGGGCTTTACCGCAGAGGCCGTGCCCGCGGACAGCTTCCGCTATGGCCACCACCTCGTGCTGGAGCGGCCGGGCCGGTCGGGCGTTGACGGCCGCCCCGCTCCCGTCGTCGGCCTCATCTCCCACCTCGACACCGTTTTCCCCGAGGCCGAGGAGCAGACCAACGACTTTCATTTCCGCATCGCTGGCGATCGCATCTATGGCCCCGGCACGGTCGATATCAAGGGCGGAACGGTGATGATCTACATGGTCCTCGACGGCCTGCGCCACTTCTACCCCGACGTTTTCGATGGCGTGACGTGGCGCATCCTGCTCAATGCCGCCGAGGAGGTGCTGGCCCCCGACTTCGGCGCGCTGGCTCGCGAGCGGCTCGCCGGCGGGCTGGCGGCGCTGGTCTTCGAGGGCGGCGACGTGAAGGACGGGCGCTACCTGCTGGTCACTGCGCGCAAGGGCATGGCCCGCTACCACATCGAGGTCGAGGGGCGCGGCAGCCACGCCGGAGCAACGCACGAAAAGGGGGCCAACGCCATCGTCCAGCTGGCCGACGTCATTCGCGCCGTGGCCGACCTGACCGACTACGACCAGGCGCTGACCTACAACGTCGGCACGGTGATGGGCGGCACGGTGATGAATCGCGTTCCCCACCAGGCCGCGGCCAGCGTCGAGATGCGCGCCTTCGATCCCGACATCTTCGAGGACGGCGTAGCCCGGATGCTGGCGCTGAGCGACGTTTGCACGGTACGCAGCGCCGACGACGGCTACCCTTGCCGTGTGGCGGTCAAGTTGGAAGGCCGCTGGCGGCCGTGGCCGTCGAACGAGGGCACGCTAAGCCTGTTCACGGTGTGGTCGGAGGCGGCGGCCCAGCTTGGCTTCGGCTCCGTCGCTCTGCAAGCGCGCGGGGGGCTGAGCGACGGCAACTGGCTGTGGGACTTGCTGCCGACGATCGACGGCCTGGGGCCGGAAGGCGACAACGCCCACTCCTCGGAGCGCAGCGACGACGGCAGCAAAGAGCCGGAGTACGTGCTGGCGTCGTCCTTCACGCCCAAGGCCCTGCTCAACATTGCCGCCATCCTGCGCCTTGTGGGGAAGGAATGACAGAAGTACCCGTAGACTGGGACGCCCTGCTCGCCGACTGCGTGGCCTTTGCCCAACGCCTGATTCGCACGCCGAGTATGCCGGGCGAGGAGGCAGCGCTGGCGGCGCTGGTGGCCGAGGAGATGCGCCGGCTGGGCTACGACGAGGTCTGGGGCGACGCCATCGGCAACGTCCACGGCCGCATTCATGGCCGCGACCGCTCCCTGCCCGCCCTCGTTCTCAACAGCCACCTCGACCACGTCGACCCCGGCGACCCCGCGCTCTGGCCCGCGCCGCCCTTCGCGGCCGCGATCGACGGCGACCGGCTCATCGGCCGCGGGGCCGGCGACATCAAAGGGCCGCTGGCCGTGCAGGTGTATGCCGCGGCAGCGCTGCGGCGGGCGAACCAGCGCCCCCGGCGCGACGTGGTCGTGTCGGCCGTCGTCCAGGAAGAAGTCGGCGGCGCGGGGGCCATCTACTGGGCCGAACACCTCGACTACCCGGTGGAGCTGGTCGTCCTGGGCGAGCCGTCGGCTAACGCGCTGGCCCTCGGCCACCGCGGCGTCGTCCAGTTCTGGCTTACCTTTCACGGCCGTTCCGTCCACGCCAGCGCGCCGGAGCGCGGCGCGAACCCCAACTACGCCCTGGCCGCCTTTCTGAGGCAACTGGAGGCGGCCGTGGCCGCGCTGCCCGCCCATCCTGTGCTGGGGCCAACCTCCGTCGCGCCCACGGTCATTCAGGTGGACACGACCAGCGGCAACGTCACGCCAGCGTGGACGCGCGTCGTGCTCGATTTCCGCACAGCGACGGAGAGCGTCAACAGCCTGACGGCGCTCATCGACCGCCTGGCCGGCGACGCGCCGCATTCATTGGCTTACGCGGAAGGAATGGCCCCCTCAGCGCTAACCGGCTCCGACGCGCTCATCAGCGGCTTCTACACGCCGCCCGACAGCCCGCTGGTGGCCCGGGCGCGGGCGGCCATCGCCGCCGGAGCGGGACAAGCGCCCGAGCTGATCAGGTACCGGTTCGCCACCGACGGCCGCCACTTCGCCCCGCGCGGCCTGCCGGTCATCGGCTACTCGCCGGCCGAGGAGGAGCAGGCGCACATCGCGGGCGAAAGCATTTCCCTGCGCATGATGGCGGAGAGCTTGCGGGGGCATGTCGCTTTGTTGCGGGAGTTCTAGGGGAGACCGCCGACGGCGGACCGCCGCCGAAAGCTGGACGACGGACGACGGACCACGGTCGGATGCATTCTGCGTCAGCGGTCGGCGGTCGCGCTCTTGCCGTCGTCCGTGGTCCGTCGTCCATCGTCCTCTTGACACCTCCGCCCCCATCGTCTACCCTACCCCCATGCCCCAGATCGATACACTCGACCGCGGTCAATCACAGCAGCGAGAGGGCCTTAGCCATCAGGCCATCGAGGACTACGTCAAGACCATCTACACCCTGGCCCTGGAAGAGACGCCCGTGTCCACGTCGCGCGTGGCCGCGGCGCGAGCGGTCAAGCCGGCGTCGGCCACGAACATGATCCAGCGGCTGGCCAGGCTCAATCTCGTCAACTACGAGAAACACTACGGCGTGACGCTGACCGAGGCCGGGGAAAAACTAGCGCTGGAGGTCATTCGCCACCACCGGCTGCTGGAACTCTACCTGATGGAGGCGCTCGGCTTCCGTTGGGACGAAGTGCATGAACAGGCCGACATCCTGGAGCACGTCATCAGCGAGAAGCTGGAGGAACGCATTGCCGCCGCGCTCAACTATCCGGAGTTCGACCCGCACGGCGACCCTATCCCCGCCCGCGACGGGACGATGGCCTTTGTGGACACAAGGGCGCTATCCGAAGTCACCGTAGGGGCTCGCGTCCGCATCAGCCGTATCCTCGACGACTCCAACAGCGAAGTGTTGCGCTACCTGGCCGGCCTGGGGCTGGTTCCCGGGGCGGAGGTCAACATGATCGCCGTTGCGCCTTTCCACGGGCCGCTCACGATAGAGATCGGGCAGCAGCGCCACGCCATCGGTCCTAACCTGGCCCGCCTTATCCTCACGGAACAGCTTTAGCGCGAGGTGCCACGCCGCGTCGCGCCGGCCCCCTGTGGAGAGCCTGCGGGCGGGTTAGGGCAGCAACAGCGGCTGTCGCGAGAGCCAGATTTGCCCCTCATCTGCCCACTTCTCGCCACCCGAACGCGAGGAAAGTCCTATTGCTCACCCCGCGGGGCTATGTTAGTATCTGCGTACCCTGCTGTGTGCGAGACTGCGTCTAGCGTTGAGCCACTTGGTTTTCCTTGGGGATTAGGATACGAAAGAGGGGATGTAGTAGCCGCAAGGCCAGGCAGTGCACCTCGAGACAAAATCCCCACCTGCGCGAGCAGGTTCAAACAATAGAGCATTCACGGCATGGCGGGGACGCAATTATTCAACGATAAGTTTCCCCAATCGTAGCGGAACTGAAACAGCGTTTCACCGGGTTGCCCCGTTGGGCAGCGCGGCGTGAAACGTTGTCCCGCTTCCGATCTCGCTCTCGACCCAGATCCGTCCCCCGTGGGCCTGCACGATGGCCCGGCAAATGGCCAGCCCCAACCCCGAACCGCCGGCGCTCCGGTTGCGCGCCCGGTCGCCGCGCCAGAAGCGGTCGAAGACGTGCGCCTGCGCCTCGGCCGACAGCCCCGGCCCGTTGTCGCTGACGCTGAGCCGCACGCCGGAGCCTTCGGCAGCCACCGCCAGGCGCACCTCCGGCCGGTCGGTCGCGCCCTGCGGGGCATAGCGCAGCGCGTTCGCCAGCAGATTACCCAGCACCTGGCGCACGCGCTCGGCATCGGCCAGGATTGGGGGTGTCGCCCCTGTCTCGACCGCCAGACCTATCTCCTCGGCCTCGTAGAGGGGCGCGAACGCCGCCGCCGTTTGCCGCGCCAGCGCCGCCAGGTCAACCGGCTGCCGGTTCAGCGGTAATTGCCCGGCCTCCGCCAGGGACAGGAGGCGCAAGTCTTCCACCAGGCGGCCCAGCAGGATGACCTCCTCGTTGGCCGCGGCCACGTTCTCGGGCGTCAGCGGCTGCACGCCGTCGAGCATGGCTTCCAGCTGGCCGCGCAGCACGCTGAGCGGCGTCCGCAGCTCGTGGGCGACGTCGGCCAGCAGTTGCCGGCGTTGCTGTTCGGCCGCCGCCAGTTCCTCGGCCATCTGGTTAAAGCCGGCCGCCAGTTCGCCAAGCTCCCCCCGGTCCGTTACGGTGACGGGTTGCGGCTCGCGCCCGGCCCTCATGTCCTGCGTCGCGTGGGTCAGCTGGCGCAGCGGCCGCGTCAGTCGATAGGCCAACCCGCCGCCCAGAGCGATAGCCAGAAGCACGGCGGCCAGCCCGCCCAACCAAATGGCCCGATTGACCCCGGCCAGAAACGCCTCGGCCGCGCGCCCGCCGCCCATGCCCGGCGCGCGCACTTGCAGCGTCGCCACTTCGCGGCCGCCGGCCGTCACTGGCAACGTCAGCGGCGCTGTCTGGCCCATGCCGCGCCGCGGGCTCGACTGGGCAACGACCTCGCCCGCCTCATCCACCAGCGTAAGCTGGACGCCGCCCGAGCCACGGCCAGAGCCCGCGCCGGCGACAAGCAACTCATCCGCGCCGGCCCAATTTCCCTGCCGCGCGTACAGGTCGCCCAGCGTCTCTTGCAGGCCGCGCCAGGCGCCGCCCTCATCCGCGCTGAGATAGCGGCTGAACTCGCTCACGGCGGCGCGGTTGGCCAGAACGGCTACGATCGCTACGCCGACCAGCGCTACCAGCAGGAACGCCGCCGTCAGTCGAAACCAAAGGCGATGGTGAACGGGCGTCGGGCCGGTCATAAGTCGGGGTTAAAGCGATAGCCGACGCCGAACACAGTGAGAACGTACTGGGGGTGCGCCGGGTCGGCCTCGATCTTCTTGCGCAGGTTCTTAATGTGAGCGTCGACTGTCCGCTCGTAGCCGTCGTAGGCGTACCCCTGCGTCCGCTCCAGCAACTCCAGCCGGCTGAACGCGCGGCCGGGATTACGCATGAGCGCCGCCAGGAGATCAAACTCCATGGGCGTCAGCTCCAGCGGCCGCCCGGCGCGCCGGAAAATGTGGGCATCGGCGTCGAGTTGCAGATCGCCCCCTCGCAACGGTTCAAGAGGCGCATCTTCCGCCGGCTGGGCGCGGCGCAGCACGGCCCGGACGCGGGCCACGAGCTCGCGCGGGCTGAAGGGCTTGGTCAGGTAGTCGTCGGCCCCCATTTCCAACCCGGCGATCCGGTCGCTCTCGTCCACGCGGGCGGTGAGCATGATGATCGGCGTGTTGCGCTCGCGGCGGACCAGCCGCATGAACTCCCAGCCGTCCACTTCGGGCATCATCAGGTCCAGAATGATCAGGTCGGGCGCAAACTCGCGGCCGACGAGCAAAGCCTCGCGGCCGTTGCCGGCAGTGGCCACTTCGTAGCCGTCCTGCTCCAGGTAGCCCCGCACCAGGCTCACGAGCCGGGCCTCATCGTCGACCACCAGAATGCGTTTGGGCATAATTCATGTCCACACAGCAAGGGGCGCGCCGGGCCGGTCGGCCGCGGGCGCGCCCTCTATCTTACTCAAAGGGAAGCGATACGCTCAACCGCCCTGGCCGCCGCGCCAGCCGCGTCCCATCCCCTGGCCATTGCCCATGCCCCGGCCCTGTCCGGCGTTGTCACAAATGCCGTCGCCATTCTCATCGACGAAACCCTGGCCGCACGTTCCGCTGGCGCAGTTATCGCACACACCATCGCCGTCGGCATCGACAAAGCCCAGGCGCGGCGCGTTGGGGTTGCCTCGTCCAGCGCCCATGCCCTGCCCGCCATTCGCGCCGCAATGGTCACAAACGCCGTCGCCATCAGCATCCACGAAGCCCAGGCGTGGCGCGTTGGGGTTCCCCTGCCCGCTGCCCAAGCCGCGGCCGTTCTGTCCCGCATTATCACAGACGCCATCACCGTCGGCATCGACAAAGCCCTGGCCGCACGTTCCGCTGGCGCAGTTGTCGCACACGCCGTCGCCGTCGGCATCCACGAAGCCCGGCCGCACGTCCGGCCCCGGCAGCGCCGGCGGGTTCGTTTGGCCGGTCGGGACGGGCGCGTCCGCCGATTCCTGCGCCAGCACAAAGGTGAAGGTCAGCGCCAGCACGGCTAGCAGACCTACGAGGATCCACAATGAACGTTTCATCTTTAGCCTCCACTCATTGACCCGGACGAACTACTTTCCAGGCCGTCGTCGTTTGTATGCTGGTAGCATACGACCGAGATGTGAAGGCGATATGAAGTCCCTGTGGAGATCGGCTGAAGTTACTTCATCACCCGCTGGTGGGTCATGCGGATGCAAGTATTCATGACGACGTTGAGGCCGGCCGCCTGCGCCGTCTGCGCCGCCTCGAGATTGATGACTCCTTCCTGCAGCCACAGCGTCTTGGCTCCGATAGCGATGGCTTCCTGGGTGATCGCCGGCACGGCGTCGCCGCGCCGGTAGACCGCGACCACGTCAACCGGACCCGGGACGGCCGCCAGCGAGGGGTAGCTCTTCCGGCCGAGCACTTCCGTCAGGTTCGGGTTGACCGGGATGATCTCGTAGCCGCGCTCCTGCAGGTAGGCCGGCACGTAGTGGGCGGGGCGGTCTTTCTTGTCGCTGATGCCCACGACGGCGATGCGGCGGGCATCGCCCAGAATCTCGCGCAGGCCCTCGTCGTCGGGCTGCGTGAACGTCTCCATCGCCGCCTCGCCCTTGCGCGCCGCCTCGACATCGATCGGCAGCAGGATGCGAAAGAGAGTCTCGCCTGGCCGTGAGGTGAGCTGGATGTCGCCCAGGTGGCGGAAAACGACAATGTTGTAGCTGATGTTCAGCCCCAGACCGGTGCCCTTGCCCGGTGGCTTGGTCGTGAAGAAGGCATCATAGATGCGCTCCTGCGCCTCCTCCGGAATCCCCGGCCCGTTGTCGCCGATCTCTACCACCACGTAGTCGCCGCGGCGGTCGGTGCGAATGACGATCTCCCCCTGCTCATCGGTGGCGTCAAGGGCGTTGTTGATCAGGTTGGTCCAGACCTGGTTTAACTCGCTGCCGTAAGCCTGGATGATGGGCAGATCGGCCGCGTACTCGCGCTTGATAACCGCCCCTTTCTTCAGGCGGTGATTGAGCATGACCAGGGTGTTGTCAATGCCTTCGTGGATGTCAACCGCTTGGAGCGGCGCCTGGTCGAGGTAGGAGTACTCCTTCAACGACTTGACGATGGAGGAGATGCGCGTGGCAGCGTCGCTGATCTCGCCGCCCAAACCGCGCAGGCGCGACGTGGCGACGAGCCAGCGCACGGCGGCGTCGATCTGCGGCGGCTCGAAGTGGCCGCACAGGCCGGCCAGCGAATCGACGTCATAGCCCATCGACACCAGCACCGGGGCGCACTCCCAGGCATCCTCGACGCCGTTCTCGTCGAGCCAGGTTTCGATGGCATATTCGCGATCGCTGCGAGTCATGGCGTCCAGGAACAGCGCCTCGCGCGCCGCCGCCAGCCGCTGCCGCCCGATGTCCAGCAGCGCCGCCTGCTGTTGGGCGCTGATCCCTACCTCGGCCAGTTCCTGCTGCGCCCGCTCCATGGCGTCCACCGTGCTGATGACCGCTTCGGCGCTGCGCTTGATGGCTGCGGCCGGGTTATTCAGTTCGTGGGCCACCCCGGCGGTCAGCGTGCCCAGTTGCACCATGCGCTCATTCTGCCGGAGCAGCGCGTCGGTGTTGCGCCAGTAGATGAGGATAGCCTGGAGCAGCGCGCGGAAGGCGGCCGGGCTGCGGTCGAGCAGCTCGTCGAGGTGCTCCTTGCTGATGATCATGAGCCGGGCGGGCGTGCGCGCGCGGACCGTCGCCATGCGCGGCGCTTCCTCGATGAGCGCCAGTTCGCCGAAAACCTCGCCCGTCTGGCGAACGGCCAGCAGCACGTCGCGGCCGCCGGATGTCTTGGTGACCTCCAGCTTGCCCTGCTCGACGACGTAGGCCCGGTCGCCGGCGCTGCCCTCTTCGAATAGCACCTCGTTCAACTCCAACTCCTGGGTGTCGGCCCGGGCCGCCAGGTGCGCCAGATCATCGTCGGCCAGCCCGCTAAACAGCGGCACGCGACGGAGAAAGGTGATGCGTTCCTCAAGATTTGAGTTGGACATAGTGATAATAACCGCCGCCGCCTGACGACAGACCGCCGCCCACGGCCAGCAGGGCTAACGACGAACAACCATCTACTAACCTACTGCTTACTGATCAGTGTCACCTTCCCCGGCAACACCCGATAGTGGACACTCGCGGCCGATTCGGCGAATATCTCGCCGTCGGCGTGCAGCGGCGTGCCGGGCCGGCTGGTTACGTCAATGGCCGTGACGCGCTGGAAGGTTACTGACGGATGGTGGATGTGCTCGCCGCGCATCAGTTTGAGCAAGATAGAAATGACCTGCCCCTTCGAGACCTGCGGCGCGAAGACCATGTCCAGTTGCCCATCGTCGAGCAGCGCGCCGGGGGCCATCATGAAGCCGCCGGTGCGCGCCGTATTGCAGACTGACAGCAAATAGGCCGGCCCCTCGTATCCGCCGCCGTCCCACTGGAGGGTCATATGCCACGGCTTCAGTTTGGCCAGCGCGCGCACCAGGGCGACGATGTAGCGGATTTCGCCCGACAGCCGCTTCATCTTGATGTTCTCCAGCGTCACCATCGGCTCCATCGCCGCGGCGCTGTTGTTGATGAAGAAGCGCTCGTTGACCTGCCCGGCGTCGATCTGGCGCGTCTGCCCGGCGGCGATAACCCGCACGCTCTCCTCGATGGTCTTGGGCAGCCCGGCCATCAGGTTGAAGTCGTTGGCCGTGCCCAACGGGACGATGCCGAACGGGACGGTTGGGCCGTCGCCGGCGGCGCGCAGCACGCCGTTGATGACCTCGTTGATCGTTCCGTCCCCACCGGCGGCGATAACGGCATCATAGCCGTCGCGGGCGGCCGCCTCGGCCAGCGCGTCCCCTTCCCGCGGCCCCGCGGTCATCACCAAATCGCAGTCGACGCCCGCGGCGCGAAACGCGGCCGCAGTGGCCGGAGCCTGCGCCTTCGCGCCCCAACGGTTGGCATATGGGTTCAGGATGACTTTCACGCGCATGGCGGCAATGACCTCGAACGAATTCAACACGACATGGCACGGATTCTACGGATCAACACGGAAAGGAAAAGAGAATCCGCGTTCATCCGTCAACTCCGTGTTGGATTCATTCAGTTTTGGGAATTGAGCGCGGCGCGCAAGAAGCCCGGCTGGTTGGTGATGATGCCATGGACGCCGAGCCGCACCAGACGCTGCGCTTCGGAGGCATCGTCCACCGTCCAGACGTTGACGCGCAGATCGCGGCGGCGCGCCCAGGCCATCAGCGCCTCGTCCACCAGAACGTGCTCCGGATGGTCGGCCTCGGCCTTGACGAAGCCGTGGGCCAGCCGGGTCAGCGCGCGCTCGCGCAACAAGGCAACGGGCACCACCGGCGGCACATGACGTCGCGCGGCCAGAACGGTAAACGGGCTGAACGATGAAATCAACACGCGGTTGGCGACGCCATGGGCTGTGATGCACCGGGCCACGGCCTCCGACAAGCCACCGTCGCTCAGTCCCAGCGCTTTCAGTTCCACGTTGTAGAGCGTGCGCCGGCCGAACGCGGCGAACAGGTCATCCAGCGTCGGGATCGGATGTTCGTTCGCGATCGTCAGCATCTTCAGTTCGGCCAGCGTCAGGTCCGCCACGCGGCCCGCGCCGTTGCAGGTGCGGTCGACGGTGTCATCGTGCATGATGACCGGCACACCGTCGGCGCACAGTTGCACGTCCAGCTCGATGCCGTCCGCGTTTTGCTCCAGCGCCAGGGCGAACGCGGCGAGCGTGTTCTCGGGCGCATCGGCGCTGGCCCCGCGGTGGCCGATGATGAGCGGGCGGTCAGCGGTTAGCCAGGGAGACATGGGGGGAATTACAAAATTAGGAATTAGGAATTAGGAATAAGAGTTGAGATGGGAAAGCGAGGCATTGCCGTTACCGTTCTTCATTCCAAATTCGCTAGACCGTGTGGACTTTAATGAGGTTGGTCTGACCGACCTTGCCGAAAGGGACGCCGCCCGTGATAACGACGCGCGCGCCTGGTTCAAGCCCGTAATCGCGCACGGCCTGAATGGTCTGGGCCAGCATGGTGTCGGTGTCCTGAAAATCGGGGACGAGTTGCGTCTCGACCCCCCAAACGAGAGCCAGCCGGCGCTGGGTGTGGGCGGAGGGCGAGACGGCCAGGATGGGGCTGCGCGGCCGGAAGCGCGAAATCTGCTGCGCCGTCCAACCGCTGAGGGTTGTGCTGACGATGGCCGCCGCGCCGATTTCCTCGGCAATGCTGCAACTGGCGCCGCTGATCGCCTCGGTCACGCTGCCGTTGGCGTGCACGGCCACGCGCCGGTCGCGCCACTGCTCATAGGGAAAGGCGCGCTCCATGATCTCGGCGATTTGCTTCATCATCAGCACCGACTCGACCGGGTACTTGCCCGTCGCCGTCTCGCCGGAGAGCATAACCGCGTCGCTGCCGTCGAGAATGGCATTGGCGACGTCGCTGGCCTCGGCGCGCGTCGGCCGCGGGTGCTCAACCATCGACTGCAACATCTGTGTGGCGGTAATGACCGGCTTACCGACCTCGTTGCAGGCGGCGATGATGCGCTTCTGGAGCAGCGGCAACTCCTGGGGCGGCATCTCGATGCCCAGGTCGCCGCGGGCGACCATCAGGCCATCGGCCGCGTCGCGGATGGCGATCAGGTTCTCGATGGCCTCGCTCTTCTCGATCTTGGCGATGATGGGGATCTGTCGCGGCCGGCCTTCCATCAGCGCCCGCAACTCCTCCACGTCGTAGCTGGAACGCACAAAGGACAGGGCGATGTAATCGAAGTCCAGGTCGCAGATGAGCTCCAGATCGGTGCGGTCCTTGTCCGACAGGCAGGAGATAGGCAAGTCCGTGCCGGGCGCGTTGACGCCCTTGCGAGATTCCAGCAAACCGCCCACCGTGACAATGACCCGCAGCGTATCGCCGCGCTTCTCGGCCACCGTGAACTCAACCTCGCCGTCGCCGATGACCAGCCGGCTGCCCGGCTGCACGGCGGCGATCAGGTCAGGGTGTGGCAGGTGAATCATTGCCGGCTGGCCGGGGTGAGGTGTCAGCACGATCTCGTCGCCGGGCGAGAGCATCATGCCGCCCGCCTTGACGTGCCCCAGGCGCAGCTTGGGGCCTTGCAAATCGCCCAGGATGGCGAGCGTCTTGCGCTCTTGCTGCGCCACTTCGCGCATCATCTTGACCGTTTGCGTGTGGCCGGCGTGGTCGCCGTGGGAAAAGTTAACGCGGGCAACGGTCATACCCGCCGCCAGCATACGCCGGATGGTTTCGGGGTTAGCCGAGCCAGGGCCGATGGTTGCGACAATCTTGGTGCGCGCCATAGATTATGCCCGTACCCAGGCCTCAGGCCTGACTGGCAGCCTCAAGGGTGATGCGGATTTCGTCGTTGTCCAGCCGCCGCGCCAGGACACGAATCGATTCGCTGTTGGCAAAGTTTTCTTCCAGCCACTCATGCACCTGGGGCCCTAGCACAATGCGCGCCTGGTCGTCGGGTTGCAGGCGCCAGACGCTGCTGTGGCGGTCCTGGCGGCCGCCGAAGACAACGGTCACGTCGCGCGTCTCGGCCCGGCTGCTGGCGGCGAAGAAAGGCCAATGGGCGGGGGTCAGGTTGATGAAGCCACGGCGGATGTGGAGCGGCTTCAGGTCGGCAACGTAGGCGAAGCTGTCGGCCATCGACTTGATCTGGCCGGTGATCGCCGGCTCGCCGGCTGGCGTCTCTTCGACCGGCTCCGCGCCGCGCGCCGTCCTGCCCTTAGCCGTCTTGCCAGCGCGGGACTTCTTTGCCTTGCGCCCGGTGAAGAGTCGCAGCACGGGCATCAGCGCCGTTACCAGCTCGAGCGACAGGGAGAGAATCTCCATCCCCATCGCGGCCGCTCGCTCCGAAGGGATGCGCAAGCTCAGGAACACCGGCGTGACCCACTTATCCTCTTCCGTCAAATAGGCGGCGCGGCCGAAAACCTCCCGCGCCTGCTCCTCGGTGAAATTGCCGACGCTGTCCTTAAACAGGTCGAGATGGTGGGCCCGCTCCCCCGTCTCCATGTCGACCTGCATCTGCTGCACGCGCAGCGTCCACGATGGGTCGATTTGCGTCAGAGTATGGTGGGCGGCCACGGGGTCATTGTTGATAGCCGCCAGCCCTTTCGACAGCAAATTCTGGCCGACGATGCCCAGCTGAACTTCAAGGCTCATCGGCCGCGCGTTAAAGGCGATGTAGGCTTCCTTGTCATAGGTGTTGCCCGTCGCCAAATAGACGTTCTGGTTCTCGTTGCTCAGGCCGTGGGAGTGGAATTCGTCGCGGGCGTCATTCGGCAGCCGCAAATAGAGGGCGTCAATGAACTGCTGCATTTGCGACAGGGCATACTTTAGGGCGTTCTCTTCCCCAGCCCAACCGAACGCCGAAAAGACGGGCATGGTCAGGCCGGCGAAGTCTTTGGATGCTTGCATAAGTCAACTCTGGTGAATGCACCGCGCACCGGACCAGTGGATGGATGCGCTGGACCTGCGGGGATAGGTTCCGTTGATGTCAGGGTTTTATACTAGCCCAGCGCCGCCAATTGTCAAGGCAAGGCGGACTCGCTCGAAGACAGAAAGCAGCCACAGATGACACGGATTGCCCAGATTACAACTTTTGAATCGGCGCAATCCGTGTAATCTGAGCATCCTTCTTCAATTACTTGATCCGATACCCCCCGTCCTCGTTGTTGAACAGCCAGGCCACGACCGCGCCGATCTCGATGGTATCGGGCAGGTAGGTTTTCATGGTGACCGACGACGTGCCGCGGGTGTGGAGCATGTGCTTGGTGCGTTGCATACGCTCGAAGCGGTCATGCCATAGCCGGAAGTTGGCCGGCCGCAAGTCCACCCAGCCCTTGGCCGCCCAGGCGTCGATCTTCGCCTGGTCTACTTCCACCTCGCGATAGATGCTTTCGGGGATATTGAGCCGCGGGCCACGGATAAGACAATCGCCCCCTGGCGTCAGGATGGGCACGCCGATGGAGACAATGGTCGTTCGCAGGTTCTCCTCGCGCTGCAGAAAGTCGAACAGCGTGTGAGAGATCTCGGCTGCGGAGGTTTCCAGCACGCGGTCGAGCGTGCCGTAGTTGAGCTTGAGCAGGTGGGCCTCATAGAGCAGCTTCGATAGTTCCGGCGGGCCGAGCTGTCCCAGGGCGACGCTGTGGCTACCCGTCTCTTCCTCGATGCGCGCCAGCTTGTCGAGCGCCGTCTGGCGCAACACGCCGGCGCGGTAGCTGGGGTTCAGCAGGCTGCTGTCGATGCCGGCTATCACGTCATAGCCAGTGTTGCTGCCCTTAATCTCCAGCACGGCCTGCTCGGCGATCTCTTCCGGAGTGATGAACTCCATCTGGTCGGTGTGGGTGATCGTCTCGAACTCGCCGCGGGCGAAGAAACCGTTTTCGCCCGTATCCACCCCGGCCATGTGAAGCTTATCGAGTCGCTCGTACTGAAGTTCGTCTCCCCGCAACAGCAGGCGCTCCCCCAACGGCTGCTCCTGACTCTGGTAGCGCATCTGGGGCAGGCCGCGCAACTTAACCGTCTTGTAGGCCACGCGCCGGTAGCCGATCATCGCCGCCGGCTTTAGCTCCTTCACCAGCGGGCCGCCGGGCGTACGCGCCATGAGGAACATTAGGCCCGTGTGGGCGAAAGCGACGGCTGTCTTGCTCATCAGCTTGAAACTTGGCCGGTCTTCACTGTGGGTATAGGGGATATTCAGCCCCATGCCACCGGTGCCGGTCGTGCCGACCTTCAGGTAAAGGCGCGTGCCCGCCTCGGTCATGGCGCGGTGGATGAGCTGGACGTGGCGGATGAGCTGCGGCAGGGTCTGGGAGATGAGCAGCGCGCTGACGTTCTGCTCAATGTCGCGGCCGAGGGTGGCGAGCGCTTCCAGGTCCTGGTGGTCGACGACCTGCCGCAGTTGCTCCAGCAGGTCGTGGGATTGCTTGCTCAGGCTCTCGACGTCCTGGTAGCTGATGGCCGTGGCGCTGTTGATGCAGTCGACGACGACGTTGGGCCGGTACTGCTGGATGAGCTGGACGAGGCCGGAGCGGCCGTAGGTTTCCTCCAGCGCGCCGTAAAGGTCCTGGTAGAGGGCGTCGCGCCGCGAACGGGTCTGCATCAGCCGGCGGCGGCTCTCCTCCATGAATTCGTCACGGACGAACACGTCGCCCCAGGCGCCGGCGAAATCCACGCGGGGAAACTCGCGCCGCACGTCATGAAGGAACTCGCGCACTTCACCGCGGAAAAGACTGGCGACGACGATGCGCTCCGGCTCCAGTTCGCGGGCGATCTCGCGGACGATCTGTGAACCCACCAGGCCCGCGCCGCCGAGGACAAGGATGGTGCGGTCAGCGTTCATGACTCAACCTCCTGCATAACGCGATCCCTGCGGATCACGACGCGCTCGAACCAGGGGTTTCGAGCTGTGCAAACCCTTTCCACTGTACCGAGAACTCCACCGGCCCATATTCGCCCGTTTCCAACGTAAATACCCGCATTCCCCCATCGCAGAAGTTGCGGAACTCCTTGAGCATCATGGCCTCCAGCAGCACCTCGCGATCTTGCGGCACAACGTCGAGCACGGCGTCGGAGCAGAGGACGATGAGCTTATGGCGCGGCCGGGTCGTGGCCACGTTGAAGCGATTGCTGCTCAGCAGGAATTCGGCCTCGGCCTCGGCATACTCTTCGTCGGCGACGCCATAGGAGACGACCACGACGTCGCGCTCCTGCCCCTGCAACTTGTCAACCGTGTCTACCAGCGGCATCGGCCGCCCGTCTTGCCCGAAGCCGCGCTCGGCCAGCAGCCCGCGGATGGCGCTGTTCTGCGCCCGGTGCGGGGCCAGGATCGCGAAACCGTCGGCGGCGAACCAGACCGCGTCGCCGACCGCGCCCGTTTTGGGGTGGGCCAGCACGTCGAGCAGCCGGGCCGCGATCCGCGCCGCCAGGTCGGCCTCCAGTGGATTGCGCGCCGTGAAGCTGACCGGGGCGGCGTAGCGGACAAGGACCACCGGGCGATCGGGGTGGAGGAGAAAGTCAATCAGGTCGCCGGTATCCGGGTCCAGCGCTGGCCGGGTGGCGATACGGATGCCGGGCTGCTTGGAGTAGAAGCGGCCGGCGTAGAGCGCGTCGCGCTGGTAGACGACGAGCGGCTCGCTAGCCCGGAAGTTGTCCTCCAACTGGAAGATCGTCCGTGCCTCGAACGCCGTCCCCTGCCGCTCGATCCGGTCGCGCACGTAGGCGAAGACCGACGACAACATGTGGGCGTGGGCTTCGGGGTACGTGCCGTGGATGATGGGCGGCAGTTGTTGATCGTCACCCGCAAGGATGACCGCGCCGTCGGGTCTCGCCGCGCTGAAGGCGATGAGCGCGTCGGGCAGCTTCATCTGTGATGCCTCGTCGATGAGGATCACGTTAAACCACGCCTGCCCCGCGCCACCCGCGTCGCGCATGGCGTTGTAGACGCCCCAGACCGTGCTGCCGGCGACGACGCGCGGCGTGTCCCCAGCCAACAGCCCGGGCAGATGCTTGTGGTGGACGCGGACGATGGCCGCCGGCAAGCGCTCTTCGCCGTCCGGCCCCTGGTTGCCGTGAACCTTGGCAACGAGCGTACCCTCGCGGGCCAGTCCGAACGCGGCCAGCAGGTCAACTACCTTTTTTAGAACGTTGTTAATGGCGTTGTGGGTGAAGGCGGCAACGAGAATCCGCAGCGGCCGGTTCTGCCGTTCCGCGGCCAGGGCGTAGGCCAGCAGCAGGTGGCCGAGCATGGTGGTCTTACCCGTGCCCGGCGGGCCCCAAATGAGACTTAGCGGGACGGCCGTAACGCCGCGGAAGGCGGCCAACTGGGCGCGATTCAGAAAGCGCGCCTGGCCGCTGGCGTCGCGTGGGGCGCGCTGGAGCAGTTCGGCCTCAATTGCGGCGAGATCGGCGATGTAAGGCTGCCACCCGGCGATCGTCGCGCTCTCCAGCAGTTCGTGGACGTGGGCCGCCGCTTCCGGCGCGTCGCGGAGACGGCCAAGCGTATCGAGTACCTTGGGCGTGGTGTAGTCGGCGTAGACTTTGTCGAGCGTCTGCGGCGCGGACAAATCGACTTTCTCGGCGAACTTGGCCGGGGTCAGGTCGGGCTTGAGGCAGACGCGCGGCGGCTGGGCCACCAGGTCGTACCTGACCAGCGACACCCGGTAGGGCGCGTACCGCCAGCGGGAAGGATCGAACAACGGCCCGTCGAGTTCGGCAATGAGCCGCTCCGGCGCATCCTGGGGCGTCAGCACGAGATCGAACGCGCCGGCCTCGAACCGGGCGTCGCGCGCGGATGGGTCGAAGGTGAACCACAGCGCCCCGTCAGGCTCATCAGCCCCGGGGATGTAGCGCAAGCCGCTGATGCATTCGAAGCGGTTGACGCGCTCGGCGATTGGCAGCGTGTGCAGGTGCTTGACGGTCATCTCGTCCAGCGACGTCTCCAGCAGGGCGAACACCCGCAGCGCGTCGAAGGTGAAGGCGCGCTCGTCGCCGTTCCGGTAGCCCAGCGGGTCAAAGCCTTCGTAGAGGCGGAACGGCTCCTTGCGCAGCAGCAGCCGGTCGCGGTATTCGCGCTTCAGCCACAGCACCACCGCGTCGGTCGCCCGCAGCTTGTCAATGACCGCCCGCTCGATGCGCCGGCGCACCTCGTCTGGCGGGATGGCCTCGGGGTCGGACGGCTTGAGTTGGAACGGGCGGCCCTGCCACACGTCGTGGATACGCTCGAACGGGATCTGGTTCGTGCCGCGGAAGACAAAGCCGGTTGGGGGCCGGAAGCGATAGGGGCGGCGGCCGTCCTCGCCATCGGGAATTAGTTCCGTGACTGTCCGCAGGTCGTAGACGTAGGGTGACGGCAGGGCCACGAGCTGCTGCAAGGCTCGAATCACGACTGTGCCGGGAATGCTGCGAAACGAATCGGCATCGGGCAGCACGGATTCCGGGGGGAACAGGCGGACGAGAATGAAGAGCTGGGCCAGCAGCGCCGGGTCGCGGTCGAACAGGTGGCGTTCCACCAGCCGCTTCAGCACGCTCAGATCAAAGCCGTCATAGACGTAGAAGTGCAGGCGCTTCTGCCGGCGGTGGTTCTGCCATCGGGCTTGCTTCTCCGCCCGCCCCAGCGCGTCTTTCGCCTCCTTCTCGGCTGCCTTGAGCTCCTCCCGGCGGACGATGAGCGCGGCATGGTCAGCCTTGCTCGAACTCAGACGCGGGTGAGCCTGCTTGAAGGCGTCCCGCTGGGCCGTAGCCGTGGCAAGCGCGGCTCGCTTCTCCGCCACCTCGGGCGTATCCGCCTCCAGTTCCGCGGCGATCGCGGCATTGGCCGCGTCCACCCGCACCAGCAGCTCATTCAGCGCCGTCAGGAACTCCAGCAGCAGTCGCCCCTCTTCGCTTGGGTCGTTCAACAGGAAGACGCGCTCGGAGCCGATCGGCCGCGACTTATCATCCCAGCCCTCCAGGACCTTCAGACCCAGCGCAAAGCAGGTGTTGGTCACCGGGTCCTGCTCGGCGCTGATGACAACGCGCACATCCTCGTAGGCGGGGATAGTCAGGGATTGGCTATCCAGCGAGCGCGGGCGGCCGTCCTCCAGCGCCTGGGCCACGGCCACGTAGCGCGGCAGGTTGACCGACAAATCATGGCCCGCGGCGCGCAACGGCTCCCAGCGCGCGTCATCCGGCGACAGCCGGGCCAGTTCGCGATGGGTGCGGATGCCAGAGCGCACCAGCCGCCGCTTTGACTCCGAGGTCATGTAGGCAACGCGCGACAGGTCGCCGCCGGCGTCGGCTTCGCCGCGGCACGACTCGAGGTACTGGCACATGGGGCAGCCCTCGTTGACGTGGTAGTGGGCCTCGGCGGCCGTAGTTGCCAGCAAGGGCATTGCCCGGTGGCGCAGGAAGTCCTCCACCGCCAGCCGGTAGGGAGCCAGCTCAAACGGCTCCTCTCCCTGACGGGAAAAGATAACACCCGTCGCGGTGTCCACGGCGTACCGCTCGCTCAGGCCGCGCGCGGCGACGACCTGCTCCAGCAGCAGTGTATAAAAGGCGACCTGGACGTAGTGCTCGTGGCGGGCGGCGTGACTGGCCTTAAAGTCCCACACCCGCAGGCGGTCGCGGCTGTCCTCGCCGGGCACGACCTCCAGCAGGTCGGGCCGCGCTGTGCCCACGCGGACACGCCCCGGGTCAAGGTCGAAGCGCCGCAGGAAGTCGGCCGCGGCGCCCTCCGCCTCCAGGTCGATGAGAATCTGGGCGCAGAAACGCGGCGGCGTGGGCCGGCGCAGCGCCGCCGCCAGCTCGGGCAGGGGCAGCGGGCGCACCTTGGGGCGGCCGCTGTCGTCCTCTTCGAAGCCTAGGTGATAGACCTGGTTGGCCCCGTGCGTCGACTCCAGCGCCGCCAATTGGGCCACCTCGAACTCGTCCCCACTCGCCATGAGCAGGGCGATGCCGGGGCGGCTATGGAAGCGAGGGCTGCGCGGCACGTTCCAGCCGATGCCGGCGCGGCCGCGGTCGGTCTGCTCGACGCTGTTCCAGCGAAACTGGCGGTCGCAGCGGTGCTTGAAATAGGCGGCGACGGTCGAGGGGCTGAGGCGGTATTTCTGGTTCATGAGTGGGTTCTGCATTATCGCCAAAACCCAATGGAAAACAAAAAGACCTGACAGGTCTTCTGCGACCTGTCAGGTCTGGCGGAGGTGGGCGATAGAAGACTCGAACTTCTGACCTCTACGATGTCAACGTAGCGCTCTAACCAACTGAGCTAATCGCCCGGAGTGTGAACCTGAGCGGATTATATCACGCTGCGGATGAGCGTCAACTGCTCTGGCAAGCGCCGGGGAGGGGCGAGGACGGCGCGCCGTCTAGGTTCGCTCAACGGTCAAGTTGCAGCGGCAACAAGAGGCGATGAGTAAACTCAATTCCCGTGCCCGGCTGCCAGTCAACCGATTCGCCCTGAGCGCCCAATGACCTGAGGCCAGACCCGTCGCGCCGGATGATCCACAGTTCCGACGGATCGCCGATTTCGCGGACAAACTCAAAAACTATCTCCTGACCATCAGGCGACACGCTCAAAGCGCCGGCGTAGTCGTCAGCAAAATCAGTGATCGGTGTCAGCGTGACATCGGCGAAGTTGTACTCGTAAATATTGCTGTGTTCCTGTCCGAGCACGCCGCCCGTGATGGCGAAGACGAAGCCTGAACCATCCGGCAGCCAGTCGAGCCCTAAGACCATCTCCGTTCCGGCCTTGTCGATAAGCGCCTCTCCCCCGTTGGTGGCCCCGGGCTGAACGAGGCTGATGGTGTCAAGGTCGCTGTAGACGATGCGGTCGTCGGTTGGCGACCAGGCCATGGCAGTGGCGATCACGCCCGCGCCCGGACCCAGGAGCAAATTATCGGCTCCAGCAACAGGCGGCGTGGCCGCAATCTGCATCAGAATCCCTTCATAGAAAATGAAGCCGATCTTCGAGCGGCTCCGATGCCAGGCAGGGTTCGATGCCCCCATGTTGGCATAGACGTTGCCCTGTGCCCGCAGCACGAGACGTGTGGGAGCGGTGACCGTCTGCCCCGCCCTGACATTGACCGACTCAGCCGGGTCATACCAGCGGTACCGGCCATTGATGGCAATGACTTGCTGCCCGAAATCGCCCAGATCGGCGACGCCGGACAGGTTCACATCCACGATCGCGCCGGGCGCAATCGTGGTCAGGATAGCCGTTGGCGCCCCCTCGATGTACAGCAGGAACTGCGATTCCGTCGTGAGGTTTTCCACCTGCACCTTCACCGTACCTTTGGCAAAGGCGGCAAGGTCGGCACAAGCAGGCGAGTTGGTGACGCGTTTTAGCCCTGAGCCGTCGGCATTGATGGTAAAGACGTCGCCATCGTACAGCGAGCAGGTCTTCTGGTAGTCGGACGTAAACGCCAGTGCTCGGCCGTCACCGCGCCATTGAAGCCCACTGATTCCCCGGAAGCCATTGGGAAGGGGTTGCTGCCACAGATGGCGGTCGTTACTGCCGTCACTGTTGATGAGCCGGATCTCGTTGCCACGCTCATAAGCGATGACTCCCACAGCACTGGATGAGCTGCGGGCGACCCCGGTCGTGAGACGAGCGGCGGTCAGGGCGAATAGAAAGAAGCCTGCGGCCAAGCCAGCGACGCGCAACCGGGGACGGACCATGGGGACTTTTCTCCATCGCGTGGGAGGGTGCAGGGCGTATTCTTGAGCCCGCGCGTGAGCAAGAATACCTCAGGTGCGCGGCCTGTCACGACGCGGCGCGTCAGGCCGCCCTACTCCCAGGGAAACGGCGTCGGCTCGAGCCCGTAGTACGCCTCCACAACGCGGCGGAAGAGTGGCGCGGCCGCTTCCGAGCCCTCCCCAGCGTGCTCCAGCACCACGGCGATCGCCAACTCCGGCCCCTCCACCGCGCGTCCATCGGGGGCGGTGAACGGCTGGGCCGGCGCGTAGCCGACAAACCAGGCGTGCGGCAGGCCGGGCGGCGCTTCGGCCGTGCCCGTCTTGCCCGCCACCGGCACGGCGAAGTTCTGGAAGCGGTGGGTGGCCGTGCCGCTGCCGGCGTGGGTCA
>CAZSOD010000056.1:0-5169 GCA_964608255.1 uncultured Ardenticatenaceae bacterium
ACGGCGCAGGCGCAGAGCGACTGGGCGGCGCTCGACCGCGGCCTCGATCCAGCGGCGCGGCAGCTGCGCGTGGCCTACTTCAGCCCGCTGCCGCCCGCCCGCAGCGGCATTGCCGACTATAGCGCCGACCTGCTGCCTCATCTGGCGGTGCGGGCGGGCGTGACGCTCTTCGCCGACGGCGATTTCGCCGTACCGGGTGATTGGCCGGCGCGACCCACGGCCGCCTACCCCGCCGAGCGCTGGGCCTACGACTTACCCCTCTACCACATGGGCAACAGCGCCCACCATCGGGCCATCTACGAGACGCTGCTGCGCTATCCTGGCGTGGTCGTGCTCCACGATGCCTTCCTCCACCACTTCATCGCTGACCTGACGCTGGGCGGCGGCAGCTTTCCGGCCTATGCGCGAGAAATGGGCTATGCGCTGGGCGCGGGCGCGGCCAGCCGGCTGCGCGACATTCGCGCCGGCGTTGCTTCCAACCCGCTCTACGAAGTTCCGCTGCACGAGCGATTGATCGACGCCAGCCTTGGGCTCATCGTCCACAGCCATGCTGTCGCGGAGATGATCCGCGCCGTCCGGCCGGCCGCCCGCGTGCGCGTCATCCCGCAGATGGTCGCCCGACGCCCGGTTCATTCTCGCCGGGCCGAGTTGGGGCTGCCGGATAGCGCACCGCTGGTCGCCGTGGTGGGCCAGGTGACGGCCGCCAAGCAGTTGCCGCTGGCGTTGCGCGCTTTCCGAGGGCTGCTGGCCTTTGCGCCCGAGGCCCGGTTCCTGATCGTTGGCGAGGTGCTACCCGAGGTTGACCTGGAGACAACCGTGCGCGAGTTGGAACTGGGCGAGCAGGTCATTCGACTGGATTATGTCGAGTCGCGCGACGCCTTCAACGACTGGGCAGCTTCGGCTGACGTCGTTCTCAACCTGCGCTTTCCGACGCTGGGCGAGACCTCGGCCGCGGCGCTGCGTGTGATGGCCGCCGGGCGCGCGCTGGTTGTCTTTGACCACGGCTGGTACGCCGAGATTCCCGATGGCGCGGCGCTTAAGGTTCCGCCCATGGATGAAGCGGCGCTGCTGGCCGGCCTGCTGGACTTGGTCCGGTCGCCCGCGCGGCGGGCAGCGTTGGGGGCGGCAGCCGCGCGCTATGTGACCGAGGTGTGCGACCCCGCCAGCGTCGCCGCCGCCTGCGTTGACTTTCTCCGCGAAGTAGTGGAGCGTGATCGGTAGTCATGCCCGGGTGGAGTGCCGTCCTGCTGTTACCCGTGGCCGGCTTCGTGGCCGGCTGGCTGGTCGTCCGCCAGTTCGTGCGTGGCCGGCTGGCGCTCCCGCTGGCTTTCGCCGCCCTGGCGCTGGGGCTGGCGGCCGTCGGCTGGCTGGCCCTGGTGCTGGCCGAGCTCGGTCTCTACAGCGCAGGGCGGCTGGCGCTGGCCTGGCTGGCGCTTGTCGTCGCGCTGCTGGCGCTCGACCTCTGGCGCGGCCGAACGGGCCGCGGCCCGACCGAAGCGGCCACGGACGACGCCGCGTCGTCCCTCTTTCCGCGGCTGCCGCGCTGGAGCGAGCCTGCATTCTTGGCGCTATGGGCTGTGGCTGCCGGCTGGCTTTTCTTCCGGCCGCACGAGTACATGCTGGGCGCGGCCGACGCGGGGGTGTATGTCAGCATCGGCGCGTCTATTGCCCGCGAAGGCAGCATCGTCGTCCGGGATGAAGCGCTGGCCGCGCTCGATGAAGTGCTCTATCCAACAGTGCTCCGCCCCCAACCGGACAACCCGGTGGCCGGCTACTACCTTTTCCCCGGCTTCTACGTGGACGGCGAGCCTACCGGAGAGATCACGCCGCAATTCTACCCGCTCCATCCAGTCTGGCAGGCTGTTGCCTATAGCCTGGTCGCTACCACTCATTCAGACGCGTTAGCCGGCACGCCGGAGGCCGTCCGCGCCGCGCTGCTCATCAACGGCCTCTGGGCGACGTTGGGCTGTCTGGCCGTTTACCTGACCGCGCGCCAGTTTGCCGGCCGGGAAACGGCGGCGCTGGCCCTCGTCGCCCTATCGGCGACGGCGCTCCAGGTATGGTTCGCCCGCTACCCGACGACCGAGATGCTGACGCAGTACCTACTGTGGACCGGCCTGTGCGCCCTGGGTATGTGGCTGGGGCCAGGCCCGGATGCGGGCGGCCGTTGCGGCGCGGGGCGGTTGTGGGCGCTGGTGGCCGGCGTGTCGCTGGGGCTGGTCTATCTGACGCGGGTGGATTTGCTGGCGCTGCTGCCCGTGCTGGCGCTGCTGGCGTTATGGCTGCTGGCCGGCGGGCGGCGCGCGGCCGAGCCGGGCAGCGTAGCCTGGTTCCTCATTCCCCTGGTCCTGCTCATCGGCCACTCCTTCGCTCACGCCTGGTGGCAGAGCCGCCCCTACTTCGTCGTCCACTCCGGGCTTGGCTTGCGGCTGTTGCGCGTTAACTGGGCTATTCCCGTCGTTGGGGTGGTCATGACCGTTGCCTTCCTGTGGTGGTTGCGGCGGGCCGGGCCGCGGTTCATTGCCGGGTACGGCCGCTACCGCCGCTACGCGTTGCTGGCGCTCATTGCCGTGACGCTGGTCTTCGCCGTCTACGGTTGGTTCATTCGCCCGGTGCTGGGCGCGGCCGTCGTTCGCCCCGACCCTTTCAGTGGCGGGACCATCCCTCTGACCGACCACGAGAACTGGCGACGGCTGGGCTGGTACCTGTCGCCGGTGGGCGTTTGGCTGGGCGTGGCCGGCGTCTGCCTGCTAATCTGGCGCGTCAGCCGGCGCACGGCGCTTGTGCTGGCCACCGGCGCGCTGTTTGCCGCGCTCTACTTGTGGAGCCTGCGCGCCAACCCGCATCAGGTCTATGCCATGCGCCGCTTCGTGCCGGCGGCGGCGCCCTTTTTCACGATTGCCGCGGCCGCGTTGCTTGGCTGGCTGGCCGGGCAGCGAGTTACCTGGGCGCGCGTCCTTGGCGCGGCGCTGGCCGTCCTGTGGTTGGCCGGGCTGGGCTGGTCGGCCCGCGGCTTCGTCAGCCAGGTTGATAACCGGGGACTGGCGGCCCAACTTGACGCCTTGAATGCCGCCTTGGCGCCCCACTCGATCTTGCTTTTCTACGACGGCGTGCCCATCGGCAATGGCGATTTCTTCGGCACGCCGCTGCAGTTTATCTACGGCCACAGCGCGTTTGCCCTGCGTGACCCCGCCTTGCCCGCCGCAGACTTGGTTCGAGCTATCGAGATATGGCACAATAGTGGCCGCGCCGTCTACTGGATCGGCGACCCCACCTGGCTGGTCGACCACGACCTGCCGTATCGGGAAACTACCTATACGCTGGAGAGCCGGCGTCTTGAAGAGAACTATCAGCGCAAACCGTCCGCCATCCTGCGCGATGTGTGGACGCTTCGCGTAGCCGGCCTCTACCCGGCGCAGGAGTGAGGAAGCGAAGTGACTGATCAGCTAACACACGAGCCAGAAGTCAACGTCGAAGCGATCATGCAGCAGATCCGGCAGCAGATTATCGCCAAGCGCGCGGCCGTCGGCCCGGGCGCAGCCGGTTCCGGCGATCTGGTCGTGACCGGCAAGCGGTTTTCGCCGGAGTTTTATGAGCACCTGTACCAGGCACGGCTGGCGCTGGATGACTACCAGGTACCGGTCTTCGTCAGCAAGTCGGGCGTGCCGATCATCGGCGCGCTTCTCGTTTGGCTGCGGACGAAGTTCCATGAGCTGGTGACCTATTATGTTAACCAAAGCGCGGCGCGACAAGTGAGCGCGACCAACCATCTGTTACAGGCGCTCAGCGTGATGGGCCAGGAGCTGGAGGACGCGGCTGGCGACGACCGCTAGACTCGCCGGTTCCCGCCGATGACCGTCATTTCCTTTGTCACCCCCTGGTATGGGCCAGACGCGCCCGGCGGGGCGGAGGCCGAGACGCGCCGCCTGGCCGGGCAATTGCATCGCGCCGGGGTGCCGGTCGAGGTGCTGACGACAACCACCCGCGATTTGTACGCCGACTGGGGTCGTGGCTACCATCCCGCCGGCCCGGCCGTGGTTGATGGCGTGTTCGTGCGGCGTTTTCCCGTGCAAAAGCGCGATCGGGCGGCGTTCGACGCGGTCAACGCTCGCCTGATGCATAATCTGCCCATCCGCGCGGAAGATGAGCGAATCTATATCGACGAGATGATCCGCGTGCCCGGTCTTTACGAGTTCATGGCCCGCGAGGCGGCCGGCCGCCTGTTTGTCTTCATTCCCTACCTGTTCGCCACAACGGTCTACGGGGTCGGCGTTTGCCCGGAGCGATCGGTCATCATCCCCTGCCTGCACGACGAGAGCTATGCCCGGCTGAGCGTCTACCGCGAGGCGCTGCCGCGGGCGCGGGCCCTGGTCTTCCACACGGACGCCGAGCGGGCGCTGGCGGATGAACTCTTCCCCGGCCCGCTGGGCCAGGTGCGCGCGGTGCTGGGCGAAGGGGTGGACGTGGAACCCCCCGGCGACCCCGCCCGCTTTCGTCTCCAGTACGGCATTGACGGCCCGTTTGTCCTCTACGTCGGCCGCCGCGAGCCGGGCAAGAACACACCGTTGCTCCTCGACTACTGGGCGCGCTACTGGCGCGAGACGGGGCAGGGGCGCGGCGCGCGGCTGGTTCTGCTTGGGCCGGGCGAGGTGGCGCTGCCGGCGGCCGCGGCCGATGGTTTCGTTGACCTGGGCTTCGTCCCGGCGCAAGACAAGCGCGATGCGCTGGCCGCGGCGGCAGTCTTCTGCCTGCCGTCGGTCAATGAAAGCTTCTCCATTGCCCTCATGGAGAGCTGGCTACAGGAGACGCCGGCGCTGGTGCACGGGCGCTGCGCCGTCACTGTCGAACACTGCCGCAAATCGAACGGAGGGCTATACTTCACGGACTACGACGAGTTCGCGGCTACGCTCGACTACCTGCTCGACCACCCGGTGACGGCGGCGCGCATGGGCCAGGGCGGGCGGCGCTACGTTCTCGACAACTACCAGTGGCCGCGGGTTATCCCGCGCTACCGCGAGCTGTTTTCACGGGTGGCGGCGCAGCAGTAAAACGACCGCCGGCGACCGCACCGGAGCATTGACTTACCAGACACCGGATACCGACAACACGCAGCATGACCGAGACACAACGAAACGCCACAAGCCCGCGACTGCGGGTCGGCAACCCGCG
>CAZSOD010000056.1:5269-21480 GCA_964608255.1 uncultured Ardenticatenaceae bacterium
GCGGTTAGCAATTACGTCTTCGCTCTGGCCCGCCTCTTCCGCCAATGGGGCGCGACGGCAACCGTCTACGCGGATCACATCGCGCCGCAACTCCAGGCTGCGGCCCAGTTGTCGCGCACGTATCAGCCGACGGGCAACGACTTGCTATGGTTCCACTACTCCATTTGGGCTGATAACGTTCAAGCGGCGCTCGATAGTCCTGACTTCAAGATCATGGACTACCACGGCATCTGCCCGCCGCGCCTCTTCGCCGGCCAGAACGCCCACCTGGAATACCTCTGCCAGCATGGGCTGGACATGCTGCCGGCCCTGGCCGGCCGCTTCGATCAGTACGTTGTCCACTCGGAGGACTCGCGCCGCATCCTGCGCGAGAACGGCTTTCCCGGCGACTTGATGCACAAACTCTTCTACACCACCGACACGACCAAATTCGACGCCGCCTACGACGCCGAACTGGCGGCGCTGCTGGCCAAACTGGAGTACGTGTTGCTGGTTGGCCGCATCGTCCCCCAGAAGGATGTCGGCGCGCTGATCGATATCTTCGCCCGCCTCCACGCCGCGCGGCCGGATATGGTCCTGATTCTGGCCGGCACGCGCGATCAGACTAAGAGCTACGCGGCCGAACTCGACCGGCAGATCGCGGCCCACGGGTTGCAAGACCGCGTGCTGTTCGCCGGGCAGGTCAATAACCCCGGCGTGCTGGGCGCGCTCTATCAGAACGCGCGGCTGCTCTTCGTTACATCGGAGTGGGAGAGCTTCTGCGTGCCCATCGCCGAGTCCCTCTACTTCAACGTGCCGGTGGCCGTCCATAACCAGGAGCCAATGGTCGAGGTTGCCGGGCCGGCGGGGATCATCTTCGACAAGCGGCGTCCGGACGAGGCGGCGGCGCAAGTGCTGGCCCTGCTCGACGATCCAGCCCGCTACGCTGCCATGCGCGACGAGGCTGGCCGCTGGGCGCGGCGCTACAACGACACAGCGCTGGAGGGCAACGTCATGCGCTTCCTGAAGGAGACATTCGACCTGACGCTCGCATGACCGCCGCACGCCGCCGCCTTGTCATTGTCGTCCAACGGTACGGCGCCGAAGTCAACGGCGGCGCGGAGCAGCACGCCCGCTGGCTGGCCGAAAAGCTGGCGGCAACGGCCGACGTCACCGTCCTGACCACCTGTGCCCTCGACTACATCACCTGGGCCGACCATTATCCGCCGGGGGAGACGGAGGAGAACGGCGTCCGGGTGCGCCGCTTTCCCGTTGACGCGGCGCGTGACTGGAAGAAGGCGCAGCGCCAGACGCGCCTGGTCATGACCCACCAGCATACGCTCTTTGACGAGGTGCAGTGGGTGAAAGACCAGGGGCCGTTCTCCACACCGCTCTTCACGGCGGTTCGCCGCGCCTATGAGACGACCGACGCTTTCATCTTCTACACTTTCCACTACGCCTCGACCTATTTCGGTTTGCCCCTCGTCTCTGACAAGGCCTTTCTCGTGCCAACGGCCCACGACGACCCGTTCGTCCACATGGCGTTGTTCCGGCCGGTCTTCCACCTGCCCCGGGGCATCTTCTACAACACCGAGCCAGAGCGCGCGCTGGTGCAGCGCGTAACGCGCAATCACCAGGTACCGAACACCTTAGCAGGGGTGGGGGTGGCGCTGCCCGATGATGTTTCGCCCGAACGATTCCGCCGCCGGTATAACCTTCATGAACCTTTCCTGCTCTACGTCGGGCGCGTGGACGAATCGAAGAATGTGCCCGAGTTGCTGGACTACTTCACCCGCTTCCGCCAAGCCAACCCCGCTACGCCCCTCAAGCTGGTTCTGATCGGCCGCGCTAATCTGACTTTGCCCGACCACCCCGACATCGTTCCCCTCGGCTTCCTCCCCGAAGCGGACAAGTTCGACGCTATCGCCGCGGCGGCGGTGGTGACACTCCCCTCGCTTTACGAGAGCTTGTCTATGATTACGCTTGAAGCGTGGGCCGCGGGCACGCCGATGCTGGTGAACGAACAATGTGAGGTAGTAAAGTACCAATGCAAGCAGAGCAATGGGGGCTTATACTACCGCACGGCTGACGAGTTTGATGCGTCACTCCAGCTACTGCTCGGCTCCGACTCGCTGCGGCGGCAAATGGGTCGCCAGGGCCGGCAGTTCGTCAGCCAGCATTACCGCCCCGATAGGGTGGTTCAGCACTATATCGCTTTGCTCGACGCGGCCAGTAGTGCTCGCCCGAGTGTCGCCTCCCAGCGATAGCGCGCTGTGGCCTACGCCGCTCCAATAGGCCCGGATCGCGCCCGGACGTTCTCGGTTGCGTTGCGCCAAGGAGTTCAACATGCGTGTGTACACACAGGCCAGAGCGGCCGGGCTGTTTGTCCTGGGCCTTCTGGCATTTCTAGTGTCAATGGTTGGCGGACAGGAGGAGCCGGCGGGAGTTGATGGTCAGGTTGCGCCCAAATGGTCGGTAGCCTTGCCGGCCGCCTCGTGTCCGTGGTCGGGCTCCGACCATAACTGTCACCAGAGCTCACCCGCGGTGGGCGACCTCAACCGCGACGGCCGCCTCGATGTCATCGTGGCGACCAACAACGGCCATGTCGTGGCCGTCGCCAACGGCGGCATCCTCTGGGATCGCGACGTGGCCGGGTTGTTCGGCATGGCCGCCAACCGGCAAAGCTTCGCCGCGTCGCCGGCCGTGGGCGATCTTGATCGCAACGGCAGCCTGGAAGTTGTCGTTGCCACGAGCGCCATTGCGTCGGACTGCAAACCCGGGGCCGTCATCGTCCTCGACAACCAGGGGCGGCCGCTGCCCAACTGGCCGCAGCTATCCGACGACGAGAAAGTGCCGCCGGGTAACTGTCCTGATCCGTTCTTTAGCACGCCGGCGTTGGGCGATCTGGACGGGGACGGCGACCTGGAAATCGTAATCGGCGGTTTTGACGCTCGCATCTATGCCTTCCACCACACGGGCGCGCTTGTGGGCGGCTTCCCTCCGCCCAGCGCCCTCTACTATCGCTTCGGTTGGGACAATCTGCGCACGAGGCTGGGCGACACCATCTGGAGTTCGCCGGCGCTGGCCGATTTGAGCGGCGACCGGCGGCCCGACATCATCCTCGGCACCGACGAAGGCAACTGGGACAGCCGCTACCCCGGCGACTCGGGCGGCTGGACGTGTCCCTATCGCCTGCCCGCAGGCTGGGCCCCGGGGAACTGCGGCGGCGGTCTCTATGGCCTGACCGGCAGCGGTCAGCTCCTGCCCGGCTTCCCGCAGTACCGCCTGGAGGTGTTTCAATCGACCCCGGCCCTGGCCGACGTGACCGGCGACGGCCGGCCGGAGATTTTCATCGGTACGGGCACGTTCTACCACGACGCCAGCCCGGACAAGCCGAACTTCGGCCGGCGCATGTGGGCGTTCGACAGTCAGGGACGCGAATTGGCCGGTTGGGGCGGTGGTTTGCCCACCAACGACCTGCTGCCCGGCTCGCCGGCGATAGGGGATATTGCCGGCGACGGCCAGCCGGAGATCGTGATCGCCACGTTGAAGGGAGAGCTGTATGCCTGGCACGCCAACGGCGCGCGCGTCAGCGGCTTCCCCATGACGCCGCGCAGCCCGTTCGGCGACACTGACAACCAGAATGTCGGCAAGAGCGTTGTCTTGGGCGACTATGACGGCGACGGCAAGATGGAAATCTTCATGACCATCGGCTGGACGATCGGCGTCATCGATGGCAACGGCCGGATGATCACCAAGACACCGTCCAGTAGCGCTGCTGACCCGTATTATTATGCCAACGGGCTGTTGCTCAACAATCCCGCCGTGGCCGATGTCGATGGCGACGGCCAGCTGGAGTTGATCGCCTTCAATAGCCGTCTCTACGTCTGGGATCTGCCCAACGGAGCGACGACGGCCGATTGGCCGATGTTCAAACACGACCCGGCGCGAACGAGCTTCGACTCAACCGGGTCGCCGCCGCCCACGCCGGACTTTACGCTGGCCCCGAAGGAGATCGTCATCGGGTACGCGCCGGGCATGGAGCGGCGCGTGCAGGCTATGCTGACGCTGAGCCTCAACCTGCCCGGCGCGCCCTTCAACTGGCGATTGACGGCCGATAACAGCAGCATCACTATCCCGTATCCCACCGGGACGGCGACCGGGGCGGTGCAGGTACCCGTCGAGGTGCGCTTACCCGACAACCTGAGTGAGGGCCGCCACCCGCTGGGTCGCGTCACGGTCGAGGTGACTTCCTCGAATGGCGCTATCAACAATAACCGTCAGTCGGTCGAGATTTCGGCTCGGGTAATTGATGGCGGGGAGCGCATCCTGATGCCGGTGGTCTTGCTAAAACCCTAGACTCCGCTATTCTCAGACGGTCATAGCCCCGGCGCGGTCGATCCGTCCGCGCCGGGCCACTGCCACCAGTACGCTCACCAAGACCCGCGGCTCATGACCCCGTGCACGTTCTCCTTATAACCCCCGCCTTCCCGCCGATGCCCGGCGGCGGCGAGCGCTACGTCGGCGCGCTGGCGCGCGGCTTGGTGGCAAGCGGCCAGCGGGTGACCGTAGTCACCGGCGCGGCCGTCCGCGAGTCTCAGTTCTGGGAGGGCGCGCCGGCGGGAATAGAGGCGCGCGAAGAGCGGTTAACCCTCCTCCGCCTGCCCATCCGGCGGTTTCCGGGCGGGCGGCGCGGGTTGATGCTCTACCGCAAGGCGATGGTGTTGCTCTCCGCCGCGCCCGGCAACCACGTTGGCGCGCTCATGGCGCTCGCCCGGCGCGTGCCGTCCATTGTCGGGTTCGATGACATCCTGCCGGAGCTGGTTGATAAAGCGTCGCCGGACGTCATCCACGCCTTCAACGTCTCCTGGGAAGCGGCGCTCGTGGCGGCTTATAGCGCCGCATGCGGAACCGCCTGGCCGTTGGTCGTCACGCCATTCGCCCACCTCGGCGCGGGATTCGACGACCGCGTGGCCCGCAACTCAACCATGCAGCACCAGCGGCAGATCATGCGCGACGCGGCGCGGGTGCTGGTGCTGACGGACGTCGAGCGGGACGGGCTGGCCGTCTACGGTGTCCCGGCGGAAAAGATCGCCGTCATTGGCGGCGGTGTGGACCCGTTGCCGGACGACTTCACCTTCTCCCCCTTCTGGCCGGCCGCCGGCCGCCCCTGGCCGGAGCCCTATGCAGTTTTCGTCGGCCGTTTGTCCTACGATAAGGGGGCCATCCACGCCGCCCGGGCCATCCTGCGTTTGCCGGGCCGGGCCATCGCCTTGATCGGCTCGGCGACGCCGGAATTCGAACGCTTCTACGCCGGCTTGTCGGCGGACGAGCGGGCGCGCGTCCGGCCGCTGGGCCTCCTGTCGGAAGCGGACAAGCATGCCGTGGTGGCCCGGGCCGGCTGCCTGCTGCTGCCGTCGCGCAGCGACTCCTTCGGCATTGTCCTGCTGGAGGCGTGGGCTCACGGCCGGCCGGTCGTGGCCGCGCGGGCCGGTGGCATCCCGGGTGTGGTCGATGATGGCGTCAATGGCCTGCTTGTTCCCTTCGGCGACGTGGCCGCGCTCGAGACGGCCACGGAACGCCTGCTATCCGACGGGAACTACGCCGGCCAGTTGGGCGAGAACGGCCGGCGCAAGGTGGGGCAGGAATATAATTGGGACGCCGTCACCGAAAGGGTATTATCCCACTATCGGGCGATCGTCCGATCCTAGCGTATGCGCATTCTCCACGTCGTTCACCAATACGTGCCCGACCACGTGGCCGGAACGGAGTTATATACCCAATCGGTCGCCCGGCGACAGGTCGCGGCCGGCCACGAAGCGGCCGTCTTCACTCCGCTGAACCGGGATGGAACCTTTACGGCGCAGCCAGCCATTGAGGACGGCGTGCGGGTTTACCGCGTCCCGGCCGGGCCGCGCGGGGCGACGGCCGTCTTTCGCAGCGTCTACCGGCAGCCGGCGCTGGCGGCCGCCTTTGAAACCGTCCTCGACGTTGAGCAGCCCGACATCGTTCACGTGCAACACCTGATGGGCGTCCCGGCGGCCGTGGGCGCGGCCCTGCGGGCGCGGGCGATCCCTTACATCATCTCGCTCCACGACTACTGGTACGCTTGCGCCAACGGGCAATTGCTCACTAATTTCAGCGCCGAGGTGTGCGGCGGGCCGGACGCGACCTTTAGCAACTGTGGCCGGTGCGCTCTGGCGCGCGCCGGGCTGCCCAGCCCGCCCGCGCTGGGGCTGGTCGTCGGTCCGCTACTGCGCCGTCGCAATGCTTTGCTAGGGCCGATTTTTGCCGCTGCGGCCCATGTCCTCGCCCCTAATGAGTTTGTGCGCGATATCTACGGGGCACTAGGCTTCCCGACAGGCCACGTCGTAATCAACCCGCTCGGGTTGGACGCGCCAACTGATCTGCCGGAACGGTTACGGGCGGGACGCAGGGATGGTCCGGCTGGCGGCCTGCGTCTGGGCTATGTCGGCAGCATCAGCCGGCAAAAGGGCATCCACACGTTGATCGCTGCCATCAACGGCCTGCCGGCCAATGACCTGACGCTGGACATCTATGGGGATATGGCCGTCTTCCCCGACTACGCCGCCGAACTCCGCGCCGCCGCGCGCCATCCGGGCATTCGCTTCAACGGTCTCATCTCGCGCGGCCGCCTCTGGGAAGCGCTGGCCGGGCTCGATGCGCTGGTGATGCCGACGCTGTGGTACGAAGGTTCGCCGGCCATCATCCGCGAGGCGTTTGCCGCCGGATTGCCAGTGGTCGGCTCGGCGCTGGGAGCGACGGGCAGTATGGTCCGTGACGAGGTCGACGGCTTGTTGTTCGCGGCGGGTGACGCGGTTGCTCTGGAGCGCGCGCTGCGCCGGTTGCTGGACGAACCGGATTTGCTACCCCGGCTGCGCGCCGGCATTCCTCCGGTGCGCAGCGTCGATGAACACGTAGCTGAGATCGCCGCCGTCTACGCCCAGGCGCTGGCGGTTGCTCGTGGACACGAATAGCACGTTGAAAGCGCTGGAAGGCACTGCAAAGAATCGCCGTCACCCCCGCGAGAAACCATGAGATTTGCGCCATCGGCGCGCCACCCTGCGATTCCGCGCGAAACCGGGTATAATCCTCAACCGTTGCCGCGCGCGGCGACGGGAGATAACACACCGGATGAGTCCTGAGAACCGGGCGCAGCCTGCCGACGAGACGCCCATTTACCTCTACAACGCTGAACGGCGCTGGACTGACTGGCGGCAAAAGGCCCGCGAGCTAGGCCATTATCGCTATCTGCTGCGCAACCTGGTCGTCCGCGATCTGAAGGCCCGCTACAAGAATTCGACGCTGGGCATCCTCTGGAGCCTGCTGAACCCGCTATTCCTGATGCTGGTTTTCACGGTGCTGTTTACCGTCTTGGCCAACAACCAGATCCGTCACTATCCCATCTTCGTCCTGGTCGGTCTCATCCCGTGGAACTTCTTCGGCGGGGCTCTGACCAGCGGCACGATTTCCATCACCGGTAACTCGGCGCTGGTCAAAAAGGTCTACTTCCCGCGCGAACTGCTGCCGGCGTCGGCCCTGCTGTCGAACCTGGTGAACTTCCTCTTCGCGTTCACCGTGCTGATCGTTTTCCTCTACGTCTTTCGCATCGGTCTGACTGTCCACGCGCTGTGGGTTCCGGCCATTCTGCTGACCCAGCTCATCTTCACGCTCGGCCTGTGCCTGTTGTTGGGCAGCCTGACCGTGTTCTACGGCGACGTACTAATGATCCTGGAAGTCGTTATGCTGGCGTGGTTCTTCCTGACGCCGGTATTCTACTCGCTGGAGATGTTCGGCGACTCGGCCACGGTTCTGGGCGTCACCTTTAACCCCGGTCAGGTCATGCGCTGGATTAACCCGATGGCCTCAATTATAGACGGCTACCGGACGGTGCTGTGGGGGACCTACAACAGTGGCGGGCCGGTCAGCATGAATCCGGCCTATCTGCTGCGCACGTTCGTGACCTCAATCATCGTCCTTGTTATCGGCTACACCACGTTCGTCCGGCTCAATCCCTTGTTTGGGGAGAAGCTCTAGCCGGGCGACAAACTCACTCTCCAATCCTATGAAGCTTCATCGTTTGATTCTCCCGGGGAGGGCGCTGGCTCTCCTGCTGCTCACCCTGCTGGCCGCGGGGGGCCTGGCGGCCTGCGGCGCGGCCGGCGCGGTGGCGGAGGTGACGCCGTTCCCCACCGTAACAGCCGCGCCGACGGACACCGCCACCCCAACACGGGAAGCGACGGCCGCGCCGACGGAAACGCCTGCTCCCGGCGTCAGCGACACGCCGGCGGCCGAGGGCACGCCGGACGGCACGCCAACTCCCGAACCCACCGCCACCCCCGCCCCAACCGACACGCCGGAACCGACAGCCACGCCCACCAGCCTGCCGCAGATCGAGCCGACGGCGGCGCTCAACATCACCGGCTCCATGCGCGAGGGCGTGCCCACGCCGCCGACGGCCATCCCGTCACCCGTCCCCATTTTCGAGATGCCGGAGGGCACGACCAACATCCTGCTGCTGGGCAAGGATGTCAACATCGACGGCACGGGCGATGCGCGCACGGACACGATGATCGTCGTTTCCGTCAACCGCGAGGCCCAGACGGCGTCGATGATTTCCCTGCCGCGCGACCTGTACGTCTATATGCCCAACCGCATCATGGGCCGCCTGAACACGGCCGTCAGCCTCGGCGGCGTGGAGCTGCTGGAGCAGACCATCCTCTATAACTTCGGCATCCCCATCCACTATCACGCCCAGGTCGACTTCGACGGCTTCAAGCGCATCGTCGACCTGTTGGGCGGGGTGACGATGGCCGTCAGTTGCCCGCTGGAGGACTGGCGGCTCCTCTCGCCCGAACTGGACCCGACGCTGGAGGAGAACTGGGGCCGCTTCAAGCTGGAGGCCGGCATCCACCAGATGGATGGCGACCTGGCGCTGTGGTATGCCCGCTCGCGCCTGACCACGACCGACTTCGACCGCGGCCGCCGCCAGCAGCAGCTTCTCCAGGCGATGCTCAACCAGAGCGTTGACCTGGGGCTCATCGCTAAGGCCCCGGAGTTGTACGCCACCTTTAGCGACGTCGTCGAGACGAATATGGACATCGGCCGCATCCTGCAACTGGCGTCGATGGCTCCCGCCGTGCGCGATAACGGCGTGCAGCACCTCTACCTGGCGGGCAAGATGCAGGCCTGGACCGTGCCCGACAGCGGCGCGGCGGTGCAGTTGCCCATCTGGGAAGGCGACAACATGATGCGCGACACGTTCCGCCGCCTGTTTCTGCCCCCGGCGCTGAACCGGGCCGACCGCGCGCCTATTACGGTGGAAATCATCAACGCCAGCCAGTACCCGGCGCAAGGCTTGCTGGCGGCCGATAATCTGGCCTGGTACGGCTTCGTGCCCGTCATCACGGAGACGCGCGACCCGCAGCCCACTACCGAAATGACCTACTACGGCGACAACTTCAAAGGCTCCTACGACTGGCTCTTCGCGTGGGTTATGGGCAAGCCGCAAGGGGCCATCCAGCTTTCAGGCGAGGCGTCCGACGCCAACTATCGGGTTGTCATCGGCGACGACTACAATCCGTGCCGTCCGGCCTTTGAAGCGCCACAGGGATCGCTGCCGGAGTCGTAAACGTAGCCTGAAGAGCGGGTGTGGCACAGGACGTAGACCGTTTGCGTCCCACGGGTGGCCATGAGCGCCGCGGCCTCATTCGGCGCGCCATTTTGGCCCAAGATTGCCGCTGGTGGCGGGGTAGGGCATAATTCCCGCCTATGTGAGCGGTAAATGAGAAGCGACAGGGACGACGGTTCGGTTTGCGCCACCGTCGTCCTTTGTGCAAACAGGCGGGCATCCAGGAGAGCATCGTTGAACGATAAGCGCGAAATCACCGGCTGGATGATGTATGACTGGGCTAACTCGGCCTTCAGCACGACGGTTGTTACGGCCCTGCTTGGCCCCTACATCCAGTCGTTAGCCGAGGCCGCGGCCGAGCCTTTCCGCCTCTTCGGTACGGCTATCGAGCCTGGGGCCATCTACCCGTTCGCCGTCTCTCTCTCTGTTGTCCTCCAGGTGTTGTTCCTGCCCTTGTTGGGGGCCATCGCCGACTACACCGCGCTCAAGAAGCGCATGCTGCTGGCTTTCGCCTATAGCGGCGCATTCGCCACCATCCTGCTCTTCTTCGTCCGTGACGACACGGCCCTGATCGGTACGAGCGGAGCGGTGGCCATGGGCAGCTTATTGTTCATCGTCGCCAACCTCTGCTTCGGCGCGGCCATCGTCTTCTACAACAGCTTCCTGCCGCAGATCGCCTCGCCCGGCCGGCGCGACGCGGTCAGTTCACGCGGCTGGGCGCTGGGCTATCTGGGCGGCGGGCTGTACCTGCTGCTCAATCTTGGCTTGCTGCTGCTCATGGATGACACGACGCTGGCCGTGCGCCTCAGCCTGGCCGGGGCGGGCGTGTGGTGGCTCATCTTCACCTTCCTCTACCCGCAGCGGCGGCTCATGCAGCGCGCCCCGGCCCGCGCCCGCCCGCAGACGAACCTCTTCAATCACGGTCTGCGGCAGATTTGGACCACGCTCGGCGAGTTGTGGCGCGACTACCCGATGACCCTGCGCTACCTGATCGCCTACCTCATTTACAACGACGGCATCCAGACCGTCATCGTCGTCGCCGCGGCTTTCGCCACCAGCGAGCTTGGCGTCGACGCGCAGACGGTGCTGCTGCTGGTGCTGATGATCCAGTTCGTGGCCTTTGGCGGGGCGCTGCTCTTCGGCAAAATCGCCGAGCGCATCGGCGCGAAGCGGGCCATCATGGCCAGCCTGGTCATCTGGTCGGGCATCGTCATCTATGCCTACGCCTTCCTGACCAATACAGTGCAACTGTTCATTCTGGGCATCCCGCTGGCCCTCGTCCTCGGCGGGTCGCAGGCCCTCAGCCGCTCGCTCTTCTCGCAGATGATCCCGCCCGACCACGAGGCGGAGTACTTCGGTTTCTACGAGATCAGCGAGCGCGGCACATCGTGGATCGGCACGTTTGCCTTCGCTCTGGCCGTGCAGCTCACCGGCTCGCAGCGCATCGCCATTGTCGCGCTCATCGTCTTCTTCATCGTTGGGCTGGCGCTGCTAAGCACTGTGCGCGTCCACCGGGCCATTGTGGACTGCGGCAACGACCCGAGCGGCGTGGTTCTCTAGCGCAAGGCTGTCACATGGGCGATTTAAGCGCAACTGTCCGGCGCTTCTCCGGCTTCGCCGACGTGTACGACCGCTTCCGGCCGCGCCCGCCAGCGGCGCTGGTCGATGCGCTGTGCTTGTTGGCCGGGGTGGAGCGGCCGTCGCTGGTGGTCGATCTGGGCAGCGGCACGGGCACGTCCACCCGCTACTGGGCCGACCGGGCCGCGCGGGTGGTGGGCGTGGAACCCTCGCCCGACATGCGCGCCCAGGCTCGCGCCGCCACCGCCGCGCCGAACGTGGCCTTCATTGAGGGCTTCTCGCACGAGACGAACCTCGCTGACGACTGCGCTGACCTCGTCACCTGCTCCCAATCGCTGCACTGGATGTTGCCCGATCCAACCTTCGCCGAAGCGGCGCGCATCTTGCGGCCGGGCGGAGTCTTCGCCGCCTGCGACTACGACTGGCCGCCGCTGATGCCCCACTGGGCGGCTGAGGCGGCGTTTCGCCGCTTCATGGCCGGCGTCCACGCGCTTGAGCGGAGTCACGGTAGCGCCGAGGGCGTTGCGCGGGCGGAGAAGTCGGGCCACCTGGCGCGCATGAGCGCCAGCGGACGCTTCCGCTACACGCGCGAGTTCATGCTCCATCACACTGATGAGGGTAGCGCGGAGCGACTGGTCGGGTTGGCGCTGAGTCTGGGCGGGGTGCAATCGCTGCTGAAGGCCGGACTGAGCGCGGCCGAGGTCGGCATCGAGCGCCTGCGCGACGAGGCGGCGGCGATCATGGGGCCGGAGCCGGAGCGCTGGTACTGGACCTCCCGCGTCCGCGTCGGCATCGTCTAGAAGAAAGAAGCATCCACAGATTACACAGATTTCACAGATTTCGGCGATAATCTGTGTCATCTGTGTAATCTGTGGGTGCTTTCTTCCGAAGCTGGATTTCCGTCCCCCCATCTCTGCCCCCATCGACGCGCGGGCCGGCGGTAAGGAGCGAATACGAATGGACGAATCGGACGTGCGGGCGGCGGTGGACTACGTGAATGCGCGCGGGACGGCGGTGGAGCAGGCGCGGCTGCGCTACCTGTTGCGCGGCGAGCCGGCCCCGGCCGACGTGCGCGAGCAACTGGAGCGCTCGCAGCGCAACGATGGCGGCTGGGCGCCGCAGTGGGCGCCGGAGTACAGCTCGCTGGATGCCACCTGCTACCAACTGGCCCAGGCCGACCAGCTTGGCATCGACCGGCGCTCGTCTCTGGTCATCGACGCCCTGCGCTTCCTGGCTGAACGCCAGGCTATTGACGGCTACTGGGAGGAGGAACCAGAGGTGGCGGACGTCGCTCCGATCTGGGCCGCGCCGGGCGACACGGCGGCGCGGCTCTACGTGACGGCCAACTGCGGCTTCTGGGCCGCGCTAACTGGCCTGGTGCCGACGGCCGCCCGCGACGCCGCCGCCTACCTGAGCTACCACCTGCGCGAGAACGGCGAGTTGCCCTCTTTCCTGCAAGCGCACTGGCTGTCGGCTGCGCTCTGGCAGCAGCGCGGCATGGTGGACGAGGCCGCGCGGACGTTGGGCTACCTGGCGGCGCGTGGCGGCGACCTGTCGGCCGGGAACCTGGCCTGGATGATCATCGCCCTGCGCGAAGGGGGTGTGCCGGCGGCCAACCCGGCAGTGATAGGGGCGCTCGACAAGCTGCTGGCGCTGCGCGTGCCGGAAGGCCACTGGCCGAGCGACGAGGGGATCGAGAACAGCGTCCACGTGACCATTGAGGCGCTGAAGTCGTTGCAAATGTGCGGACGGCTGCCGTGAAGCCGGGTAACACGATCTGGGTATGGGTCCACAAGGCCGACGGCCGGCCCTACCGGCGCTGGCAGGCGCGGGTCGAGGCCGTACGCGACGACGGGGTAGTGACCTATACCAACCACGGTAATCGTGTTTACCAGGTCATTCCCGATAGCTTGAGTGGCGCGCCCGCCTGGCGCGAGTTCACGCAACCTCGCGCCATCCGCAATCACTACTGGTTCGACCGCCAGCATACCCTGCTGGAGGTCTACAACCCCGACGGCAGCCTGTACGAACTGTATGCCGACGTATGCAGCCCGGTGCGGGTGGTTGACGGGGAGCTGCACTACACCGACCACGAACTGGACGTGTCGCAGCTGGCCGGGGAAGCGCCGCAGATCATCGACCAGGACGAGTTTGCCGAGGCGGCCGAGGAGTTCGGCTACTCCGAGGCGTTCCAGGCCCAGTGCTACGCCATCGCCGAGGAGTTGCTGGCCTTCGTCGCGGCCTGGGTTCCGGCGGGAGCGGAGAGCAACTCAACGCGAATAAACACGAATTTGATGGATTGACACGGAAGAAATCTTGTCTTTGGAATCTTGATCTGTGACGTGTCTATGGGTGTCCTGCCGTATTCTCCGTCGTCAATTACCTCTCATTCCCCCGCTCGCCGCAGGATCGCCTCGGCCGCCGCGACCATCGTGGAGCGCTCGCGGCGGGCGCGGTCCTGGATGGCCCGGTAGGCGTCCTCCTCGCTCAGCCCGTTCCGCATCAGCCGCCCCTTGGCCCGGTCGATGAGCTTGCGCGCCGCCAGGTCGGCCGCCAGTTGGGCGTTGCGTTCGGCCAGCGAGCGGCTCTCGGCGAAGCGCTTGGCCGCCACGGCGATGGCCGCGCCTAGCTCCTCCGGCTGGATGGGCTTGACGAGGTAGCCCTGGATGGGCAGGTCGGTCGCCCGGTCGATCAGGTCGGCCTCGCTGTAGGCGGTCAGCAGCAGAATGGGCAGCGGCCGGGCGGCGATCATCGCCCGCGCCGCCTGCAAGCCGTCGGTGTAGGGCATGTGGATGTCGAGGACAGCCAGATCAGGCAGGTGGCGCTCGGCCATGCGGATCGCCTCGCGGCCGTTCGTGGCGGCAATCACCTGGTGGCCCAGGCCCTCCAGCATCGACTTCAGTCCCAGGCGAATGATCGATTCGTCGTCGGCAATCAGGATCAGCATATGACCGACCTCACTCTCCTGCGGCGTCGGCCCGCTCGGCGCTGCGGGGGAGGCTGATGACGACCTCGGTGCCCGCGGGCAGACGGTTGAATTGCAGTGCGCCTTTCAAGTCCTCGGCCACCAGCGTCCCGGCGATCTCCAGTCCGAGATTGTGTTCCAGTTCATCCGGGAGGCCGATCCCGTCGTCGCGGACCAGGATCATCAGCGCATCAGGGGTGCGTGCCAGCGAGATGTCGATGCGGCCAACGGCGCGGCCGACGAAAGCATGCTCCAGGCTGTTCTGCACCAGTTCGTTGACCACCACTGCCAGCGCCGTCGCCCCCCGGCTGGGCAGTTGCAGATTGTCGCCACGCACGATGATGCGCACGTCCCGATCGGGCCGACTCATGCCGGTCATCGTCGTCCGAGCGATGCGCTCCAGCACCGAGCGAACGTTGACCAGCCGGAAGCCCTGCTCGGACAGAATCTCGTGCACGGCGGCGATGCTGCGAATGCGGTGGATGTTGGTCAGCAGCACCTGGCGCGTTTCCAGCCGCTCGGCGTCGGGCAACTGGAGTTGCATGAGCATGGCGACGGTCTGGAGGTTGTTCTTGATGCGGTGATGCATCTCGCGCACGACGGCCGCGCTGGTGACGAGCCGCGCATTCTCGATGGCCAGGGCTGTCTGGTTGGCCAGAGTGGTTAACAGCGCCTCCTGGCTGTCGCTGAAGATGTGACCGCGCGGGGCCAGGCAGGCCAGCGCGCCAATAGCCCGCTCCTGCACCGACAGGGGCACGACCAGCAGCGCGCCGCCATCTGGCCCGGCCCCGTCGGGCGCGAAGACCGGCCGCCCGCCGCCCACGGCCGCTTCAAGCACCCCCGGCGCGAGCGCCGGCCCGCCCGTGGGGTTGGCGAACGTCAGGTCATCTCCGTCGTTGGGGCCTTCCAGCAGGTAAATGGCGCAGGCGGTGGCGCCCACGGTCTGCGCGGCCAGTTCGGTGACAACCTGGAGCATTTGGTCGAGGTACTGGGGCGAGGTGATGGCCTCGCTGACCTGGGCCAGGGCGCGCAACTCATCGAGCTGGCGGCGCTGGCGGTCGATGAGGCGCGCCTTATCCAGCGCTCCGGCAGCCAGATCGCCCAGCAGAGCCAGCAGGTCGATCTCCTCCGCAGCGTAGTCGCGAGGCGCGGCCGTCTGCACGTTGAGCGCGCCGATGGGCCGGTTGTTGAGCACCAGCGGCACGGCCAGCAGGGAACGAAAGCGGCGCTCCTCGGTTCCGTCGAGCCACTTGAAGTGCGGATCGTGCTGGGCGTTGGCGGCGTAGACGGGGCGGTTCTCGACCACGGCGTGGCCGGTCATCCCCTCGCCAACCTGGAGCGTGGCCCGGCCGAGCGCCTCGGGGGCCAGGCCGGTGGAGGCGCGCAGGCGCAGCGTCGCGTTGTCGGCGTCGAGCAGGTAGATGGTGCAGGAGTCCACGCCCATCACCTCGGTCGTCTTGCGGGCGATGAGATCGAGGGTCGTGTCCAGGTCGAGCGCGGAGCTAAGCGAGCGGGCGATCTCGCGCAGGGCGGCGAAGGAGCGGGGATTGGCAAAGCGAGCGTCGGCCGCGTCGGTGGTCACGACTCGCCATTATAAGGCGAACCGCGAACGCAGGCGACGGGAAGCGGCTCGCGCCACGGCGCGAAAAAGCAAAGGGCGCAAAGAAAGAGCTACTCTTCCTTCACGCCCCTGCCCTTTACGCCTTGGCGCGCTGTTTTTTCTGACTAGACACCGTAGTACAGCAGGAACTCGTAGGGGTGCGGCCGCAGGCTGACCGGGCCGATCTCCGTCTCGTGCTTGTAGCTGATGTACGCCTCAAGTACGTCCTTCGTAAACACGCCGCCTTCCAGCAGGAAGTCGTGGTCGGCTTCCAGCGCGTCGAGCGCCTCGTTCAGCTTGCCGACGGTCGTCGTCACCTTGTTGATGTTCTCCTCATCGAACAGGTCCATTTCCGCCGGCTCGCCGGGGTAGGTCTTGTTCTTGATGCCGTCTAGCCCGGCCATGAGGCAGGCGGCGAAGGCGAGGTAGGGGTTGGC
>CAZSOD010000057.1:0-20899 GCA_964608255.1 uncultured Ardenticatenaceae bacterium
TCGATGGGCAGCGTGTTGCCGCCGTAGCTGTTCACGGCCAGGCCCGTCACCAGGCCGACCTCGTCCTGCTCTTCCATCATGCCGTAGCTGAACTTGCGCGGCCCCATGATCTCGTCCACGTCGGCCTCGCCCACGGTGAACGGCCCCGTCTCGCCCGACGCCACGCGCACGGCCAGCTTGCGCACGACCTTGCCCAGGTTGCGCTCCAACTGGCGCACGCCCGCCTCCAGCGTGTGGTAGCGGATGAGCGCGCGCAGGGCGTCGTCGTCAACCGTCACCTCGACGTTGCCGATGCCGTTGGCCTCCTGCTGCTTCTTCAGCAGGTACTGCCGGGCGATGGCCGCCTTCTCGTCCTCGATGTAACCCGGCATGGTGATCGTCTCCATACGGTCGAGCAGCGGCCCCGGGATGGTGCTCAGCTGGTTCGACGTGGTGATGAAGATCACCTGGCTCAGGTCGAACGGCACTTCCAGATAGTGGTCGGTGAAGCTGTGGTTCTGCTCGGGATCGAGCACCTCCAGCAGCGCCGATGCCGGGTCGCCGCGCCAGTCCGTGCCAACCTTGTCGATCTCGTCGAGGACGATAACCGGGTTGCGCGTCTTGGCGTCGCGCAGGGCGCGGATAATGCGGCCGGGAATCGCGCCGATGTAGGTGCGCCGGTGACCGCGAATCTCCGCCTCGTCGCGCACGCCGCCCAGGCTGATGCGCACCATCTCGCGGCCCATCGCCCGCGCCACCGAGGTGGCGATCGACGTCTTGCCGACGCCAGGCGGGCCGTTGAGGTTGATGATCGCGCCCTTCATGTCCTTGCCGGCCAGCTTGCGCACGGCCACGTACTCGACAATGCGCTCCTTGACGTCTTCAAGGCCGTAGTGGTCGTCGTCGAGCACCTGGCGCACATGGGTGATGTCGAGGTTGTCCTCGGTTTCGTTATTCCACGGCAGTTCGGTCAGCCACTCCAGGTAGGTGCGAATGACGCTGGCCTCGGCCGACTGGCCGCCCTGATACTCCAGGCGCTTCAACTCGCTCAGCGCCCGCTCCAGCACTTTCGGCGGCATTCCGGCGTTCTCGATCTTCGTCCGCAGGTCTTCCGGCCCGTCTTCGCTCTCGTCGCCCAACTCCTTGCGAATGGCTTTCATTTGCTCGCGCAGCATGAAATCACGCTGGGCCTTCTCCGCGCCGTCGCGGGCGTCCTGCTGGATCTTGCTGCGGATGTCGGCGATGCGCACTTCCTGCCGCAGGTGGTCGAGGACGGCCGTCAGCCGCGACCGGCCGCTCAGGTCAGTCAGCAGGGCTACTTCCGTCTCGAAGGGCAGGTTGATCAGGCCGGCGATGTAGTCGGCCAGTTCGCCCGCCGTCTGGCTGGCGCGCGTCATGGCCATGATCTGCTGGTTCGTCTCGCCCATCAATTCGACGTACTTCTCCAGGTAGGCGATGGCCTCCAGTTTCATGTCTTCGTCGACGGCGTCCTCTTCGGCCAGTTCTTCATAGCGGGCGACGAGGAACGGCTCGACGCGCTCGACGCCGGTCAGCCGCACGCGGCGGTGCAACTCGACCAGCATCTGGATGCCCACCGGCGTGCGCAACATGTCGCGCGCGGTGGCGAAAATAGCAACGGGAAAGACGTCTTCATAGCCCGGCGTCTCCACCTCGGCGTCGCGCTGGACGACGACGAGCAATTCGCCGCCGCGCTCAATGGCCGCCGATACGGCCGCCAGCGAACTGCGCCGGCCAATCGACACCGTTGTCGTGACGCCCGGGAAAACCGCGCCGCCGCGCAGGGGCACGACGGGGATAGGTTTCGATTCGTAGTAGTCGCTCATCTGTAGTCCTTTGTCGCATCCCTCCAAGTAACCACAGCGGCCCTTTCTGGGGGCCGCCGACAGAATGCGATGGTGCGAATTCTACGAAACGAGCATATACGTTGCGATAGAGGGGTATCAGAGACGCATAAGAAAGAGTTACGAATTACGAGTTACGAATTACGAGTGAAGAGCGCGAGACTGGGAAAACTCGATTCTCAATTCGTAGTTCGTAGTTCGTAATTCGTAATTCCTGATTTCAGATGTTGGCTCCTTCAAACCCCTGCGCCAGCATCTCGTCGGCTTCCTGCCATTGCTCCGTGCGCAGGGTCGCCAGTTCCCCTTCCACAGCGCGGAGCCGCGCGCTCATCTCCTGGAGGAGTTCCATGGTGATGTCGGGCGAGACGTTGTGGTGCAGGTCCATGTCCTCGTGGCCGTCGGGGTGGGGCGGGAGGAGAAGCGGTGAGGGGGCCGGGAGGGCGCTGCGCGGCCGCGTGCGGCCCGGCACGCCGACGACGACCGACTCCGGCGGCACGTCCTTGACGACGACGGCGTTGGCCCCGATGCGCGAGTGCGCCCCGATGGTGATCGGCCCGAGGATTTGCGCCCCCGCGCCGACGACGACGTGGTCTTCCAGCGTTGGATGGCGCTTCATCTTGATCAGGTCAACGCCGCCCAGGGTGACGTTATGGTAGAGCAAGACGTTGTCGCCGATCTCGGCCGTCTCGCCGATGACCGTGCCCATGCCGTGGTCGATGACCAGGCAGCGGCCGATGCGCGCGCCGGGGTGGATTTCGATGCCGGTGAAGAAGCGGCCGAACTGCGACACGAGGCGGCCGAGAAAGTAAAGGTCCCGCCGCCACAGGCCGTGGGCCAGGCGGTGAAACCAGAGCGCGTGCAGCCCTGGGTAGGTTAGCAACACTTCCAGCCGCGACCGCGCCGCCGGATCGTTGTCCATAAAAGCCTGTATGTCGCGCCGCAGTGTCGTGAACATGGGTTCCTCAGAGAGAAACCACAGATTCCACAGATTCAAGAACAGGTAATCTTTGAAATCTGCGTAATCTGTGGTTTCTTCTTCCTATTCCCGCAGATCGGCGTAGAGGACGGTGCTGAGGTAGCGCTCGCCGTTGGAGGGGACGATGACGACGATGAGCTTGCCCGCGTTCTCCGGGCGGCGGGCCACCTGGACGGCGGCATGGATGGCCGCCCCGGACGAGATGCCGGCCAGGATGCCTTCTTCGCGGCCGACGCGCCGGGCCATCGCGATCGCCTCGTCATTCGTCACCTGGACGACCTCATCGATGATGCCGGTGTTCAGCACGTCGGGCACGAAGCCCGCGCCGATCCCCTGAATCTTGTGCGGGCCGGGCTGGCCACCGGAGAGGACGGGCGAGTCAGTGGGCTCGACGGCGATGGCCTTGAATGACGGCTTGCGGGCCTTGATGACCTCGGCCACACCGGTGATCGTGCCGCCCGTGCCGACGCCGGAGATGAGGATGTCTACTTCCCCGTCCGTGTCGCGCCAGATTTCTTCGGCCGTCGTCTGCCGGTGAATTTCCGGGTTGGCCGGGTTCTTGAACTGCTGGGGAATGAAGTAGCGCGGGTCGGCGGCGGCCATCTCCTCCGCCGTCTGGATAGCGCCGCGCATCCCCTGCGCGCCCGGCGTCAGGATTAGCTCTGCGCCATAGGCGCGCAACAGGATGCGCCGCTCCATGCTCATGGTATCGGGCATGATCAGCGTCAGCGGGTAGCCCTTGGCGGCGCAGGCGAAGGCCAGGGCGATGCCGGTGTTGCCGCTGGTCGGCTCCAGGATGATGGTGTCGGGGCCGATGAGACCGGCCTGCTCGGCGGCCTCGATCATGGCCACGCCGATGCGGTCCTTCACGCTGGACGCCGGGTTAAAGAACTCGAGTTTGGCGACAACGCGGGCGGCCGCACCTTCGGTTACCCGGTTCAACTGGACGAGCGGGGTGTTGCCGATCAGCTCGGCAATGTTGCTGGCAATTCGAGCCATTGGGAAATCTCCTTGATTATCGGGCCTGACGGGAATGAATTCAATAACGGTGAACACGGCCGGTGCAGACGAATACGCCGGGGATCGCTCGTGATTCATGCCTATCCGTCAAATCTGCACCGATCCGTATTGGATTCATTTCCCGAAAAGTCTAGCTCACGGCGGGCGGCGGTGATAGCGGACTTACGTCCCACTTATCCGCGGGTGAGGCGCGCGTGCACCGCGTCGCTCGTCAGCTCGCGCCAGGCGTCGCGGCCGTTCCAGCGCGCGGCCGGTTCAGCCCGCTCGATCAACCGCCCGGCGACGGCGACCGCCTGCGCGTTCAGCGCGGCGTTGCGCTTGCCGATGTCGCGCAGCGCCCAATTGACCGCTTTCTTGACGAAGTTGCGGTCATCGGCCGCCTCGCGCTCAATGACCGGGAAGAAAGCAGCCAGCGCCTCGTCGCTCGTTTTCTTATCCTTGTGAGCCAGGTCAGCCATCAGGACGAAGCCGGCGCGTTTGACGAATTCCCCGGCACGGGCGCTCCAGGCCATCGCCTTCGCGTAGGCGAAGGGCGTGTAGGCGAAGAGGTTGCCGCACGCCTGATCGCACACCTCCCAGCTATCGAAGTCGGCCGCCCACGCCTCCATCTGCGCTTCGTCCACCCACTGTGGGCGGTCGACCATCGTCGCCAGCACGCGCGTCTCGCGACTGGGATATGCCCAGAGTCGCAGAGCCAGCGCGTGGTCGCGGCCTGTCTCTTTCGCCAGCGCGCGCAGCACAGGTACTTTTACGCCCAACACTTCCTGCCCGACGATGCCATAGCGAGCCATGCCGGCCACGGCGTCGGGGTCGGCCGCGGCGCGCAGGCGGTCGAGGATTTCATCGTAGGTTAGCGCCATTGCCGTTTTCTCCGTTTGGGCGACAATTCGCTTGTCATTCACTGTATTGTAGGGGGAAGGCGCGGGAGTTGGAAGGGGGAAGGCAACGTAACCAATGCGCGTGATGCTAATCCTTGTCCTTATCGCGCTGGTCGTGCTGCCGGCTGCGCAGCCTGCCGACTTGCCCATCGGGACTATCCAGGGCCCCGGTCCCGAATCGCCCAACCTTAACCGCTTCGTCAACTTTCGGGGTGTGGTCGTCGGCCGCTACGAGGACCAGAACACGCGGGGCGACGTCTACTACACTCTATTTGTCCAGGACTTGCCCGACCTGACCGATGGCGACCCGGCCACGTCCGATGCCGTGGCCGTCTTTCTCGGCCGCGAGCCGCGCTGGGACGTGGAGTTGGGCGACGTGGTGCGCGTTGGCGGCAAAGTGACCGAGTTCTATGGGCTGACGGAGATCGACGACCGTGGGCTGACCGTCACGGTGGAGGGTGAAGCCCCCCTACCGGAGCCGGTCCCGCTCGACCCGCCGGCCGAGATCGCGGCCGCCGCGGTCTACTTCGAGGCGCTGGAAGGAATGCGTGTCGCGTTTCCGGGCGAGGTCGTCGTGGCCGGGCCGACGCATGAGGCGTGCGGCTTCGCCGTCGCGGATGCGGCCGTTGCCGCCGAGTTGCCGATCCGACAGCGGGTCGTGGGCGACCCCATCGGCCGCGCCGTCCCTATCCTATATCCGAGCGACCTTGACTGCGCCGGCATCCCACAATTGCGGACGGGCGACCGGCTGCAGGGGGTGGCCGGCGCGCTGACCTACAACTTTGACCAGTTCAAGGTGGTCATCGACGGTGCCGAGGAGCTGGAGATCGACCTGGCGGGGGAGCCGGTACTGCTGTCTGTACCGGCGACAACGGCCCAGCAGATTACCATCGCAACGATCAACTTGGAGGACTACTTCGACACGGCCCGCGACACGGACGTAGAGGGCGAGCCGGTGGTGACGGCGGGCGAACTGGCGGCGCGGCAGGCCAAGTTCGCGTACCTGATCGGTCGCGCGCTAGCCTGCCCGACCCTGGTAGGTGTGCAGGAGGTTGAACACGAGGCGCTACTGCGCGAGCTGGCCGCGGCCCTGGCCGGGCCGTGCGGCTTCACTTATGACGTAACCCACCGCGACAGTCCCGACGCCCGTGGCATCGACAACGCGCTGCTGAGCGATCCGCGGCGGGTGCGCGTTAGCGCGGTTGCCCTGCGGCAAACTTGTTCCCCGGTGCCGACGGGCATTGCAGACCCCTCCGTTGCCTGCGAGGCGGGCCAAGAACCGCTCTTCGGGCGTCCCCCGTTGGAAGTCGAGTTGGTGGTGGACAGTCAGCCCTACGTTGTTTATGTCAACCATTTTAAGTCCAAGCGCGGCGGAGAGACGGAAACCGGGCTGGAGCGCATCCAACAGGCCGTGTACCTGAATGGCCTGGCGGCCGAACGGCTGGCGGCCGATGTGGCGGCGCGATTGATCGCCCTGGGGGATTTCAATGACATGGAGCTTTCAGCGGCGCTGGCTTTGTTGACCGACCCGGCGCAGGGCGGGCGCTTTGCCAATGCCCTGGGCGCGGTTCCGCTGGCCGAGCGCTACAGCTACAACTTTGGCGGCGTGGTCGAACTGATTGACGGCGTCTTGCTGTCGCCGGCGCTGGCCGCCGAGGTTGGAGCGGCCACCATCCTTCACGTCAATGCCGATTACCCTGTTGGCTGGCGGCTGGACGCGGTCTGGCCCCGTCTCGCCTTCCGCGCCACCGACCACGACACGCCCTGGGTCGTCCTGGGTCAGTGGCCGGCCACACCGACCCCTGCGCCGACGGTTGCGCCGGCAAGCACCGCCGTGCCCCTTCAAACCCCCACCTCCGCGCCGCCGCCTCAGTCAACGAGATTGCCGGTAGCCGTGCCCGCCCCCAATCCGATCACCCCGACGCCTGTTCGCGCCACATCCCCCGGCAGCGCAGTCTCGTTGCCGTTGTTAGTGGTCATTGGCGCAGCCGTTGTGCTGGGCACTGTGATTACGGTCTGGCGCTTCAGCCGCCGATGAAAGCCATTCTGGCGATCACCGGCGGTCGTCCCGGAGCTTTTTTTACGTTTCCTGCATGGCACAGCCCGCGCTTGCGGGTAGCATAGACGGTAGAGTGAATGGGAGAACGCGGCGTGGCTGATGATCAGGAACACCGCCCGGCAGGCACCGACCCAAACGTGGTGCGCAAGCTGCTGCAGCACGTGCCATTAACGGTCAATCAGACCGTCATCGTTTCGCGCGGGGCGCAGGTCATTGCCAGCCGGGGCGTCCTCAAGCCAGTGGAGGCGGCCGATGTGGCTGTCTTCATCGCCGAGGGCTGGAATGACGCCGGCCAGACCCTGCGCATCCAGTTCATGCGGCTGCCCCTCTCCTCCGTGGCTCGCCTCCTGTTGACCTACCCCCTGCGCGGCGGCTACCAGTTGACGCTCGTCGATACCGAGGAAGCCCCGCTTGATCAGTTGCGCCATCTGGCGCGGCAGCTTATCACCGTGCTGCAAGCTGCGGGCATCGGCCGCTAAACTTCAGACAGCCCTCTCTGGTGGGAATGTAGGGATAGCGGCGAGCCATACCTGGTCGGGACGCGCCGGCTCCGGCGCAACGGGTTGGGCCGTGAAGTACACCGGAAAGACGGGCCTGTTTGGCTACTATCCCCGGCTGTCGCATCAGCCGGGCAACGCAGTTCACCTCACCGACACGGCCGACGGTCCGTAGTTCGTGGTAGACCCGTGAACTGCCATACATTCTCTGGATACCCTGAGATAGTCTGCAATCTGCTCGCCTAGCGCTTGATTAGCCATCTGTCTCGCATTGGGTCGGCGGCGGAGCCCGGCGTGGTACCCGCTGCGCGACCCGCACAACACTGACACAGTTGCTCGACTGAAAACTGTTGTCCGTGCCTGGCGATAAAGCTGAACCTTATTCCTTCGCTTGCCAGAAGATGGGCATTTTTTGGATATCTCCCGCTCTTCCTCAAGCGCCGCCACCCGCCACTCAAACTCGCGTATCCGCGCCTGGGCCGCCTGGCTCTCCGGCTCGCCGAAGCCAGTTTTGCCCTGCTCGGTCAGCTCCCTTGCCGGATACTCAACCCCAGTTCGCGCTCGACCTGCCGCCGTCATAGCCCGCTCCGCCGGGTGAGTTTCAATCCCCCAGCTTAAACTCCCAACTTCCACCTAAATCTCCGCCTTTCCATCCGTTGCGCTTTTATCCCGTCCTCGCTGTGGAATTCACGTGAATCCTCTTATCACAGCCGCCATTCCGCTTTACAATACAGCTAATCGCGCCCCGTGCGGCGGCAATTACGGGCCGGCCGTGACCGGGCCAGCGTGGCAATGAAGTGATGGGCGACGAAGGAGTGGTGATCTGTAGTGCCTGTGGAACCCCGGCGCGCCCGGGCGCGCGCTTTTGCGCCCGCTGCGGCGCCAGTCTGACCGTCCCCCCGCCTACGGTTGCCGCGCCCGCCGACGAGGCCCCGACCGTACCGCGAGACCCGCCTCCGCCCGATCCCGCCAGCGCGCCCACGGTTGCCATCAAGCGCCCGAGGGCTTCCGAGGCGGTCACGCTGACGGGCATGCAAGCCATCCAGCAACGGGCGCTGCGCCAGGTTTCGGGCACGGCGACCCACGTTGGCCGCGTGCGCCATAACAACGAGGATTTCGTGGCCAAGCTGGACTACAGCCTCGACCAGAGCGGCGCGGCCGAGCCCACCGGTCTCTACATCGTGGCCGACGGCATGGGCGGCTACGCCGAGGGCGAGAAGGCCAGCCGCGACTCGGTGCGCCAGGCGTTCCGCGACTTCATTGAAGGCCATCTGCTTCATGACCTGAATACCCCGACACGTTCGCTGCACCCGCAAGACGAGCCCACGCCGCTCGACGCGACGCTGCGCACGCTGGTGGAGGAAGCGAACCGCCTCGTCTACAGCAAGCGGCGGGAGAAGGGCGCCAAGCATGGCACGACCATTGTCGCCCTGCTGATCATCGGCGCGCGGGCGGCCGTCGCTAACGTCGGCGACAGCCGTGCCTACCTGCTGCGCGACGGCGCGCTGCGCCAGATCAGCGAGGATCATTCGCTCGTCTATGGTCTCTACAAGGCGGGCCAGATCAGCGAAGAGCAAATCTACACCCACCCGCAGAAGAACGAGATTTTTCGCTCGCTCGGCGCGGAGGAAAACGTGCAAGTGGACGTCTATGCGTTGGACGTCCGCGCTGGTGACCGCCTGTTGCTCTGCTCCGACGGGTTGTGGGAGATGGTCCGCAACGCGCAGATCGCCAGCATTCTGACCAACGCGCCAACGCCGCAATTAGCCTGCGACCGGCTGGTGGCCGCTGCCTATGACAATGGCGGCGCGGATAACATCAGCGCTATCGTCGTCCACATGGAGTAGCGCAACTGGGACGCCGGAAATCATCGAGAGAGTCTTCATGGCCGACTTCATGCAGTTCAGCGGGTTGTTCAATCGGTGCTATCTGCCCCCGTTGCCCCAGCCACAGCTTGTATACGCCTTCTTCGAGGCCTGGCCGCGCGCCCAGGCGGTCCGTCTGCCGCTCAACTTCTGCTTGGTGCTGGATCGCAGCGGTTCCATGAGCGGCCCCAAAATCAAGCAATTGCGCGAAGCCGTGCGCACGATGATCAGCCATCTCGAACCCGACGACACCATCTCCGTGGTCGCCTTCAATGCCCACACGGAGGTTATGATCCCGGCCACGGCCGCGACTGACCCGGATGCCCTTACCGCGCGCGTGGGCCGGTTGGAAGCCGGTGGCGGCACATCCCTGGCCCCGGCGATGCGCGCCGGGCTGGCCGAGATCGTCAAACACCAGGACCCCACCCGGGCTAGCCGGCTAATTGTCCTGACCGACGGGCAGACGACCGGCGAAGACGACTGCCGCGCCGAGGCCGATCGGGCCGCCGCGGCCGGCGTGCCGCTCATGGCTCTGGGGCTGGGCACCGACTGGAATGAAGACCTGCTCATCGACCTGGCGCAGCGCACCGGCGAGTTGGGCGATACCTTCCTGATCAGGAAACCGGAGGAAGTCGGGCCGATGTTTGCGCAGGTCTTTAACCAGATTAAGGTCGTGGCTCAAGATGTGTCGGTGCGCGTCACGCCCGCCCAGGGCGTTCGGGTTCGCCGGGCCTGGCAGGTAGCGCCGCAAATCAGGGAGGTCAGCGAGACGGCCGCGAACGGGCCAACGCTAGCCTTCGACTTGCCCGAACTGACGGAGAGCGGCGCGGCGTTTTTGCTGGAGCTGCTTGTCCCGCCGCGCAACCCGGGTGTGTATCGCTTTGTCCGGAGCGAAATTGCCTATACCATTCCGTCGCGCGCGCCCACAAGGCACGAGGCGCGATGCGACCTGACGGCCGAGATCACGGCCGACGTTAGCCTGACGCAACAAGTTGACGCGCGGGTGATGGGCGTTGTCGAGCGGGTGATGGCCCACCGCCTCCAGAGTCAGGCGCTGGAAGACGTGGCGCGCCAGGACTTTGACAGCGCGACAACCAGACTGCGGGCCGCGCACACCATCCTGCTGGAGCAGGGAGAGCAGGAACTGGCGCGCAACGCGCTGGCCGAGGCTATGCGTCTGGAGCGCGATCATGAATTGTCGAGCGAAGGGCGCAAGACAATCAAGTTGAGTAGCGGCAAGTCGGTGCGGCTGATCCGCCCCTCTTAGGTCGTCGCCGCGCCCGACGGCGCGGCATGGGGAGGCGCGGTCGTTCTCGACGCCGTGAGTTCCTCCCATGTGTTCAGGTAGATTCGGGATGATGCGAAGGATCGGGCACGGGCGTACAGATCGACGTTGGCCGGCCCGGTTCGGCCGCTGCGCCGCGCGTCTTGCGCCGCTGCTGCTGACCGCCTGTGGAGCGCTCGCGCCGGCGGCGCGCGAGTCGCTGACGACCGCCACCGCCGCAGTTTTCCCCACGGCACCACGCGCCACCCTCGAACCGACGCCCGCGCTCTTGCCGACCCCCAATCCGACGCGAATCGCCAATCCATCCCCCACGCCTTGCGGGTTCCGGACCCTGCCCGCGCTGGCAAGCGCCTGGAGCGAAATCGAGTTGGGTTGCCCAATCGCGCCGGGCGTGTCCGGCGTCGGAGCCGCCTATGTGCCCTTCGAGGACGGGCAGATGCTCTGGCGGCAGGACAATGGCGCCATCTATGTCGCCTATAATAACGGCCATTGGGAACGCTACGATGACCTGTGGCGCGACGGCGACCCGGAGTATACGTGCGGCGAGCCGAGCAGCCCGCCGACGCCGGTGCGCGGCTTCGGCCGCGTCTGGTGCGACCACGCGGCCGTGCGTCGGGCGCTCGGCACGGTGACGGCCTACGAGATCGGCGACGCCGCAAGCAGCGCGCAGGACTTCGTCAACGGCACGCTGCTGCTCAGCCCCGACGGCTCGACCTTCGTGTTCGTCGGCGAGACGGCGACCTGGCGCCGCGTCTTTCCAGGAGAATAACCGCGAAACTGTCCGCCTTGTAGCAAGGAAGACTGCCATGATCATCTGCCCGAACTGCCAGACCGAGAACCGCCCCGGCACCAAGTTCTGCCGCGCCTGCGGCAACGCGTTGCCCGCCGATATCGGGGCGACCCAGCTTGATGTAGACCCGCGAGCCACCCAACTGGCGACGCCTGCGCCGGGCCACTGCCCCAACTGCTATTCGCCGGTGCAGCCGGCGGCCCAGTTCTGCCCTACATGCGGCCATGCGCTGCAAGCGGCGCGCATCGGCGACACTACACCGGGGCTGCGGACACAAGTTATGGCCCCGCAGCGGGAGCGGCCGACCCTTGTCATCAACTGGCCCGGCGGGCAGAAAGAGGAGCGGCCCGTTGACCGCCCGTCGGTCAGCCTCGGCCGCGCGCCCGATAACGATATCATCGTCAACTTCCCAACCGTCTCCGGCCATCACCTGCGGCTGGAGGCCGATGGCAGCCCGGCCGAGTTGAAGGTCACCGACCTGGGCAGCACCAACGGTACGCTCCGCAATGGTCTGCCCATGCCGGCCAACACACCGCAGACCTTGCGCGCCGGCGACGTACTGCGCATCGGTGACCTGACCGGCAACTCGCTCAGCCTGGAATTGAAGCCGATCACGGGCAGCGGCGTCCAGACCCAGCCGTTGGGGATGCAGCAGTTGTCGCAGTTGCAGCAGGCGATCATTGGCCGCGATCCGGCCTGCGACGTGCATCTCGATCACCCCTCCGTCTCGCGCCGCCATGCCGACGTCCGCCGACAGACCGACGGCACGTACGCTATCCGCGACCTGGGCAGCGCCAACGGTACGTTCGTCGACGGCCAGCGCGTTACCGGCTGGACGCCGCTGGCGAAAGGCTCGGTGGTACAGATCGGCCCCTACCGGCTGGTTTACGACCTGGAGGCCAAAGCACTGACCACCTCGATCACCCGTGGCCACCGGCTAGATACGATCAACCTGGGCAAGCAGGTGGGCAATGGGCGCATGATTCTGACCGACGTCTCGCTGGCCGTGCTCGCTGGAGAGTTCATCTCGCTGGTCGGTGGCAGCGGCGCGGGCAAAAGCACGCTGCTGCGGGCGATGAACGGCTTCAACCCCGGCACGCAAGGGCAGATGCTCATCGACGGCGAGCAGCTCTACCCCAATCTCGACGCTTACCGGATGATCATGGGCTACGTGCCGCAGGACGACATCATCCACCGCGAGCTGACCGTGGGCAAGGCGCTCTACTACGCCGCCAAGCTGCGCTTGCCCGACGCGGGTAAGGCGGAGATCGAGAAGCGCATGCACGAGGTACTGGAGATGGTCGATATGGGTGCGCACATCCACAAGCCGGTGCGCGTCCTCAGCGGCGGCCAGCGCAAGCGCGTCAGCATCGCCGTCGAACTATTGGCCCAGCCCGACCTGCTCTTTCTCGACGAGCCGACCTCCGGCCTCGACCCCGGCCTGGAGAAGAAGATGATGTACGACCTGAACCGGCTGGCCGACCGGGGCAAGACGGTCGTCCTGGTGACCCACGCCACGGCCAATATCGAACAGTGTGACCATGTCGCCTTTCTGAGCCAGGGCTACCTGTCGTATTACGGCCCGCCAGGCGAGGCGATCCAGTACTTCCAGGCGCAGGACTTCGCCGACATCTACCTGAAGCTGACGCAGGAGGTCAATCCGGCCGAGGGCAAGCCCGCCCCGGCCAACCTGCAAGCCGTTCTGCCCGCCGTGCAGGCTCGGCAGGCCACGCCGAAAGGCAAGGATAGCAAGGGCGGGCGACTGGAGGCGGGCGTGCTGTGGGCGGAACACTACCGGCAGTCGCCGCAGTTCCAGAAGTACGTCATGGCCCGCCAGCAACAATTGATGCTCGGCGGCTATGGCGCTTACGCCGGCACCAATCAGCGCCCCCCACGCGGCCGCGACTCCGGGCTGCGCCAGGTTCCCATTCTAGCCCGCCGCCAGCTCGACCTGATTCGCAACGACAAACGGACGCTGTTCATCCTGCTGCTGATGATGCCGCTCATCGCTCTGCTATTCATGCTCGTCAGCAAGGAGTACGACATCACCGGGCGACCCGAAACCTACGCCCAGATCGAGGCCGATCTGCGGGCGGACGTGGAAGCTCAGATCGCCGACCTGGAGCCGGGCGAACGGACCGAGGCGGTGGTCAACGACATCAGCGAGGATTACACGCCGGCAGTGACGGCGCAGCAGTTGCTGGTTATGCTCGGCCTGGCCCTGACCCAGGCGGGCACGTTCGGCGCGTCGTATGAGATCGTCAAGGAGCGAGCCATCTTCCGCCGCGAGCGGGCGGTCAACCTGCGCGTCGGTTCCTATGTCGGAGCCAAGGCGCTGGTGCTGGGCCTGTTTGCCGTCTTCCAGGTCGCCAGCGTGCTGGTCATCATGGCCCTACGCGTGAACATGGACTTCGACCCGGTGTTCGACATCTTCCCGTCCGGGGCGTGGGAGTTGTTCTTCACGCTGCTCATCGCCGTGATCGCCAGCATCATGTTCGGCTTGTTTATCTCGGCCGTCGTCCCCTCTCAGGACGTGGTGCTCTACATCATCCTCGTTCAGCTCTTTGTGCAGATCATCCTCTCCGGCACGCTCTTTCCGCTGGGTGACAGCGGCGCGGCCAAGCTGGCCTCGAAGCTCGTCATCTCGCATTGGACAATGGACGCACTCGGCTCCTCGGTCGATCTGCCGGGGCTGGACGAAGACAAGAGCGTGGCTTGCTCGGCCGTCTGGCTGCCGGCCAACCCGCAACTGGGCACGACCGAGCCGTCAACGACTGTCGAGTGCGCCTCGGCCGCGCTGGGCGACAAGCTAAGCCTCGACTACCAGCACACCGAGACACACGTGCTGATCACCTGGCTGGCTCTGATCGGTATGGCTGTCTTCTGGGGAGCGCTGACGGTGCTGGTGCAGCGTCGAAAACAGGTGGATTAACGGCGGCTCTGCCCGCCGCCCTGCTGGGGTATATTGCGGGCAAGTGAATCCGCCACCGATGGACGCGGATCGGCGTCGAGATCATAGCCGACGAGAGCGTGCGCCGAGACAGGCGCCACAAATTTCGTGAATACGAGCGCGCCGGCGTTGCCCAATACTGGCTTCTGGCTGCGCCCCGCCTGGTTGTGGGAAGATTCCAAGATCGATATCCCGCAAGCCTACATCGAGATTCGCGACCTGAGCGATGAGCAGAGCGGGCGTATCGATGAGTTGCTCTGACCTTCAGAATTAGGGTAGCTGCCCGCGCAGCGCGGCGATGATCTTGCGATCCGTCACAGCAAAGGCATAGCGATCCACGTCGTCCAGCGTCACCCAGGCGTGGTCGGCCACGCCGAGGTGTTGCGGCTGGCCGCCGGTGTAGGCGGCGTGGAAGGCGTGGAGCGTGATGCGAAAGTGGGTGTACGCGTGGGCGACCTCCACGAGAAACTCGCCCGGCGTCACGTCCAGCGCCAGCTCTTCGCGAATTTCGCGCCGCACTGCGTCGGTCAACGACTCGCCCGGCTCCACCTTGCCGCCGGGAAACTCCCACAGCCCGCCTAGCAACCCCTCCGCCGGCCGCTGGGCGATGAGGAATTGCCCTCCGGCCGCCGGTTCGCCTTCGCGCCAGATGATCGCGGCGACCACGTCGTAGTGCGGCGTGGGGCGGCGTGGCGGGCGGGCGGGCCGCTCCAGTTGCGTCCCTCGCTGCCGGGCCAGACAGAGGCCCTGCAACGGGCAGATGAGGCAGCGCGGGTTCTGCGGCACGCAGATCTCCTGCCCCAGTTCCATGAGCGCCTGGTTGTAGTCGCCCGGGCGCGCGGCGGGGACGAGCGACTCGGCCAGGTGCCACAGCCGCGTCCCCGTCGCCGCCAGCGTCACGTCCTCAGCCACGTCGAACAACCGGCTCAGCACGCGGATCACGTTGCCATCCAGCACGGCGGCCCGCTCGCCGTAGGCGATGGAGGCGACGGCCCCGGCGGTGTAGCGGCCGATGCCCGGCAGCTTCCGGAGTTCGGCGGCGGTGGCGGGCAGATGCCCCTCGTATTCGGCGATAATTTGTTGCGCCGCAGCGTGGAGGTTGCGGGCGCGGCTGTAGTAGCCCAATCCCTCCCACAACTTCAGCACAGCGTCGAGCGGCGCGGCGGCCAGTGCCGCGACGGTCGGGAAGCGTTCCAGCCAGCGTCGGTAGTAGGGGATGACGGTGGCAATCTGCGTCTGCTGGAGCATTACCTCCGCGATCCAGATGGCGTAGGGGTCGCGGCTCGCGCGCCAGGGCAGGTCGGCGTGGCCCGCGTCCCACCAGTTGAGCAGGTTGGCAGCGATCTCGTTCAGGTCTTGCCGGGGGGAGGAATCACTCCCGCTCCCCTGCTCTCCCGCTCCCCCGCGCTTCTCTCTACGCCCGGACATACTTGACCACCGGCCGGCTCGTCGCCTCGATCTCCTCCAGATTGGCGGCGATGAGCTCGCCGCGCTGGTGAAGGTACTCGACGTGGGCGCCCGTCTCCTCCAGCGCCAGCAGGACGTGGTAGCTATCGACGCGGCCGAACAGCTCGGCGCTAATGGCGGCGATGGACTTGGGCGCGCGACAGATATCCATAACTTTACCCAATCGCTCGTCATGGGCGGTGCGGATGGCGGCGATGCGCCCCGGCACGTCCTCGATCGGCGCCTCATGGCCGCCCAGCCCCAGCCGGAAGCCAGTGAGCCGCTCGATCTTGCCCAGTGAGTCGAGATAGTGGCTCAGGCCCATGTGATGGGTGATGCTCTCCGGGGCCTGGTGGGGTGTGATGCGCGACAGCACGTGGTCGGCCGTCAGCAGCACGTCGTCCACCTGGAGACACACCTGCCCCGGGCAGTGGCCGGGCACGTGGATGACGCCGAAGCCGCCGACTGTCGGCGACCCCTCCTCCAGCAGGAATTGCACCGGCGTCGAGCGGTAGTAGGTCTTGGCGAACAGGTAGACGCTCATCAGCACCAGGCGATCTTCGGCCGGAACTCCCGCGCCCTCCAGAAACGTCTCCAGCCGGCGGTAGGAAAAGACGACGCGTTCCTCATGGTTGGACAGCACGCGGCGGTCCAGGATGTGGACGCCGATGGGCGCGGCCGTATACTGGCGCACGAACGGCAGCCCCCCGAAGTGGTCGATGTGCCCGTGGGTAATGAGGATCGTTCCGATGTCGGCCAGGGAAAAGGGACGGCCGAGGTGCTCGCTAATGGCGTTGAACCCGGCCAGCAGGTCGGCGTTCGGCCGCTCCATGCCCGAGCCGGCGTCGATGAGGACGTATTGCTGCCCGTCGTCGATGACGTAGACGTTGTTGGTCAGCGTGGGAAACGACCGCACCGGGAACGAGTAGATCGCTCGCCCCGCGCCGGTCTTGAAGCACTGTAGCGGTTTCATGTCGCCCCCGTAGTCGAAGAAACCACAGATTACACGGATTCCACAGATTCCCAAACGTAATCTGTGGAATCTGTGTAATCCGTGGTTTCTCTTCTTCTGCTACTCACGTGACCGTCAGGCCGGCGGGATCGTGACGCTCGTAGAGGCGGTCGGCGACGACGGCGCGCAGGCGTTCGACGGCCGTGTGCAGGTCGGAGAACGTATTGTAAAGCGGGGCGATACCCAGCCGGATGTTATCGGGGCGGCGGAAGTCGGGCAGGACCTTCATCTCCCGAATAAGGGCCAGGTTGACCCGCAGCCCCTCGTCGTGGCCCAGTGAGACATGGGAGCCGCGCCGGGCCGGGTCGCGCGGTGAGTTCAACCGGAAGCCCAGCGGCGCGAGTCGCGCTTCCCAGAGAGCAATGAGGTATTCGCTGAGACGCACGGAGCGCTCGCGGAGGCGCGCCATCCCCAGCTCCAGCAGCAGGTCGACGCCCGGCTCGACGGCCGCCAGCGATAACACCGGCGGCGTGCCGGTCAGGAAGCGCTGGATGCCCGCCGCGGGCGCGTAATCGAGGGCGAAGTCGAACGGATCGCGCCGGCCGATCCAGCCGCTGATGGGATTCGCCAGCGCGTCTTGCAAGTCGCGCCGGACGTAGAGGAAGGCCGGGCCGCCGGGGCCGCCGTTGAGGTACTTGTAGGTGCAGCCCACCGCCAGGTCGGCCCCGGCCGCGTTCAGCTCCACGACGACCGAGCCGGCGGCGTGGCTCAGGTCCCACAGCGCCAGCGCTCCGGCGCGGTGGGCGGCCTCGGTCAGGGCGGCCATGTCGTAGGTGTAGCCGCTCTTGAAGACGGTGTGGGACAGGGCGACGAGGGCTGTGTCGCCGTCGATGGCCGCCAGTATCCCCTCGACCGGGCCGTGGATGCCGTCGGCCGAGGGTACGACGTGCACTTGTATGTCACGCCCCGCCAGCCGGGCGGCGCTCTCCAGCACGTAGAGGTCGGACGGGAAGTTCAGGTCGTCGGTGATGATGGTGTGGCGACCGGGCCGGGCCAGCAGCGCGGCCAGGCTGAGCTTGAACAGGTTGACCGAGGTCGAGTCGGCCAGGATCACCTCGTCGGCCGCCGCGCCGACCAGCCGGGCGATCTTGCCGCCTATGCGGTTGGGCGCTTCAAACCAGCCCTCGCTCCAGCCGCGGACGAGCCGTTCGCCCCACTCATCCCGGATGACGGTCTCCAGCCGCGCCGCCGTGGCCACGGGCAGGCGGCCGAGCGAGTTGCCGTCGAGATAGATGAGGTCGGGGTCAGCGACGACGAAGCGCTCGCGGCAGGTGGTCAGCGGGTCGGCAGCGTCGAGCGCCCGCGCGTGGTCGAGCGTCAGGTCAAGGTCTGCCATATTGCTACTCCAGCGCCCGCAGCGCGGCCCGCACCGGGCTGCCGTCGCCGCCGGCTATCTTGAGCGGCAGGGCGACCAGTTCATAGAGGCCGTCGGGCACGCCGGTCAGGTCAAGCCCCTCCAGGATGGCGATGCCGTTGCGGCGCAGGGCGTTGTGGCCGGGCAGCGTCGCGCTGTCGGCGGCGTCCATTGACGGCGCGTCCGTGCCGTAGAGAGCGACGCCGAGCCGGCCCAGGTGGTCGGCCAGCGCCGGGCTGGGGTAGACGAAAGCCGCCGGGAACACGGTCGCGTCGCCAGCGCTGGCCGGGGAGTGAACCAGCAAGCGCGGCGCGCGGCCGAGATCGTGGCCGGCAAAGTCGGCCGGCTCCAGGGGGCCGGAGTCGCGGGCGACGGTGACGACCTGCGCCAGGCCCCAGTAGGCCGACAGGTCAACTGCGTCCATGCGCGGGCCGTCGTCGCTGAAATGGTACGGGGCGTCGACGTGGCTGCCGGTGTGGGCGCTGAGCGTCAGGGTGGTCAAGTTGACAGAGCTGCCCCCGGCGCGGCTTAGCACAGAGCGAAGTTCATAGGGCGAGTCGCCCGGCCAGACGGCCATTCCGGCGTGCAACTCGCGGCTGATGTCGTAGATAGGCATGAGGTGGAGTATAGGGACGCGAAGAATTCAACGCAAAGACGCGAAGACGCGAAGACGCGAAGACGCAAGGCAATTGCTCTTTCTTTGCGTCTTTGCGTCCTTGCGTCTTTGCGTTTATCTCTTCCCCCGTTGGGAGGAAACGGCGGAGTGTGGCAAAATAGCGCCGTGATGAAGCGAACACCGACGCGCGCCGGGCTGGCGCTGGCGACCATGCTGGCCCTGGCCGGCGTCGTGCTGACCGTGCTGGCGCAGAGCGCCGGACAGAGCTACGCGCCGGTCGTCATGCGCGGCCCAATTTCCAATGGCCAGCCCGTCGCGCGGATCAATTTCCAGCCGGTCTGGTCCGAGACGCCTTCCGGCTACCTGCCCGATAGCGGCGCGGTCTACGGCGACCGGGGCAATGGCTTCCGCTATGGCTGGAACGCCGACAACAGCGCCACGACCCGCGAGCGCAATTCCCCCCTGGCTCCCGACCAGCGCTACGACACGCTCATTCACCTGCAAAAGCCAGAGAATCCGGATGCGGTGTGGGAAATCGCTCTGCCGCCGGGCATCTACGATGTCTATGCCGTGGCCGGCGACCCGGAAGCGACCGACGGGTTCATGCAGAGCACGGCGGAGGGTAACCTGCTGCTGAGCGGCGCGCCGACCAGCGGCCGGCGCTTCGTGTCCGGCACGACCGACGCGACCGTGACCGACGGCCGCCTCACCGTGCGCTCCGGCCCCGGCGCCGTCAATAATAAGTTGCTCTTCCTCGAAATCTACCGCCTGGCCGAGCTGCCGACGCCGACGGCGACGGTGTCGCCCGATCGGGTTGAATTCCGCGGGCTGTGGGTGACGCGCTTCGACTGGACGACTTTCAATCAGCCCGCCTCCCCGGCGCGCATCGACCAGATCGTGAATGCCGCCGCCGATGCTGGATTTAATGTCATTTTCTTCCAGGTGCGCGGCACGGCCGACGCCTACTACGCGCCCGGTCTGGAGCCGTGGGCGCAGCGCGTCAGCGGCGGGACGCTCGGCCAGCCGCCGTCCCCCTCTTGGGACCCGCTGGCCTACTTCGTGCAGCGTGCCCATGAGCGGGGGGTGCAGCTTCATGCCTATGTCAACGTGTTCCCGATCGGCGACCGCGCGACCGACAACACCTGCCCGCCGCCGCCGCTGGTCAGCCCTACGCCGCTCTACTACCTCCTGCAGAGCGCCCACGGGACGACCGACGGCAAGCTCAACGCGGCGCAGTGGACGACGCTCGACCAGCCCTCCTGCGGCGACTACCTGACCGCCAGCCCCGCGTCGCCTGTCTTCCGCGATCACTTCGTGGCCGTGGTGGCCGATCTGGTCAATCGCTACGACATCGACGGCGTTCACCTCGATCGAGTGCGCTACTCCGGCCGCTCCACGTCGTGCGACCCGGTCAGCGAGGCGGCCTATGGCGGGCCGTGTTTCAGTGGCGCGGCGGGCGCTTTCGAAGAGTGGCAGCGCCAGCAGATCAACGGGCTGGTGCGGCGCGTTTATGACGAGGTTATTGTGCCCGCCGGGCGAGACGTCTGGCTATCGGCGGCGGTCTGGCCGACCTACATCGACAAGTGGGGCTGGGGCTATAGCCAGGGCTACAGCGACTACTACCAGGACTCGCAAGCGTGGGTCAAGGGCGGCTACATCGATAGTATTTCGCCGATGATCTACTCGTCAAATCCGCAGACGTTCCGGCTGGAGCGCTGGGCGACGCTGGCGGGCGACTTCCAGGACAACCGCGGCGGCCGCTATATTGTGCCCGGCATTGGGGCCGACCAGGACAGCTTTGCCGAGATCGCCGCGCGGATCGAAGCGGCGCGCAGCCTGGGCACGGCCGGCCACGCCATCTTCTCCTACGGCGCGATGGCCGCCAACGGCTACTTCGACGACCTGCGCGCCGGCCCCTACGCCGAGCCGGCGGCCGTCCCTGACCTGCCCTGGCACGATTGACCCCGCCGACCGCACCCATGAGCGACAACCGGTTCGACAAGGCCCGCCTGGCGGAACTGCGGCAGCGCGCGGCGCTGGAAGAGTACCAGTTTGCCTCGGCCGCGCCGGGCGTGGGCGGGCTGGTGGCCCGGTTGCGCGCGGCGTGGAACAGCGTAGCGACGAAGTGGCAGGTGCGGCCGCTGCTGGAACAGCAAACCGCCTTTAATAGCGCCCTGGTCGACTGGCTGGCGCGGCGGCAGGCGGGCGTGGGCGAGCCGGTAAGCAATGACCTCGGGACGCGGCTGATCGACGCGGACCGGGCCGGGACGCGCCTGAACCGGGAGGCCGGCGCGGTCGCGGGGCGAACGG
>CAZSOD010000058.1:0-20588 GCA_964608255.1 uncultured Ardenticatenaceae bacterium
CGGCGCGGCGTCGGCGTCGCGCCCAAGGGCGGCACGGGGGTCGGCAGCGCGGCGGGAGCATCCGTAGGGGTGGCGAATAGGGGCGTAACGGTGGCGGGCGGCGCGTCGAAGCGCCCGCACGCGGCCAGGCCAGTCATGAACAGCAGGAGGACGAGTACGCGCCGCATGACGTCGATTCTACAATGTAGGTCGCGTTGGCCCAAGCGGCGGCCGCCACTATCAGCAGACGCTCACAGGCTCTTGTTCGCATGCTCGCCCTCAGCGCCGCCCCTGGCTAACAGCGAAGCGCGCGCGACAGCGCCGGATGACAAACCCGTTGTACAATCCTCCCATGCTCTCCCTCGATAGGCAGAATGCCTGGCGCGAGGCTTACCGCGCCGCCCATCCCGGCTGGCGACCGGCGACCGAGCTATTCGCGGACCGCGTGCGCGCCTCGCTGGGACCCGGCGCGCGATTGCTTGACCTCGGCTGCGGCCGCGGTGGGCTTGTGGAACAACTCGATCACCCGCTCACCCGCGCTGTCGGGGTCGATCCCGATTTCGTTTCACTGCGCGAGCATCGACTTGCCGCGCTGCCACGGCTGGCCGGCGTAAGCGATCGCCTGCCGCTCGCCTCGGGTAGCTTTGACGTCGTCAGCGCCAGCTGGTTGTTGGAGCACCTCACCGATCCGGCCGCTACGTTTGCCGAGATCGGCCGGGTGTTGCGCCCGGGAGGGGCGTTCATCTTCATCACGCCCAATGGGCGCCACCCGCTGGCGGTGGTCAACCGCCTCCTGGGTCGCCTGAGCGGCTTGCAAGGGCGCGCCGTCGACCGTCTCTATGGCCGCGCCGCCGCCGACACCTTCCCCACCGCCTACCGCGCCAACACCCCGGACGCGCTGGCGACGTTGGCGGCCGGAGCCGGGCTGCACCTGGAGGCGCTAGATAGGGTGGCCGACCCGACCTACCTGGCCTTTTCGGCCGCGCTTTTCAAGGTTATGTCAATTTTCGAAGATCATCTGCCACCTGGCCGGCGCATCCATCTTGTCGGCGTCGCCCGCAAGCCCGCAGATGCGCGCCTTGAGGCCGGTCAAACCGGACACGCGTAAAACGCTGACGAACGCCAAGGCCGCGCGCCAGCATAAGCCACAGGCCCGCATCAATGGCGCGTCGTTCCTCGCGCCGCCGATACCCTGGCGAACAGCGCCCACCGTGACAGCCGACGACCGATCGCCTAGAATAAGCGCGATGGATTCACTCTCGCCTCCGCGCCGCGTGTACTACGGCTACCTCAGTCGCATGTACGCGGTTGTGTACGCCCTCACTCGCCGCTCGCTTCTGGGTGTGCGCTTGAAAACACTCGTCCGCTGGCTACCGATCCTGGCCTTGCTAGCCGGCTGGCTGTTCAACTGGCCCTTAACAGTCATGGGAGGGCTACTGCTCTTCATTGTCTGGATCAACTACTCCCTCTGGCGGGCGCGACAGGACAACTTCAGCCGCTTCGTCGCACGTGGGGGGGCGCTGCCTCGAGAACTTGACGGCAAGCCTGTAGCGCCAAATGAGAAGATCAGCGTCCTGGCGACGGGACCGTTCAGCGTCAGCGGCCGTGAAAGCCGGCTGCTGTTGCGCCCCGCTCAATACTGGCGCGTGCCGCTTGGCGAACACGTGATCATGGCTGAAGAAGCGCCCGGAAAGTACCTCTACCAATTCTTCAATTCCACCAGCTTGCAGGAAGCGCGCGAGGGTTGGCTGCTGTTCGGCACGCAACCGCGCCCATCTTTGGCCGTCACGTTTCTCGCCCGCTGGGGGCCGGAGTATACTCGCTTCGGCCCGGCCGGAGAGAGCGCCGACGAGGATATGCCACCGCCAAAGCGCCTGACTGTCTATCTCTCGATCGATGATGAGGTCACGCGCCGCCTGCTGCGCGACACGATCGTCAGCGAAGCGCGACGCGCCCGCCTGGAACTGGGATAGCAGACGAAACGTCGACGCGGACGGGTTGCGCCTGGCGCTACTCGCCACTTCCATCATTCCCCGCTATAGTTGCACTGTCATGAATGAATCCGAGGCTCTTCTCGTTGTCGAGCGCGGTCCCGTCCCCAGCCTGCGCTATCCGCTGCAACTGGAACAGGTTACCATCGGCCGCAGCGCCGGCAACGATCTCGTGCTGGCCGACCCAGAGGTCTCGCGCCGTCATGTCCGTGTCGTGCGCCGGGCCGATGGTTTCGCCGTGGAAGACATCGGCAGCACGAACGGCACCTTCGTCAACGGCCAGCGCATTACTCATCTGACGCTGTTGCAGGATGGCGACACCATTGATTTGGGCGACACGGTTCGCTTGCGCTTCGTCTCGCTCGCTCCAGCCCCTGCTCCGGTGGAGGACCGGCCGACGCAGGCCTGGACCGACCCCGAACCCGCCGCAGCGCCGTGGAGCGAGCCCTTAGACGACCAACCGCCCGTGGCTCAACCACCCGCGCCCACTCCCCAGGCCCGCCCGACCGTGTCGCTGACGCCGCCCGCGCGTCCGGTCGCCGCCCCGACCTTTTCGCCGCCTTCGCCCGCGCCCGCCGTCGCTCCCCCTCCCGCAGCGCCAAATTACCCACCGAGCTACGAGGAACCCCGGCGCGGCCGCGGTCTCCTGATTGGCTGCGGCTTGCTGGTTGCCCTGCTGCTGGTCTGCGCGGGCACATTCCTAGTGCTTGACACATACGACCAGGGCCGGCTGCTCTATTGCGGGGCACTGCGGCCGGCGTTCGAGCTCGTTCTCGGCCCGTTTGGGTTCGCGCCCGTGTGCCCCTGACCGCGCCCGCCGACAAGAGAGCGCCCGCCGATGGCGAAACCGCGTTTACGTCCCCTTGACTTCCAACCCATCCAGCATCAGGGTGAGCAGATGTGGTTGCTGCGCGACCCGTGGCAGCTAAGCGACCGCCAGCTCGTCTTTCCCCAAGCGCTGGCGCAAATGCTTCTGTTCTGTGACGGCACGCGCACGCCGGAGGAAATTCGGGCCGCCCTGACCAGTCATCTCGGCACAACCGTGCCGTTTCACGTCATCGAGGACGCGCTTTCCCAACTCGACCTCGCCTATTTGCTGGTCAACGAGCGCTTCGACGCCGAGCGCCGCCTCCGGCTGGAGGAGTACCGCGCCCAACCTTTTAGACCTCCGGCCCTGGCCGATCTGAGCTATCCTGGCGCGCCCGGCGAGCTAACGGCCCTGTTGCGCGAGTACGGCAATGAAGACACCGCTGCGGAGCAGCACTCTCCCGGCCCCGGCGCTGTTGCGCGGGGCGTTGTTTCGCCCCACATTGATTACCAGCGGGGTGGGCCGGTCTACGCTCGCGTCTGGCGGCAAGCCGCGCCGTCGGTTCTGAGCGCCGAGTTGGTGATTATTCTCGGCACCGACCACAATGGCGGCCCCGGCAGCGTTACGTTGACGCGCCTGCCATACGCCACACCCTACGGCGTATTGCCGACCGACCTGTCGCTTATCGATCGGCTGGCTGCCGCGCTCGGGCCTGAAGCGGCATTTGCCGAAGAGCTAAACCATCGCCACGAGCATTCGGTAGAACTGTCGGCCGTCTGGCTCCACCACGTCTTTCACGAAGCAGGCGCGGCTCCTTGCCCGATGGTGCCCATCCTCGTCGGTTCCTTCCACCACTTTGTCACCGCCGGCGGTCATCCGTCGCAAGACCCGCGTCTGGAGCGTTTTCTGGACACCCTGCAACGGGAAACGGCCGGGCGACGTGTGCTTGTCGTCGGCTCGGTTGACCTAGCCCACGTCGGGCCGGCGTTCGGCGATTCGTTTGAAATGGATGCCGCGCGGCGAGCCCACTTGCGCGCCGAAGATGCCGGCTTAATGGCCGCCATCGGTCGCGGCGATGCGGCCGGATTCTACCAGCGCGTGGCGGCTGTCGAAGACCGCAATCGCATCTGCGGTTTCTCCCCCCTCTATCTGATGCTGCGCTATCTCGGCCCCGCCCGGGGCCAACCCGTCGCCTATCAGCATTGCCCGGCCGACGCGGCCGACGCCTCCCTGGTTTCCATCTGCGGCCTCCTGCTCGACTGATTGAAAAAGCCCTCCAGCGCGGGTCAAATAGCCAAATGTAAAAACATTGTGGCGCGATCCTAGTACTATTGACTTAGGTCAATTACTGTTGTATTGTTGCAATATGTTGTAATATCCCGCATGACACCAACAGCCATGTGCTAGGCGGCTCAATGGGAAGACGAGCCGCTGTTTGTCAGCGGTGATAGCTATGAGCAAAGATACATTACTGGAAAACTATGCCGACGTGGAACAGGTCAGCAAGCGATTAGGCATTCACCCGGAGTCAGTGCGACGACTGATCCGGGATGGCAAACTACCGGCCATCAAGTTCGGAAACAAGTGGCTGGTGGAGAAGTCCATCCTTGAACAGTTCGCCAGCGGCTACGACGGCCGCCCCGGGAACAAAGCCACTCTATTCTAATCGCCGGCCCCTGACGACGCCGACATGCGCTCTTTGCTCGCCGCGCTTAGCAAGGGGAAAAGAGGATGCAACGTACAACGAATACGGATAGCGCCGCCAGCATCCGTGTTATCGGTGTCGGTGGAGCGGGTAGCAATGCAGTGAACCGCATGATCGCCGAGGGCGTCAAAGGCGTCGAATTCGTAGCGGTCAATACGGATAACCAAGCCCTTTCGCTATCGGATGCGCCGGTGCGCGTGCGCATCGGCGATAAGCTAACAAGAGGCCTGGGCGCCGGAGGCTATCCTGACCAGGGTGAAAAGGCGGCCGCCGAGTCTCTGGAGGAGCTTCAGTCGGTCCTGCGCGGCGCCGACATGGTCTTCGTCACGGCCGGGATGGGCGGCGGGACCGGGACCGGCGCGGCGCCGGTCGTGGCCCGCGCGGCCCGCGAGCTAGGCGCGCTCACCATTGGCGTTGTGACGCGGCCGTTCCATTTCGAGGGCAGCAAGCGCGCGCAGTCGGCCGATCGCGGCATTGAGCAACTCCAGCAGGTCGTCGATACCTTGATCGTCATTCCAAACGATCGCCTGCTCGACATCACCGACAAGCGCATGTCCTTGCAAGAGTCCTTCCAATTGGCCGACGACGTCCTGCGGCAGGGTATCCAGGGAATCACCGAATTGATCACGGTGCCCGGCCTGATCAATCTCGACTTCGCCGACGTCAAGACGATTATGACTCAAGGCGGCGCGGCTCTGATGGCTGTGGGGCGCGGCACCGGTGAGGAGCGGGCGCGGGTAGCGGCCGAACAGGCCATTAGCTCCCGATTGCTTGACGTGACCATCGATGGGGCGCAAGGTGTTCTGTTCAACATCACGGGCGGCGCCACGCTCAGCCTTTACGAGGTTAATCAGGCGGCCGAGGTCATTCGCGAGACCACCCACCCGGACGCCAACGTCATCTTTGGCGCGGTCGTCGATGAGGCGATGGGCGATGAGGTGCGGATCACAGTGATCGCCACCCGATTTGAAAAGGGGCAGTTGCGCCGCCAGATGCTCCAGCGCGCCGACACCGGGCTGTTTGAGAACGTGGTTCGCCAGGCCCAAGCGCCGGAGCGGCCGCAGCGCCCGATCGAGCGCCCCGCCGAGCCGCCGGAGGAGCTAACCGGACAGGAACTGGCGCAGCGCTTCATGCCCGGCAACCTGGAAGTACCCGCATTCTTGCGCCGTAAATAGAGTTTCCCGCCAACCGGGCCCGCCATCCGGTTGTTCCAATCGATAGCTCACAGGCTACATCCCCTCTCTGCAGCTCCCCCTGTTTCGCAGGACAGGGGGAGCACTCTTTCTCAGGGTGTCCAGACGTCGAAGGGCTCGCCGGCAACCGCCAGCCGGGCCAGCAGTTCGCGCCGGCCATCGGCCCCCACAGACACCAGGCTCGACGATCCGTCCGCGGCGACGACTTCTGTCAGGTAGGCAGCCTCGGACAGCCATAGCCCCCGCGCCGCCTGCTCCCCCTCACCCAGAACGAGGCGCGCCGGGCGTTCTCCGACCGCGCCCACGGCCACGAAGCCGCGTCCGGCGTAGACCAGGCGCGAGCCCGACGGCCGCCATGCCAGGGGGCGCAGACCGCCCCCGTCGGCATAGGTTTCCGGCGTCGAGCCATTACCGTTCGCCAGCACCAGCTCCAACGAGTCGCGGCGCGGCCGGACAAAGACCAAGCGCTGCCCGTCGGATGACCAGAGCGCGGGCTGGCTAATCACGTCGGCCCGCACCTGCCCCAACCGCTCGGCCGACCCGCTGGTCGGGATGCGCCAGAGTGTCGCTTTTAAATCACGAGGGTCATCGGCCGTTGTGTACCGCTCCGACACGGCGACCAGAGCAAAAGCGCCGCCGGCAGCCCATTGCACAGCCGGATAATAGAAGCCCTCGGTCAGCTGTGACGGCTCAAAGCTGAGTACCGTCTCCAGACCGCTGCCATCCACATTGGCCCGGACCACCTCCTGGCGACCCACCATGATCACCTGGTTGCCGGGCGAAAGGGCAAACCGCGGCAAGCCGCGTCCAGCGGCCAGGCGCGCGTCCAGACGGCCGTCAGGTGTAACCGTCCAGAGATCGCTTTGCGACCCGGCAGAATAGCCGACAGGATTAATGAGGGCCGTGTTGAAAGCCAGCGCAGCGCCGTCGGCCTGCCACTGGAAGTCGAGCACCTGGACGCGCGCGTCCTCGTTGGCCGCGGCGGGCAACTCGGCCGCCTCGGGCACGCGCGGCAAGTCGGCCGAGCGAACGAGCGTGCGCTCGTTGCCGCCGTCAGCGTTAACGAGACGCAACTCGTTGAAGCCGCTGTTTGCGTCGAGAGCGGTGAAGGCGATCGTCCGGCCGTCCGGGGCAATGGCAACGCGCTGCACCGAAGCCGCCGGGACAAGTTGCAGGGCCGCGCCGGCTGTCGGGAGATCGCGCCCAAGGTCGAGTACGGCGGCGTAAAGGCGGCCGCCATCGACAAACGAAAGCAGTCCCGTGCCCGGCGCGGGCGTCGGAGCGCTGGGTGTCGCTGTGGCCGGGGCCATGGCTGTCGGCGCAACCTGGATGTTCTCGGCCCGCGTGTACTGGGCGCCGCCGGAAACCCAGCATTCATTGCCGTCGGCCCGTGGCGGGCATTGAATTTTCCACCATCCACTGGTCGGGTCACGGCCGAGAACTTGGGCCGTCTCATCCCGTAGCATGAATCCGACCCGCTCGTAGCCGACACCGGGGCCAGCCCGCACGTTCAGGTCAACCAGCACGCGCACAACACCCTGACCAATCGCCGTCGTCGCTTCCGCCGGCAGCGTCGCCGTCGCCGCCACGCCCGGCGCCGCTGTTTCGCCGGTCGCGCCGGTAGCGCTCGGCATCGGGGGCGGCGGTAGCCCGGGCTCCACGCGGCCCGCGAACGCGTTGCACGCCAGCGCAGCCAGCGCCAGCGAGGCGATAGCCAACCACACGACCAAGCGATCTCGCGTATGCCACGTCATGCCCCCATTATAGTCCAGCCTGGCCGCCATCAACGATTGTTCTCGATTCCTGCCGCCCGGCGCGAGCAACATGACAAGACCGGACGCCAGGAAAGATCAAGGACTGACCGGCCCGCTCACGACATCTATCTGCGTGCCCACGACACAAAGGGGCTCCGACGCCGTTACCATCGCCCCTTCGCCAACGCTCCGCTATAATCCGCACCGAAGAAGGACACGAACGAATGAGTTTTCGACGCTTCATTGAAAGAGCCGCTGCCGCCGGCTACCTGATCACCGTCGACCGGTCCGTAGACACGACTTTCGAGGTTGCCGATGTCGCCCATGCGCTGGAGGGGCGGCCGGTCCTGTTTAACCACATTGAAGCGCATCCGGGCTGGCGCATTTGCGCCGGACCTTGCTCCGACCGCCGTTACTTCAGCCTCGACCTGGACGTGCCGGTACCTGACTTGATGCGCCGGCTGGCGGTGGCAATCGAGCAGCCCGTGCCGCCGCCGCTAGTCGAGAGCGCGCCGTGCCAGGAAGTGATCGTCACCGATGTAGATCTTAACGACCTGCCCATTCTGCTGCACTTGCCTCAGGATGGCGGCCATTACATCGCCAGCAACGTTGTCATCATTGAAGACCCCGACCTCGGCCGCAATATGTGCTACCACCGCCTGTTGCGGCTGGACTCGCGTCGCTTTGCTGCGCGCATCGTTGAGAACCGGGGTACCTACACCGCCCTGCAGAAAACCGAGGGCGACCTGCCTGTTGCCATTTGCATCGGTGTCTCGCTGGCCGTCCACCTGGCGGCGTCCATGTCGCCGCCGCCCGGGGTGGACGAACTAGGGGTGGCCCACGCTCTGTCGCCGACGCCGCTCGTCAAGTGCCTCACCAACGATCTGGCCGTACCGGCCGACGCCGAGATCGTCCTGGAAGGGCGCATCACAAAACAGGTCGTCAGTGAAGGCCCGTTCATGGACCTGACTGAGACGATGGACATCACCAGGATGCAGCCGGTGATTGAAATAGACCTCATCACCCACCGCCGGGACCCCATCTACCACGCTTTGCTGCCTGGCGGTCTGGAACACAAGTTGCTGATGGGCATGCCCAAGGAACCTACGATCTTTGCTGCGGTCAACCGGGTCACGCGCTGCACCGGAGCAGTAATCACCCCGGGCGGTACGTCATGGCTGCACGCGGTCGTCCAGATCGACAAGCAGGGGCCGGACGACGGCCGCCTGGCGATTGAGGCGGCTTTCCAGGGACACGGCTCTCTGAAACACGTTTGGGTGGTTGACAGCGACGTGGACATTTACGACCCGGCTCAGGTGGAATGGGCGATGGCAACGCGCTTTCAGGCCGATCGCGACCTGTATGTATACGCCAACCAGCCAGGCAGCTCGCTGGACCCCTCCGGCACCCACATTCCGGGGCGCAAGAGCCTGACGGCAAAGATGGGCCTCGATTGCACGGTTCCGTGGGGCGCCGACCGCGCCAAGTACGAGAGGGGCGCCTATGGCACAGTTGATTTGAACGACTACCTTCTACCGGAACCTCACGAACGGTGATGAGTTTTGTGGCTTTTGCCGTACAGGAAAGCAGGCTTATCGAGCAGGAGATCGCCTTTGTTCTGCTGCTGACGATCGCCGCACTCGTCGCCATCCTGATTCGTCGGATTCGCCTGCCGTTTACGGTCGCGCTGGTCATTGCCGGTCTCATCCTGTCCTTCTTCCCCAACTTTCTGAACCTGAATGTCAGCAGCGATCTTATCCTGGCTGTCCTGGTGCCGCCGTTGGTGTTCGAGGCCACGTTAACGATCAAGTGGCGCGATCTGCGCGGCAACCTGCCACTTGTGCTCTTGCTGGCGGTCGGCGGCACCTTGCTAACCACTTTCGTCGTCGGCGGCATCGTCTTCCAGGTGTTGGACATACCGCTTCTCGGAGCGCTGGCCTTCGGCGCGCTCATTGCGGCCACGGACCCGGTGGCCGTCATCGCCTTTTTCAGAAGCCTGGGCGTCAGCAAACGCTTGAGCATTTTGTTGGAGGGCGAAAGCCTTTTCAATGACGGTGTGGCGATCGTCGTCTTCAACCTGGCCATTGGCATGGCGGCGGCGGCTCTGGCCGCAAATGGCGCCGCGCCCGAACTGAGCGTATCGGCGGTCATTGTGGAGTTCTTGCGCGTGTCTCTGGTCGGCGTCGGCATTGGGTTGGTGCTGGGGTTCATCGTCGCCTACGTCATTCTTCGCAATATAGACGATCACCTGATAGAGACAGCAACCACGGTCGCTCTAGCGTTTGGGGCGTATGTCGCCGCCGAGAGCCTGCACGTCAGTGGGCTGCTCGCCGTGGTGTCGGCCGGGCTGGTTGTGGGCAATATTGGCATGGGCAACACATCGCCAACCACCCGCCTGACGCTGGACAACTTCTGGGAGTTTCTTGCTTTCGTTGCCAACTCCCTCGTCTTCCTGGTCATCGGCATCCGTATCCAGATCACGCATCTGTTGCAGTTTGCCGGGCCTATCGCGGTCGCGGTGCTGGCAGTGCTGTTGAGCCGGGCTATCTCCGTCTATCTAATCACGGTCGCCTACAACCGGCTGACGCCCGACCAGTTAGATGTACCCCGTCGCTACCAGCACATCATGTTTTGGGGTGGCCTCCGCGGGGCTATTAGTCTGGCGCTGGCTCTGACTATTGGTCGCAACCTCTTCGGCGCAACCATTGCCACGGAAATGCAGGTCATGACCTTCGGCGTGGTGCTGTTTACAATCCTCGTCCAGGGTACGACCATCGAGCGGGTCATCGAGCGCCTGGGACTTGTGCAGCGCCAGCCTCAGACGATAGAAAGCCAGCGCCGCCAGGCTATTGCCTACGCGAAACGAGCGGGTAAACGCGAATTGGATCGGCTTCACAGCGAAGGTTTTCTCTACCCGGATATGTGGCGGGCCATGAGCGCAGTCTATGACGAAGAGATCGACGACGCCAAACATCAACTGCGCGACCATTTTGAGCGTTACCCGGAGCTGGAACGGCAGATGTACTTGCAGGCGCGCCTGGACGTGCTGAAGGCCGAGCGGAGCGCCATCAGCGATGCCTCGGTGAGGGGATTTGTTTCGCAGGAAATATACGAGGAACTAATCGCCCAAACGGACCGCGGCCTGGCGGCGCTGGAGCATCTGTCCCTCGATTCCGGCCATCGGTCTATCGCGCCCGCTACAGACAACGACACCGTCAATGGCTAAGATTCTGTGCGCGATTCGCGCGGGAGAGGGCAGCCGCGCCGTGCAGAACGCGGCCATCAAGGCGGCCCGCGAGACAAGCGCGTGTCTGGTGTTCCTGTACGTCATCGACCGTCGGGTTATCGACAGCAGCAATGACGCGCTGCGCTCTTTCGTGCGCCGCGAGCTATACTGGATGGGCAAGACCCTTCTCAACATCGCCGCCCACCGCGCGCGCGCCGCGGGTCTGGAGTGCGTCGAGTTGCTCATACGTGAGGGCGATGTGGGCGAGGAGATTAGCCGGGCAGTGGTTGCGGTTGACGCGAGCCGGCTGATGATGGGAGCGTCGCGACACCAGAACAGCGAGGCTGTTTCATCGGCCGTTGAATTTGCCGAATGGGTTCGGGCGACGACCGGCGCGGCCATCGAGATCGTGACCGTTCCACCACCAACCGAAATGAGCGAGACGTCGCGGCCTTAGAGCCGCGCAGAGAGTGACCAGGTGCCGAAACTTATGTTAAACGACGAACAGCGGGCGATGCTGGCCGGCGAGCGCGGGCTGGCCCGGCAAATGGGTATGCGACTATTGCTCGACTTGGCAGCCATGGCCGGGGCCGAGCGTCTCGTGCCCATCAGCAGCGCCCATCTGTCGGGTGTATCGCCGCTAACCGGCGGTCTTGGATTGCGGCTTTTCCTGGCGCGCCTGGCCGGCAGCCACGGCGAAGGTGTGGCTGTCCCTACCACCCTCAATTCGGCCGGCTGCGACGAGGCGCAATTTGAGGCTATGCGCATCACCGAGCCAGACTTCCTGATCCACCACCAGGAAATTATAAGCCTCTATGCGAAGATCGGCGCACGCACGATCCAGTCGTGCGTGCCCTATGAGTGGGAAGGCGTACTGCCCGCGGCCGGTGGGGTTCCCGCCGCCTGGGCGGAGTCGAATGCTATTTGCTATGCGAACTCCTACTGTGACGTGCGCACTAACCGCGAGTCCGGCCTATCCGCTCTGGCGTGCGCGCTTACCGGTTATACCCCTGACTATGGTTTGCTGGGGGATGACGCCCGCCGCCCCAATTTGCGTGTCATTGTCACCGCTGCCCTCGTCGACCCGACGGATTTCTCCATCCTTGGCGACTGGATTGGCAAGCAGCGCCGGCCCGGTTGGCGGATGCCCTACGGCCCCATCCCGGTCATCAGCGGGCTGCCCGATATACTAAGCCATGAGCAGCGGAAGGCGCTCAGCGCCGCGGCCGCCAACTACGGCTGCCCCTTGCTCTACATCAACGAAGCCCCGCCGGGCGCCTTCCAGGACGAGTTGTCCTTCGGCGCGGAAGAGCTGGCCCGCCGCTATGCTGAACTGAAGCCCCAGGGGCCGGTTTCCCTCGTGGTCTTGGGCTGTCCCCAAGCTTCCATTGGCGAGTTGCAGGCCATCGCCCGGCTGCTGCGCGGCAAGCGGGTCACGGCCAATCCCGCCGCGCCGGGGGAGCCGCCGCCGCTGTGGGTGTTTACCTCGGCCGCCACCCGCGCCGTCGCTGAAAAGACGGGTCTGGCTGGCGTCATCCGCGGCAGCGGCGCGCTGTTGCTGGAAAACACTTGCCCCGAAGTCGTGCCCTATGATCAGGCCTGGGTGCGCCGGGTATTGACCAATTCGATGAAAGCCGAGCACTACATCAAGTCCGGCCTTAACGGCCTGCCGGCGTCGGTCATGACGCTGGCGGACTGTGTCGCCGTAGCGACCGGGGAACTGCGGCTGGAAGCGAGGCGGCCGCCCACAATCGACTCCGGTTCGCCCCAGCAGAGCGTGCGGCAAACCGCAGATGCTGGGCCACGGACGCCAGACGAAGTGTCAACGCCGAAGAGGGATAGCGACAGCTGGCTTCACTTTCACAGCGCCGGCCGGGGGCTGCCCTCGCAGGGCGACTTCACCGTCACTGGCGAGGCGCTGGTTACTGACGCGCCCATTACATTTCTTGGTTATGTCAACCGAGTGACGGGTGTTATTGAAGAAACCGATCATCCGGCCAATGGCGAGAGCCTGGCCGGCAAGGTAGCTATTTTCCCACGCGGCACCGGCTCCAGCGTCGCCCCCTACGTGCTGCTGGAACTCCACTACCGCGGCGTCGGGCCGATCGCTATCGTCAACAGCGAGATCGACCAGCAGACCGCTCCGGCCTGCTCTTTGGAGGGCATTCCTTACGCCTATGGTTTCGACAGTGACGTGACCCACCGGTTGCGCAGCGGCGACCGCGTCGAATTGGCGCGGCGGGGCGACGTCGTGACCTTACGCCGGCTGGAACCCGCCGCCCCATGAATCACGAATTCCTGAACTTCCTTGTGGCGGCGGCTATCATCCTCGTCGCTGCAAAGTTGGCGGGCTACCTCAGCATCCGCCTGGGTCAACCCTCAGTTCTGGGCGAGTTGCTCGCGGGGCTGATCCTGGGGCCGACGGTCTTGAACATGCTCGGCGCATGGCCGCTGTTTGCCGCGGACTCGCACCTCTCGGGAGCGCTGGACCTGTTCGCCGAGATCGGCGTGCTGCTACTTATGTTCCTGGCCGGTCTGGAGCTCGACCTGGGCGAACTACTGCGCTCGGGGCGCGTAGCCGCGCTGGCGGGTACGTTTGGCGTCGTTGTGCCGCTCATTCTGGGATTCACGACAGCGTGGCTGTTCGGCATTGGCCCAATCGAGGCACTATTTGTCGGGTTGGCGCTCTCGGCTACCAGCGTGAGCATCTCGGCGCAGACACTCATGGAACTGGGCGTGCTGCGCAGCACGGTCGGACTTGGGTTGCTGGGGGCTGCCGTCTTTGACGACATCCTGGTTGTATTGCTGCTATCGATCGCGTCCGTGGTCTTCGGCGCGGGGGGTGAAGGAAATAGCCTGGCGCTCATCGTCGTGCGGATGGTTCTCTTTCTGGTTGGCGGTTCGGTCGTGGGGCTGTTCGTCTTGCCTCCGCTGATGCGGCGCATGACTCGCCTGGCCGTCAGCCAGGCGCTGCCGACAGCCGCGCTGGTGATCGCCCTGCTCTACGCCTGGGCCTCCGAGGCGTTGGGCGGCGTGGCCGCCATCACTGGCGCATTTATGGCCGGATTGTTCCTCGCTCGCACGCCTTACGCCCACTCGATCGAGGGGGGCATCGCCGCCATCGCCTACAGTTTGTTTGTACCCATCTTCCTGGTCAACATCGGCTTACAGGCCAACCTGCGGGCCATCAGCGGCGAGGCCTGGTATCTGGCCATTGCGCTGACCATCGTTGCCATTGCCAGCAAGGTGATCGGTAGCGGGCTCGGCGCGCTCGCCGGCGGTTTTAACCGGCGTGATAGCCTCCGTCTCGGAGTGGGAATGATCTCGCGTGGCGAGGTGGGCTTAATCGTCGGTTCCGTGGCGCTGGCCGCCAGTCTAGTGCAACGGGAGACCTTCTCGGAAATCGTGTTTATGGTCATCGTTGCCACACTGGTAACGCCACCGCTGCTGCGCCTGGCCTACCGCAATGCTCCGGCTTCGACCCGGCAATCGGCTTCATGATACGCAAGGAACGCCTATGTATTACGCTGTCTTTCTCGTTCTCGACGACCTGAAACAAGAAACGGCGATTTTCGACGCCTGGGAAGCGGCCGGGGTGACGGGTATTACGGTCATCGATAGCACCGGGCTGGGCCGGATGCGCCAGCGCGCGGGGCTGCGCGACGACGCGCCCTTATTGCCCAGCCTGCGCTCGCTCATGCAGACGGGCGGGGACCACCACCGGACATTTATCTCCATCGTCGATGGCGACGAGTTGGTTGAGGGAATCATCCGGGCTACCCAGGCTATCCTGGGCGACATGGCGCTGCCCAACACGGGCATTCTGTTTGTGACGCCCGTGACGCGAGTTGTCGGCGTACCGCGACGCGGGCACAATGAGGCGCGTAAAGAGGATGGCTAACAAACGAGGGGATGGCGAGGTGGGCGCGAAGGGACTTGAACCCCTGACCTCACGGATGTGAACCGTGCGCTCTAACCAACTGAGCTACGCGCCCACGTGTCAGACAAGTATACACACATGCGCGGCAACCGCCAAGCATTCAGAGGGAACATGATACAGCCTACTAACTTGAAGGAGGACCCACGGCGCGGCACGGCCCGCGGGGTGCTGTTCGTCCGTGTGCTGGCAGTCCTGGGCGTGGCGCTCTTGCTGGCGGCCTGCCGCAACGGGGCGTCGGGCTTGCCTTACGTCGAGACGTTCAACGCGCAAGGCGGCTGGAGCAGCGGCGAGGACGGCTACTCGCGCGGCGCGGTGGCTGACGGAGTCTATAGCTTCGAGGTATTGCAAAATGACGTCAGCCGGTGGGCGGCCGCGGGCAAAAGCTTTGGCGACGGTATCTACGAAGTCGAAGCGACACCCGTCGAAGGAACGGTTGATAACGGCTATGGTCTGCTCTTCCGAGCCAATCCAGAAAAGGGCGACTTCTACCTGTTCAAGGTTTCGGCCGATGGCTATGTCTGGATTGGCCGCTATAGTGCTGGCCTTGAACACGAGACCCTTATTAGCCCCAACTGGTTTGAATCACCGGCCGTGCAACAAGGGCTGAACGTTACGAACAAGCTGACCGTCCGCGCGGAAGCGGGCAACCTGATATTTTATGTCAACGGACAGGAAGTTGGCCGTGTCACCGACAACACGTACACGGCCGGAGACGTCGGTCTGCTGGTACAAACGTTGGGCGGCGCGCCCGTCCGCGTTCAGTTCGACAACCTGAGCGTCCGGCCGCTAAACTAGATTGTTCCTGCATAAGACCTGATTTGCGTCGGGCTGATTTATGCTATGATGTAATCGAGTCATGACTCGCATCGTTCCGTCAATCTTGTCCGCGACGCAGCCGCCAGCTGCGTCGCCTTTGTTGCCAAAGAAAGTTGGGGGCCAGGACGAAACCACACGTGGAGGATTGAACGCCAGAAAGGGTCAACGATGCTAGAGACAAAAGAGACAAAGACGACGCGGGATACCGCCATCGGTAAGCAACTGGTCATGAGCGCGGCCGACGTGCTGCGCGACTACAGCCTCGCGGTTCAGAGCCGGCAGGCCAGCCTCGTCGGCCGCCGCGAGGTGCTGAGCGGTAAGGCCAAGTTCGGCATCTTTGGCGACGGCAAGGAGCTGGCTCAGATCGCCATGGCCAAGGCCTTTCGCAAGGGCGATTTCCGCACCGGCTACTACCGTGACCAGACCTTCATGTTCGCCCTCGGCGCAACGACAATTCAGCAGTTTTTCGCCCAGCTCTACGCCCACGCCGATGTCGGCGCCGACCCCAACTCGGCCGGGCGGCAGATGAATAGCCACTTCGCCACCCGCCTGCTGAATGACGACGGCACGTGGCGCGACCAAACGCAGCAGTATAACTCGGCCGCCGACTTGTCGCCGACGGCCTCGCAGATGCCGCGCCTCGTCGGGCTGGCCTATGCCTCGCGCCTCTACCGGGAACTGGATGAGTTGCGCTTCCTGACGCAGTTCTCCCACAACGGCGACGAGATCGCCTTCGGCACCATAGGCAACGCTTCCGCGGCCGAGGGCCACTTTTGGGAGACCATTAACGCGATCGGCGTGCTGCGCGTGCCTGTCATCCTCTCCATTTGGGACGACGAGTACGGCATCTCGGTCCCCAACGAGCACCAGATCACCAAGGGTAATCTGACCGAGCTCCTGGCCGGGTTCCGTCGCGAGCCGGGCACGGACGGCGGCTATGAGATTTTTACCGTCCGCGGCTGGGACTACCCTGCGCTGTTGGAGACCTACGCGCGGGCGGCCGAGCTAACCCGGTCGGAGCACGTGCCGGTCATCATCCACGTCATAGAACTGACCCAACCCCAGGGTCATTCGACCTCCGGCAGCCACGAGCGTTACAAGCCGGCCGAGCGGCTGGCCTGGGAGCAAGCGTACGATTGCCTGAAAAAGATGCGCGAATGGATCATCGACCAGCATATCGCCACCCCGGGTGAACTGGATAACCTGGAGCGCAATGCCGAGAAGCTGGTGGAGAACTTCCGGGTCAAGGCGTGGCAGGCGTTCTCGCGGCCCATCTACGAGGAGCGGCTGGAAGCGGTAGAACTGCTGCGCGCCGTTGAGGCCGCCTCTCCCGCCGCCGAGGCCGTTGCCGCCATTCGCCGTCGCCTGACGTCCAGGGAAACGCCGCTGCGCCGGGACGTACTCAGCGCCGTGCGCGAGGCGCTGACCACCACCCGTAACGAGCCGCGCCCGCCCGGCTCCGCGCTCGCGCGGCTGGTGGAATGGAAAGAGACGCAGGATGAACTGAACGAGGAGCGCTATGGCTCCCACTTGTATAGCCGCTCGGCCGAGTCCGCCCTGAATGTGCCGGAAGTGAAGCCGGTCTACGCCCCAGACGCCAAACTCGTCCCTGGCGCGCAAATCCTCAACGCGGCGTTCGATGCCATGCTGGCCCGCGACCCCCGCGTCATCGCCTTTGGCGAAGATGTGGGCCTGCTTGGCGGCGTCAACCAAACGTGGGCGGGCTTGCAGAAGAAGTACGGCGAGCTGCGCGTATCGGACACGGGCATCCGCGAGGCGACCATCGTCGGGCAGGCCATCGGCCTGGCGCTGCGCGGGCTGCGGCCGATTGCCGAGATTCAGTATCTGGACTATCTGCTCTACGGCCTGCAAATCCTGTCCGACGACCTGGCCTCGCTCCACTGGCGAACGCGCGGCGGTCAGAAAGCGCCCGTCATCATCAGTACGCGCGGCCACCGGCTCGAGGGCGTCTGGCACGCCGGCTCGCCGATGGGCGCGGTCATCAACCTGCTGCGCGGCCTGCACGTCTGCGTCCCGCGCGACATGACCCAGGCCGCCGGCTTCTACAACACCCTGCTCCTGGGCGACGAGCCGGGGCTGGTGATCGAAGTTCTCAACGGCTACCGGCTGAAAGAACAGATGCCGGGCAACATCGGCGAGATTACCGTGCCCCTGGGTATACCGGAGGTGTTGCGTGAAGGGGACGACATTACTCTCGTCACTTACGGCGCATCGTGCCGCATCGCCATCGAAGCGGCCGAAGTCCTGGCGGAATTAGGCGCCGGCGTTGAAGTTATCGACGTGCAGACGCTTCTGCCTTTTGACCGCAACGGCCGCGTTCTGGAGTCTCTCCAGAAGACCAGCCGTGTTGTCTTTCTCGATGAAGACATGCCCGGCGGGGCAACCGCCTACATGATGCGCGAAGTCCTCGAAACACAGGGCGGCTTCGCCTGGCTCGACAGCGAACCGCGCACCATCACGGCGCGGCCTCATCGACCCGCCTACGGTTCCGACGGGGCGTACTTCTCTAAACCCAACGTCGAAGGCGTCTTCGCCGTGCTCTACGACATCATGAACGAAGCAAATCCGGCGCGGTTCCCGAAGTTCATGTAAGCAGTGGTAGGCCGCCATGGTTGTCGTCTCAAGCGCAGGGGAGCGGGGGAGCAGGGATGCAGGGGTGAAAATTCTCCTCTACGCCCCCGCCCCCCCTGCTCCCCCGCTCTCCAAACAGGTAGCATAATGGCATTCAAGATCATCCTTCCCGAAATGGGCGAAGGCGTCATCGAGGGCACGCTGGCCCGCTGGCTGGTCAAGGAAGGCGACCGCGTTGAGCAATACGCACCAATCGCCGAGGTTGAAACCGACAAGGTGACGACGGAGACAACAACCGAAACGGGCGGCACGATCCTCGAATTGCGCGTGCGCGAGGGGGAAACGATCCCGGTCGGCACGGTGCTGGCGGTGATTGGGGAGCCGGGGGAGGCGACGGACGACGCGACCGCGGACGACCGGTCGCCGGCCGCGGCCAGAGGCGACTCTCGTCCCCCGACCACAGACGACGGACCACAGACGACAGGCCAGGACGGGCGAGAGGACGGTGAACAGGCTGCTGCCGCGGTCAGCGGCCGGCCGGCGGCGGTCGCTTCACCTCCCTACACCGGTCGCATCAGCCCCGTCGTCGGCCGCATCGCCGCGGAGCATGGCGTCGACCTGGGACGCGTGACGGGCACGGGCCGCGACGGGCGGATCACGAAGGAAGATATTTTGGCGTATGTGGCCGCGCAAGAGGCGACCGCCGACGGCCGACCGCCGACGGCCGCCGGAGGAGACGCCGGTCACTCGACGACAGACCACGGACGACAGACCACGGAAAGGGGCCCAGCTCTGACCATGACAGCTCCAAGGCTCGATGCTCCGGCGGCGGGCGGCGGTCGGCCGTCGGCAGTCGTTTCCGACAGCTCCGAGTTGCTGCCGTTGACCAGCATCCGCCGCGCCATCGCCGAGCACATGGTGCGCAGCAAGCACACCAGCCCGCACGTGACGACGGTCTTCGAGTTCGACTTCTCGGCCGTGGCCGCCCACCGCCGCGCCCATAAGGACAGCTTCGCCCGCGACGGCGTGCGGCTGACCTTCACCGCCTACATCGTGGCCGCCACGGTGCAGGCGCTCAAAGCGCACCCGCTGGCCAACAGCAGTTGGTCGGACGAGGGTATCCTGCTCCACCGGGCCATCAACATTGGCATGGCCACGGCCATCGACGACGGGCTGATCGTACCGGTCATCAAGAACGCCGACGGGCTGAACCTGCTAGGGCTGGCGCGGACGATCAACGATCTGGCCGACCGGGCGCGCTCAAAACAGCTCCGACCCGACGACGTTAAGGGCGGCACGTTCTCCATCACCAACCACGGCACGTCGGGCAGCCTCTTCGCCACGCCGATCATCAACCAGCCGCAGTGCGGCATCCTCGGCGTGGGGGCCATCGAGAAGCGCGTCAAGGTCATCGACGACGCCATCGCCATCCGGCCGCTGGCCTACGTCAGCTTCACCTTCGACCACCGCATCCTCGATGGCGCGTCGGCCGATGCGTTTGTGAGTACGATAAAGAAAGAGATTGAGGGCTGGCGCTAACGCTTGTGCTTGGGTTTGCGCTAATCAACGGCGCATAATCCGCATGGCGAATCGCGCTCCGGGTTGATGGCTCAGGCAACGCTTGAGTATATCGCCGCCCATTCGCCGGCCGATTAGCTACCCGCTTCCCACGCCGCGCGCAGCTTTTCCGGCACGCGCACCGGCCGCAGGGTCCTGAGGTCGGCGAAGTAGCCGCTCTGGTGGGCCGCGGCGCAGACGCGCTCGCCGATGATGATCTCGGCCGCCAGCGTCCAGCGCGTGCGCGATAGCCCGGCCACCCACATGCGCCCCACCGGCGCGTCGCCGATCCGCACCGGCCACCGGTACTCGATGGCGCTCTCCGTCAGGATGGGGCTGACGCCTGTCGTCAGGATTTCCTCGATGGGCAACACGTCCACCAGAATCTCCGCGCGCAGGTCTTCCAGCCAGCGGAAGTAGACGATGTTGTGGACGATGTTGGCGAAGTCGATGTCATACGTCCGCACCACAATCGGCCGCTCGATTAGCAGCACCCGCGCTTCCCCAGCCATCTCGAACTCCTGACAGTAAGACAGTAATTGAACGCGGATGACTCGGATTTACACGGCTAAGAGGTCGTCTTCCGTGCGTGTTTATCCGTCAAATCCGTATCCATCCGCTTTGAATTATTTACCGAACCGCTTCAGCAGAAAGTCGACCACGACGCGGTCGATCTGGTCGCCCGTGCCGTCCCAGCGTTCCTCGAGGTTCTCGCTGCCGACGAGGGCGCGCAGGGCGCGGCGGGTCGTCTCGTCGAAGACGCCGTTGACCGGGCCGTCGTATTGCCCGGCGCGGCGCAACACGGCCTGGAGATCGCCGGCTACCTCGCTGATCGGGATCAGGTCGGCCGGGTTGGTCACGCCGAAGAACAGGTGGTGCATCTCCACCAGCGAAGCGAGCTTGGCGATCGGCTGCGGGTCGTCGTCCACGCGCAGGTCGAGGTAACGGTCGTTGTTGCCGCCGTAGCCGCCGTTGTGGCGCACGACGAGCACGCCCGCCGCCTGCCGGCCGCGCCGGTCGCCGCCGG
>CAZSOD010000059.1:0-20418 GCA_964608255.1 uncultured Ardenticatenaceae bacterium
CCCGGCCCCGGGCGCGGGGGGGGGGGGGGGGGGGGCCGGGGCCGCGCCGGCGCCTCGCTCTCCTGGCGCCGGCTGTTGGCGATCGCCTGGGCGATGAAAGCAGCGACGCCGGGAATGACGGCCCGGTCGCGGTCGGTCCAGTCCTGCGCCGTTGGCGGGGCCGCCAGCAGCAGGAAGCCAAAGCACTGGCCGCCGACAAGAAGCGGTTCAACAAACACCGGCCCCAGCGCGCCCACGTTAAACTGCTGCGACAGGTCATGCACCTGGCGCGCGCCAACGCTGCGCGGCAGCAACTCGATGCCGCGCTGCGACTCGTAGGCCAGCCGGAACGCGGCATGATCGGTCAGGTTGATTTGCCGCCCGTAGGCGGATTCGCGCGAGGCCGACGGCCGGGAGTGGTTAAACAACAGCCGCTGGGGGTTCTTCTCGTCGATGAGGCCAACCGCCGCGAACTGCGTCGCCACCAGCCCGGTCACCATGTCCAGCGCCTGCTCCAGCCGCACTTCGGGGATTCGCGCACCGATCACCGCCGTCGCCAGGCGAAGATTGCGCGCCAGGTGCGCAGCGCTGGCGCGCTCGGCCTCGACGGCCGTCAGCAGCCCCCGCATGCCGTCGCGATAGGCCAGCACCGCCCACAACGGAAAGGCAACCAGGTAGCCAAGTCGCAACCAGTAGATGACGTCCGTGCCGGTGGGTATCAGTTCGGGGTAGTTGAAGAAGTTAGCGATGTGGGCCAGCAGAGCGACGCCGGCAATGATCGGCCGCAGCGAGTAGCGCGCCGCGGCGTCCACCAGCAGCCAGACGAAGCCCAGGCCCAGAATCGCCATTTGCAGCACGCCCCAGACGTAGGCCTGCACCGTGCCAATGTAGGCGCTGGTCAGCGTGGCGCGGCTCTGCCAATCCTGGAAGAAAAACAGAAACATGACGACAACGACCACCAGGCTGACCAGCAGCGCGCCGTCGGCCAGGCGCGGCCGATCCATGGCAAACGCCGCCAGGCCCCAGACCAGGAGGATGACCGTCGCGGTATCGATCGCCTGTTCGAGCGGCGGCAAGATGATGCGGGCGCGTTCGGGGTTTTGATCGACCAGTAGGGCAACGATCAGCAGGATGAGGCGCGCGATCAGCATGCCGCCGGCAGCCAGCGACATGCGCCGGGCGGCTTCGTCGTTGGGGTCGCGCTGCCACCGGCTGAGGGCAAGCGCCAGCACGACCTGCAGGGCGAAGAGCGTCACAAGGTGGTAGATGACGCTACCCGGCGGCCGGCTCAACAACTCGATGATCTGCTGCAAGAACGCCATGCTATCAAGCTAGAGGATAACAGAAACGGCCCCTGGCCGCTATGAACGCCGCGTTAAGCTCCGTGCTGAATAGCACCTGATGACGCAGGTTTTGCTGAGGCGCGACGATATGAAGCCGATTGCTGGGAGCCTCAATCTGCGTCATTAGCGCGCCAACCCGCTACAGGCAGTAACCCGGGCCACCGGGCAAGGAGCCAGGGCAATCCAAAGACCAGCGGTACAGTGACAAGGTGGGTTATTACCTGGTCGCCGTTCAGGAGAAAGACGCGCGCGTGCCCGTAGAGGACGACCGAGAGCTGGGTCGTCACCAGGAACCAAAAACCCGCGCGTAGTCGATAGGGCGCGCCGCGCGCCGGAGCCGCGCCGCCAGCATCGAGCAGCAACCAGGGCAGCGGCCAGACGGCATACCAGATACGGAAGCTGAGCGCCTGGGCGACGTAGCCGAAGAAAAGATCGGCCGCGCCACGCCAGGCTGAGCGGCCGCGCCAGGCACGCCAGAGAACCCACAGAGCGAAGGCGAGAAACAGAATGCGCAGCACCCCGCCCAGGGCTTCAATCGGCACGCGCTGCCCCAGTCCAAAGTAAAGCCAGACGGCGGGCGAGAAGCCAGGGGCGCTCGTCGCCTCGCGAGCCAGTCGCTGCGCCAGTTCCAGCGGCGTCTGCCAGAAGCGACCTGGCCCGGCCCACGGCAGGAAGGTCAGCCAGACCAGCGCCGCCGCCCCGCCCGCGGCCGCCACCGCAAAGCGAGCCCGCCCCTCTGGCGGCTGCCGGCGCCAGAACGCGAGAAAGAACACTGGTAGGACGAGCGCGGCGATTGGCTTGGTCAGCGCGCCCAGGCACATCACCAGAAACCCGGCCGCTGGCCGGCCGCGACGCGCCACAAGATAGCCGGCTACCAGCCATAGAAGCATCAGAGCGTCGTTATGGCCATTGAGAGCGAAGGTCAGCAGCAGGGCCGGGTTCCAGACCCAGAGCGCTACGTAGAGCGCCCGCTGCGGGTTATCGTCGAGCAGCGCCCAGAGGAGCCGACCGGTCAGCAGGAAGCACCCAAGCGCCAGGAGCTTGAAAAGCAGGACCCCGGCCAGCAGATCGGCCCCGCTGACGGCCGTCAGTCCGGCGGCGGTTGCTTCCCAGAGCGGCCCGTAGGGCGATGTCTCCCCCGCCCATTCACCGGCCAGGGGCATGAACGGATCGCCGACGAACCGGGATGGCGGAGCGATGTAGGGGCTTTCGCCGTAGGCGCTGGCGACACGGCCGCGAATCACGTAGCGGAAGACATCCGTGGCGTTGATCGGGTAAGCGAACAGCAGCGGCAGCGCCAGCACGCCCGCGATGAGCAGCAGCGCCGCCAGTTGGCGGCGCTCGCCGGCCAGGCGGGCGAGTTCGCCCGCGGCCACACGCCGCACGGCAATGAGGAGCAGCCAGAAGAGCGCCAGAACAATTAGCGCGTAGAGCAGGCCGGCCGGCAATGTCGGCGCGAAGGTGCGAATGTCGCCCGCTGGCACGCGGCCGATGTTCGGCCCCAGCGGGAACCATAGGGCGAGCAGCAGGTAGCCCAGGGCGCTCAATAGCAGACTGGCCCACAGGGGCGCGCGGGCCCGGCCCGCTGCGACGAGGCGATCAGCCGCGGGCATCGATCAACTGCGGTTGCTCAGTGTAGAGGGCATCTTCCTCCCCCTCTGGGCTGTGCTTGTCGAGGGGGACGACGAGGGTAACGGTCGTGCCGGCCGTCGGCGAGGAGTCGACGCGTAGTGAGCCGTCGATCCGCTCGGCGCGCTCGCGCATGTTGACCATACCCAGGCTGCCGCGCGTGCTGTAGTCGCGGTTAATGTCATAGGTATCGAAGCCGACGCCGTTGTCGTGGACTGCGGCCACGAACAGGCCATCCGTCCGCCAGAAGCGCACTTCGATCAAGGTCGCCTTGGAGTACTTGCGAGCATTGTTGAGCGCCTCTTCGATGATGGCGAAGACGACGACCTGGGCCGACTTGCCCAGCAGAGCGCCCATCTCCGCGCCCACCAGCCGCATCTCGATCCCGTCCGTCTCGCTGTACCGGCGCAGCAGTGCGTCGACGGCCGCGCCCACTCCCTGCGTCTCAAGCACCAGCGGGCGCAGCGTGAAGAGCATGCTGCGAATCTCGGCTGAAGTGCGCTTGGCCAGCGCCTCGACCCGCTGAATCTCCTGCTTAGCGCGCGCCGGGTCCTGGTCCATTGTCGTTCGGGCAAAGCCGAGGCGCATGGCGATGGCAGCGATGCTCTGCGTCGGGCCGTCGTGCAGGTCGCGGGCCAGCTCTTTGCGCGCTTCCTCGTCGGCCTCGATCAGCCGCTGCTTCTCGGCCTCCAGGCGCTGGTAGAGCTGGGCGTTCTGGAGGGCGATCACGGCCTGGTCGCCGACGGCCTTGAAAAGATCGACGTGATCGCGATCGAATTGGACGGCGGTATCGGCGCCGATAACCATCGCGCCAAACAACTGGAAGCCGGCGCGCAGGGGCACGCAGACGGCCGTCAGGCAGTTCTGGAACGCCTCAAAGTCCTTGAGTTCCGGGTCTTCCGGGGGGTTATTGGTGACAACCGGCTCGGCCTGGCTCAGCGCCGCGCCGACCACCCCCTGTTTGCCGGGTATGGCCCGCTCGCTGTCGGCGCCCGGCAGGCGGCGGCGGGCAATGGGGCGCAGGATGCCATCCTCATAGAGAAAAACCGCGCCCACCAGCGACTCGCGGGGGATGCCCATTTCGTCGAGCGCCAGGCTGCATACGTCAAGCGCCTGTTCCACCACTCGCTCAAAACTGAGGGTCGCGCTGAGGGTAGAGGCCATTCGCTGTAACGACTGGGCGCGATTGCTGGCCGAGCGGAGGTCACGCAACTCCTGGGCTGTCGCCTGGGTTACCGCGCGGCGCAGGCGCAAGCGCGCCCGACCCAGCCCGTAGAAAGCCATTGCGCCGAGGAACAGGGTAAAGAGGATCGCCAGCACCAGTTCGGGCAGCCACTCAGCGGCCGTTTGGGCGCCAAACAGGGCAAAGACAACGACGAAAACGAGGATTTCCAGCGCGACTACCGAAGCCAGGGTCGCGCCGATCAGCCGTCCCGTCGAGGCGATTTCGCGCTCAATGGTGTTGTCGATGGTGTCGTCCATGCCGATGCGCGCGCGGCCCCAATCAACTCAGCTGTGTCAGGCAGGCTTTCTACCCGCGCCGCGCGCTTTTCGCCTTTCAGTATAGGCCTCCTTTCTTACAGAGACCATGACGCTACCGTTAACTATACCAAATAGAGCCGGTTGTTCACGATCCACGCCCCGGCGGCTATAATCACGGTCACTCTACGCGAGGATGGAACCATGAAAGCATTTGTGACAGGCGGAACGGGATTCATCGGCCGCAGCCTGATTCGCCGGCTGGTCGAACGCGGCTACCAGGTCCAGGCGCTGGCGCGCTCGCAGCGCGGGGCCGAGGCGTTGCGGGCGTTGGGCGCGAGCATCGTCCCCGGCGACGTCACCGACCGGGAGTCGATGCGCGCCGCCATGCGCGGCAGCGACGTGGTCTTCCACCTGGCGGCCATCTACGATTATTCGCCGGAGGCGCTGGCCCAATGCGCAGCCGTCAACGTCGACGGCACGCGCAACGTCCTGGGCCTGGCCCATGAGTTGAAGGTTCCGAAGATCATCTATACCAGCAGTCTGGCCGTTTTCGGCGATACCCACGGCGAACTGCCCGATGAAACCTACCGCAGCGACGGACCATTCCTGACCGAGTACGACCGGACCAAGTGGCAAGCGCACTATGAGGTGGCCGAAGGGCTGATTGCGCAGGGCGCGCCCATCATCATCGTCATGCCCGGCGCGGTCTATGGGCCGGGCGACGAGAGCTGGCTGGCCGATGCCATGCGCCTCTTCCACCGCGGCCTGCTACCGGTCGTGCCGGGGCCGGAGACAATTCTCACCTACGCCTACGTCGACGATGTGGCCGAGGGTCACATCCTTGCCGCCGAAAAGGGCCGCCTTGGCGAGAGCTACATTCTGGCGGGGCCGGCCGTTCCGCTCGGCGAGATGGTTGACTTCTGGGCCTTGCTGACCGGCAAGCGCCCGCCCGCGGCCCGCATCCCGGCTCGTTTCCTAAATGGGCTGGCCCCGGCCGCCGGTCGCCTCCAATCGGCTGTGTCCTTGCCGGAGATGTTTGGGCCGGATATGGTGCGGATGCTGGGCGCAAGCTATTCCGGGCGCTCGGACAAGGCGCGGGCTGAGTTGGGCTGGCGGCCGCGGCCGTTGCAGACGGGCATGCTGGAAACGTTCGAGTGGATCGCCGCCACGGAACCGGCCGACGCCGGGGTGCGCGAGAAGCGCGCCGCCACGGCCATTCTGCTCGCGGCCGTCGTGTTGTTCGTCCTCTGGCTCCGCGGCCGGAAGAAGTAGTGTTCACTGTTCAGTGTTCAGACCGATTACTGACCTACTGAACACTGAACACTGCTTACTGCTTACTGCTCCACCCCGGCCATCAACAAGCCCAGCTTCTCCGCCGTCGCGTCGGCGCGCGGTACGTCGCCCATGACGCGCCCCTCGAAAAGGACGATGATCCGGTCGGAGAGGGCCAGAATCTCGTCCAGGTCCTCGCTGATCAGCAACGTGGCCGTGCCGGCCTCGCGCTGCTCCAGCAGGCGGGCGTGGACGTACTCCGTCGCGCCGATGTCGAGGCCGCGCGTCGGCTGAGCGGCGATGATGACCTGCGGCTTGCGCGAGAGTTCGCGCGCGAGAATCAGCTTCTGAATGTTGCCGCCCGAAAGATTCTTCACGGGCGTTTCCAGAGAGGGTGTCTTGACGCTGAAAGTCGTGACCAGTTCGCGCGAGTTGCGCTGGATTGCCCCCTGGTTGAGGAAGCCCGATCGCGCGTAAGGCGTCTGGTCAAACTCGCGCAGGATGACGTTCTCCGCTACCGTAAATTCGCGGATCATTCCGTCGCGCATGCGTTCTTCCGGAATATAGGACAGGCCAAGGGCCATAATCTGGCGCGGCGAGCGTCCCGCAACGGCCTGGCCACCCACGGTGATCTCGCCTGCCGTCACCGGCCGCAACCCGGCAATGACCTCGGCCAGCTCGCGCTGCCCGTTGCCCGAGACGCCGGCCAGCCCCACGATCTCGCCGCCGCGCACGTCGCAGGTGACGCCGCGCAGCGCCTGGTGCCCGCGGTCGTTCATGGCCGCCACGTCGCGCAGGCTGAGCCGCACCTCGTGGGCCGCGAGGGCAGCTTTGTTGGGCTGCGCCGCCAGCGGGCGGCCGACCATCATCTCCGCCAGTTGCCGTTTACTCACGCCTTCGATCGGCGTTGTGCCGATGGAGCGGCCGTCGCGCAGCACGGTTACGCGCTGGCACAACTGGATAACCTCGTGCAGCTTGTGGGAGATGAAGATGAGGGCGTGGCCGTCGGCCTTCATCTGCTCCAGCGTGACGAAGAACTCATCGACTTCCTGGGGCGTCAGCACGGCCGTTGGCTCGTCCAGGATGAGCAGCGCCGCGCCACGATAGAGCGCCTTGATGATCTCCACGCGCTGCTGCTGGCCGACGGAGAGCTGCCACACCAGCGCTTTGGGATCGACGTGCAGACCGTAGAGCTTGGCCAATTCTTCAATTCGGGCCTCGACCTTGTCGAGATCGGTGCGAAAGCCGCGCGAGGACTTGAGGCCCAAAGCCACGTTCTCGGTCACGGTCAGGGTCGGCACCAGCATGAAGTGCTGGTGGATCATGCCAATGCCGTTGTGGATCGCGTCGGCCGGAGAGTGAATAGCAACAGCCTGACCGTTGAGCCGAATCTCCCCTTCGTCCGGCTGATACAGGCCGTAGAGGATCTTCATCAGCGTGCTCTTACCCGCGCCGTTCTCGCCAAGCAAGGCGTGAACCTCGCCCGAACGCACATCAAAATTGACGCCATCATTGGCCAGCACGCCCGGGAAGCGCTTAGTGATGCCGCGCATCTCCATCTGGTCAATGCGCGCCGTGCCGGAAGGGAGCAGATCGGTAGTCATCATGGTCAGTTGTCACCGGAAAGTGGGCCAGCAAGTCAGTGGGGCAGCAGGTCTGTTGCGCGCTCTTGCCGCTACAACTGCCTGCCGGCCCACCAACCTGCTGCCCCACTGGCTAATGGCCGCCTAGTTGGACGGGCCGGTCATGCCTTCGAGCAATTGCGGGAGGTACCAGACCTCGTCGTCGGTGGCGGTCGCGCCATCGGCCACGTAGGCCGTGCCATCCTGCAGGTTGATCGGGCCAGTCCAGACGTTGATGTCGCCTGAGGCCATGCCAGCGATGAACTCGTCAAGGCTGGCCTGCATCTCCGCGGTCAACGCCGGGCCGTTGACCCAGCCGACGTTCGTCTGGCTCGGGTCAGCCAACTGCTCCCAGTTGGCGGGCATCCACTCCCAGGTCTGCTCCCAGGTGCCGTTCGAGACGCCCTCGATCAGACGCATGTAGGATGGGCCCCAGCTGAAGTACGGCACACCGAGACAGACGTCCGGAGCGATGTCGCACGCGCCGATGAAGTCGTAGGGGATGGCGTAAACGGCGTTACCCTGCGCCCCACGCTGGCCGGCGATGTCAATCGCTTCGGTCGTGTCGATGCCGCTCAGCACCACGTCCGCGCCCGTGTCAAAGAAGTTGGTCACCACTTCGGTCGGGTCGAGCGTGACGCCGGGGATGTTGAACCAGAAACCGATCCACGTGACCGTGAATTTCAGGTCGTCCGGGTTCATCCCGCGGTAGTTCTCGTAGCAGTACTTCGCGCCGAGATAGGCAGAAGCCGTCAGGCGGCGCGTCTCGAAGTTGATTAGCGGACCAAGATAGCCGATGCTGCCGGTATCGGTCGCCAGAGCGGCGGCGCAGCCAGCAACCGCCTTCATGTCTTCCATCCGGCCCATCAGATTACTCAGGTTCGGCGAGGCTTCGCCGGTCTTGGCGTCATCGCCGGAGACATTGACAAAGGTGATGTCCGGGTACTTCTTGGCCACGTTGAGCGTGTCTTCCTCGAACTCGTCGGAGGTCGTCAGGATGAGCGTCGCGCCCTCGGCCACCATGTCGTCGACCACGCCTTCCAGAGTCGCTTCCGGCTTGTCGGCCGGGTTCAGCGACTCAAAGATGATCGCCTTGGAGCCGGGCAGGTTGTCCATGACGTACTGCGCGCCCTCGGCGTGCGCCTGGCTCCAGCCGTGGTCATTCTTCGGGCCGACCAGAACAACGCCAAAGGTGATCGGCGCGGCCTCGGCCGCGGGTTCGGCCGGAGCGGCCGTCTCGCCACCGAAGACGCTGATCGTGCCGGCGGCGATGCCGGCCGCGGCCTCGTCAGCCGCCGCCTTGGCTTCGGCGGGCACCTGATATTCCGGGTTATAATCCATCACCAGGCCGCCGTTCTCCAGCGTCAGGGCAAAGGATTCACCACCCAGCTTGCCAGCTTTCACGTTGTCGATAATCTGCATGAGCACGCCCGTCCAGTCATAGACCTGGTTGGCGACGACAACGCTGGGGGCCAGCGACGTTTGGCTCGACTGCGTTCCAAACCACGGCACGTTGTTCTCTTCGGCCACGCCGATCGCGCCGACGACCATCTGGGCCGTGCCCGACAGGGCATCGGCGCCCGCGCCGACCAGGGTATTGGCGGCTTCGGTGGCCAACGCGACATCGCTGAAGGAGCCGATGTAGTTGACGTTCACGGCGATGTCGGGCTTGGCGGCCTTGGCGCCGGCGACGAAACCGTCGACGTACAGCTTGGCGTCGCCCGTCTCGATCGGGCCGACCACGCCCAGGACGTTGCTCTGCGACAGGTTGGCGGCCAGCACGCCATTGACGTAGCCGCCTTCCTCGGAGCGCGCCTCATAGGCATAGATGTTGGGGATGCCGAAGGTATCGACCGTCGTGCCCCAGGCAAAGCTCGTCTCCGGGAAGTCCGGGGCGATCTCTTGCAGCGAACTGCCGTATTGCGAGCCGTGGCCGATAACCAGGTTGTAGCCCTGGCTGGCGTAGTCGCGCAGTGCCGTGGCCGCGTCTTCGACCACGAACATATTCTCCGAGTAGACAAACTCGAAGTTGTCGGCGCCCATCTCATTCTGAACCTTAGTCAGGGCATCGTACATGCTCTGGCTGAAGGCCAGGTCGTTGATGGCGCTGGGCATGACGACGGCCACGCGGAACGGCCCGGTCGCTTCCTGGGCCGGGGCTTCCGCCTCGGTTGGCGCAGCTTCCGCGCCGGTCGCTTCGGTGGCGACAGGCGCCTGCTCCTCGGTCGTCGTCTCGGCCGCCTGCTGACCGCCACAGGCGACGAGGATCATCGCCAGGGCCAGCAACAGGGTTAGCCATACAGTGCGTTTCATGTTCTTCCTCTCCTTAGTAAGTTGGGTTGCCATGAGAATTTGCTTCTCCGACCTAGACTGTTGAGATTGGTTGACCGTGTCGCGCCCGGTTGGGTCGCGCCGGTCTGAACGTTGCTATTCTGTCACTTTGCTGGAGCGCACCACCTCCTCAAGGGAATTACGAATAAAGAGCGTTTCCTTGAATCGCCACTCTGAACTCCTAATTCCTAATTCTCCTAGCCGCCGCGTTCGTACACCGTGCCCAGCGCCGCCGGCTTGCGCATGCGCCCGGCCGAGAAAACGAGCACGACGATGGTCAGAATATAGGGCAGCATGATCAGCAGTTCCGAAGCGTCGAACGGGATCGGAATCGCCAGGGCCTGTATCCAGAGCTGCAAGGCGTTGACCATACTGAACAGCAGCGCGCCGAAAAGCACCCCGTAGGGTCGCCAGCCGCCGAAGTAGACCAGCGCTACGGCGATGAAACCGATGCCGCTGGTCAGGTTCTGCTGGAAGACGTTGAGCAAGGCGATGGACAGCGACGCCCCGGCCACGCCGGCCAGCGCCCCGCCGATGGTGACCGTCAGGTAGCGCGTCCGCTTGACGCTGACGCCCAGCGAATCGGCCGCCGCCGGATTCTCGCCCACGGCCCTTATCTTCAACCCGAACGTCGTCCGGTACAGGATGTACCAGGCGATGGGCACGAGGGCATAGGCCAGGTAAACCATCATGCTCTGCCGAAAGAGGATCGGCCCCAAGATGGGCAGGTCGCTCAATAGCGGGATATAGACCGGGCGAAAGCCGCTGACCGTCTCGACCGTGCCGAGCGTCTTCTGGAAGAGCAGGTCGCTCATGCCCAGCCCGAACAGGTAGACGCCGATACCGCTGATGCCCTGTTCCGCCTGGAAGGTCACGCTGATGACGGCCATAGCCAGACCCATGATGAGCCCGACGACTACAGCCGCCAGCAGGCCCAGCCACGGATTGCCGGTGGTAAACGTCGCGTAGAAGGCGGCGAACGCGCCCATGAGCATCATGCCTTCCACACCCAGGTTGTAGACGCCGCTGCGCTGGCCGAACATCTCCCCAATGGAAGCGAACAAATAGGGCGTCGCCAGCCGGATGCCGGAGGTCAGGATGCCGATGAGCACGGCTTCGGTAAAGAGTTGGCTAATCACTGGCTACCTCCTTGCCGGGAGTCGGGTTAGCGGGGGTTCCGGTTGTAGGGGCGGGTCTAAGACCGGCGCCTACATCAGCGGGCGCTGTGGGCGGCGCGGCCTTGGGCTCGACGCGGATCTGGCGGCGGCGAGCCAGGCGGCGGCTGAAGATGTCGCTACAGACGACGAAGATGACCACCAGCCCGTTCAGCGCGGTAATGAGCGCCGCCGGAACCTGCATCGTCCGCTGCAAGCTATTGGCCCCGACGATGAGCGCGCCGAAGATGAACGCCGCGGGGATCGTGCCCAGCGGGTGGAGCTTGCCAAACAGCGCGGCGACGATGCCGTTGAAGCCGGCGCTGCCGGTGAAGCCCGCCGCCGAGCCATCGGTGATCATCCGGTGGCTGACGCCATAGACCTGCACCGCCCCGGCCAGGCCGGCGAACGCCCCGCTGAGCAGCAGCGCCAGGACGATGTTGCGCTTCACGTTGATACCCGCGTAGCGCGAGGCGTCGGGGTTCTGGCCCACGGCGCGGATGCGATAGCCGATTGTCGTTCGCCACAGCAGGATGTAGACCAGCACGGCCAGCACCACGGCGATGAGCGCCCCGGCATGCAGCCGCGTAGGCACCCAACGCGGCAGATCGAATGCCGCGTTCAGCCGCGCCGTCTGGGGGATGGCGGACTTGGCTTGAAGCTGCACGGGGTCGATCATCGGCCCGCGCAGCAAGAAGTTCATCCCTTGCACCGCGATAATGTTAAGCATGATGGTGCTGAGGATTTCGTTTACGTTGTAATAGGCCTTTAGCAGGCCGGGGATGCCGCCCCAGACAGCACCGCCGAGAAAGCCCAACAGGAGCGCCAGCGGCACGACGATCAGCGCCGGGGCGTCGGGAAATGACAGGCCGAGCAGCGTCGCCGGGAGCGCGCCCATGATGAACTGTCCCTCGCCGCCGATGTTGATCACGCCGCCGCGAAAGGCGATACAGATGCCCAACCCGACCAGCAACAGCGGTGTCGCCCGGACAATCGTATCGGCCAGCGCGTTCTGGCTGCCGAACGCCCCCTTCAGCAGGGCGCTGTAGGCCACAAAGGGGTTTGCCCCGAGCAGTTGGAGCATAATCGCGCCGACGCCAAGAGCCGCCAGCGTGGCCAGCAGCGGCAACAGCAAATCGAACAGTCGGCCGAGCCGAGGATATTTGACGAGAAAATCAATCATGCGTCACCGGTTAGCGGGGCGCTACCCCTCATGGAAGGCGGTGCCCAGGGCCATCGGCGGCGAGACGCGCAGGATGCGCCGCAACGGCCGCTGCCACGACTTGGGCATCGCTTCGATAAACCGCTCTGTGTAGTCGCTGCCGACGGCCAGCAACACCAGGATCATGAGCATCCACGGAATCGTGTTGAACGCCACCACCGACACCTCGGGGAAGGCGCGTTGGAGCACCGTCGCCAGCGCTTTTGTCGCCCCGAAGAGCAGCGCGCCGAACGCGCCGCGGATGGGCGACCAGCCGCCAAAGATGACGATTGCCAGCGCGATCCAGCCAAAGCCGCGGACGTGACCGTCAGACCAGCCGACCTTGACATCGAGCGAATAGGCCGCGCCGGCAATGCCGACCAGCGCCCCGCCGAGGATCGTATAGAGGTAGCGAACGCGGTTCACGTTCACACCACGGGCAAAGGCGGCGGTCGGCCGCTCCCCGGAGCCGCGCAGCCGCAGTCCGGGTTGTGTCCGGTTGAGCCACCACCACGTCGCCACGATGAGGATCATGGCAAAGTAGACCACCATGTCCTGATCGAACAGCACCCGGCCGAGCATGGGGATATCCTTGAGCAGCGGGATTCCCACATGGGGCACGACGACGCCGCCCGGGGCACGGGCATAATTCTGACCCAGAAACGCGCTCAGATCGTCGCCCAGCAGCGTCAGCACAAAGCCGATGGCAACCTGGCTCTGGCTCAGCCGGATGCTGCCGAAGGCGACGATGGCGGCGAAGATCATGCCCACGAGAGCCCCCGCGGCGAAAGCCACCCACACATTGCCCGTCTTCAGGCCGACGACGAAGCCGGTCATGGCGGACATCAGCATCGTGCCGTCCAGCGACAGGTTGACGACGCCCGAGCGCTCGGTCAGGATTTCCCCGCAGACGGCAATGATGAGCGGCGACGCCTGGAGGACAATTGAGGCCAGTATGGCCGCGAGTTGGCTGTCGTTCATCAGTCGCCTCCCCGGATGTTGGTCGAGATGTCGGTAGTGAGCGAGTCGGACGGACCGGTTCCCGGTAGGTCCGGTGTGTTCTCTGCGGCTGCCCGCTCCCGGCCGATCCCCAGTTGCTTCGCCGAGCCGAACAGCAGCACGAACAAGACCATGACGCCCGTCAGAATGCCACCCAGCGACGAATGGAGTTGGGTCTTTAACTGGAGGGTGATGCTGCCGTTGAGCACGGCGGAGAAGAAGAAGGCGATGAAGGGCACCCATAGAACGCGGTAGGCGGCCAGCATGACGATGAGCAGCGCCAGGAAGCCGATGCCGCCGGAGATGCTCTGGCGCAGGCTGTCGAACCAGCTGAGCACGCGCACCGCGCCGCCCAGTCCCGCCAGCGCGCCACAGAATACCATGGCCAGAACGGTCTCGCGCTCGCTACTGACGCCCAGCAGGAAGGCCGAAAACGGGTTCTTGCCTAGCGCCTTCAGTTTCAGGCCCCAGGTCGTGCCGCGCAGAATGTAGAAGACGGCGGCGAAGGCCAGCCCGGCCAGCACCAGTGACAGCGGGCTGAAGCGCGACTCCATCAACCGCGGCAGAAGCGCTGCCTCCTGGAATGGAGCCGTGCCGCGGAACGTGCCGCCCTCCGGCGGCTGCCACGGGCCGGAGATGAGGTAGTTGGTCAGGATGATGGCCAGGTTGTTCAATGCCAGGCCGCCGAAAATCTCGTTGACCTTGCCGCGCGTCTTCAGCAGAGCGGCAATCGCCGCCCAAAGCGCGCCGCCGAACATGGCCGCGATGATCTCGAGCGGGATCAGGACGTAGGAGGGCGCGGTTACTTTAAGGGCGACCCAACTGGCGAAGATGGAGCCGAGAACGATTTGCCCCTCGACGCCGATATTCCACAGACCGGCCGTGAACGTGATCAGCAAACCGACGGAACACAGGACGAGCGGCACCCAGAAGGCGACGACGCTCAGGAACTTGTCGGAACCGCCGAAGGCGCCGGACAGCATCGCGGCGTACGCCTCGCGCGGGCTGGCGCTGAAGAGCAGCAAGAGCCCGCTGGTGAACAGCAAAGCGGCGACGACGGGCGCCAGCGGCCAGATTCGCGCCAGCCAGGTTGAGCTAGTCTTTTGGGCCTCGTTCATGCCTGGCCTCCTATGAGATGGCCGAGTTCCTCGGCCGACGTTGCCTGCGCGTCCACCACGCGCGACATCCGCCCGCCGGAGAAGACGGCGATCTTGTCACTGTGTTCGATGATCTCGTCCAGATCGGCTGAGATAAAGACTATGGCCGTCCCGTCGTCGCGGCGCTTGTAAAGCAACTGCCAGGTGTAGTCGCTTGAGCGCACGTCCAGGCCGCGCGTCGGATGCTCCAGTAGCAGCAACTTCAGCGGCGTGCGCAGCAGCGAGAAGAGCAGGCGCTGCTGGTTGCCACCCGAGAGGGCGTCGGCCGTTGTCTCCGGCTGCCCGACGATCTGGAAAGTGGCAATGCGCTCGGTCATTTCCGCGCGGTTGCCCGGCCAGTCGATGAAAAACTTCTTCTGCCGGCGGGCCAGGACGAGATGCTCGGTCAGCGTTAGCCCGGCCACCAGCCCCTCTTCCAGTCGTCCGGCGGCGACGTAGCCCACGCCGTAGTTGCGCAGCTTGTGGTAGGCCCAGCCAGTCACATCCTGCCCCGCCAGCTCGATGTGACCGCGAGCCGGGCGCATTAATCCCGCGCAGGCCTGCATAACCAGGCGCTGGCCGCTGCCCTCCAGCCCGGCAAAGCCGAGGACTTCTCCCGCCTGCACGGTCAGATTCACGTTGGGCACGGTTAGCTGGTAAGTCTCGATGGTGACGTCGCGCAGTTCCAGGACAGGCGCGCCGCGGTCGAAGGCCGGGCGCGGGCTGCGCTTGGGCGGCGCGCCGAACATCATCTCGACCAACTGCTCATTGAGGCAGGGCAACTCCTGTTCCCCAACCAGCTTGCCCCGCCGCAGAACGTAGGCATAGAGGCACAGCTCTTGCACTTCCTCCAGCTTGTGGGAGACGAGAATGACGGTCTTGCCCTCTTCGCGGGTCATCTTGCGCATGGATTCGAACAGAATCTCTTTCTGCTCGGCGCTGATGCCGGTAGTCGGCTCATCGAGGATAAGCACCTCGGCCCCGCCGGCCAGCAGCCTCACCAGTTCAAGCTGCTGCCGCTCGCCCATCGACAGCGAGTCAATGGTGGCGTGGGGGTCAATGTCGAAGCCGTAGCGCGTGGCCAGCGCTTCCAGTTCCGCCCGGGCCACTTTGTAATTGAGGCGGGTGCGGTTATCGCGGCCAAGCAGGTAGTTGTCGATGACCCGGAAGGGGGGCATGTCGAGCGGGTCCTGGTAGAGCATGCCAACACCCTTGGCCAGAGCGTCGGCCGGGGAATGAAAGCGGGCTGGCTGCCCGTCGAGCAGGATTTCGCCGCTTGTCGGCGGCTGGTAGCCGGAAAGGATCTTCATGAGGGTGCTCTTGCCGGCGCCGTTTTCGCCGACCAGGGCGTAGATCTTCCCCGGCTCCAGGGTCAGGTTAATGCCATCGTTGGCCTTTACCTGCCCAAAGTATTTACGGATGTCCCGAAGTTCAACCCGCATATGACCTCCCGATCCTCGACGATTCTTCTTTCAGCAGGCCAGTCACACGCGGGCGGCCGTAGGCGCCAACCCGCTCAGGCTAGGATAGCGGAATCAGGAAACGGGCGATACTGCCATTGATCCTGATTTCTACATGACATTTGTCAAGAATCTGGCCCGTTAAGGTCCTGGCAGGGGTGTCCAGGACAGTGGCTAGACTCCTGTGGGGGTAACGTAAGGTTCGCTGTCCTCATTCAGGGCCGAGAGGTCACGCCCGGCATGTTTCTCGACCAGTTCTTGTTCCGCGCGGCTGCGCTCGGCCAGATCGGTCAGGCCCATGCCCTGGGCCAGCCGCCATGCGGTCCCGCTCTCGCGGTAAGCATCCTCGAACCGCCCTTGCCGGCGGTAGGCCTGGCTACGCAGATAGTGCAGTTCGGCGCGGGCCGCAACGCTTAGCTGCGCCGGGTCGTAGCCGGGCGTGCTGGTCAGCGCGGCGTCTAGCTCGGCCGCGGCGGCCGGCCCATCGCCCCGCTCCAGCGCGGCCAGGGCGGCTATTCGCCGGGCGAGCGCGACGTCATCCGCCGCGCGCAACCCCAGCGCCAGCGCCTGTCGCGCCGCCTCGGCCGCCCGGGGCGTCACCGCTCCCTGACCTTGGGCCAACAGGATGGCGCGCTGCAAGTGGCCCTCGGCCGACCGGGGATACTGGCTTAGAAAGCGGTCAAGCTCGCGGTTGGCCTGGTGGCCCGCCCCGCCCTGCCGCAGCGCGTGAATAGCGGCCAGCCGCGCCTCGGGCTCAATCGCTGCGGCCAGCGCTGTGTAGCGCTCCTGTGCCGCCAGCGAGTCAAACGCCGGCATCTCGAACGCGCCGGCCCGGTCGGCGCGATAGAACCACAGGAGCAGCGCGGCGTGGACGGCCGCGGTCAGGCCGCTGAGCAGCGGCGTGACGCCAAAGCTATAAATGGTGCGCCAGTCGCCAATGGGTAGAAAGAGGCTGAAGATGGGATAGTAGAGCAGCGAGAAGTAGAGTTGAAAGCGGAAAGCGCGCAGCCCGAAAAAGCGCCAGGTGCGGCTCGATGAGCGGCGCAGGAGCATCCAGACGACCGCGCCAAAAGCCAGCGAGCCGAGCGTGCCGGCAATGGCGATGACCCACTCCTGCAGCGGGCTGAATGACCCGGCGGGGACGACGTAGCCCCAGAAGACGCGGTAGCCAAACTCCACGACCTGACCGCCGAACAGCCAGACTGCGACGGCGTGCGCCAGTTCATGCACCAGAACCGACGGCGGCACGGCCACGAAAAACGCCGCCTGCTCGGCCAGGTGTTGCTTGGCCCTGGTCAGTGGCTCTTGCCGCAACTCCGTCCAGCCGCGAGCGATCTGGATGACGAGTTGGATGGCGCGGCCGATGTACAGCAGGGCAAGGAGGTTGAAGAGACCCGTAAGTACCGACATCAGCAGACCAGTGGACGGATGATAGCGGAGTGGCGAACTCGCGGCAAGCTCGCGGCCGGGGGCCGTTAGTCAACTAACGCCCGTCTATGTTAAAATCGCCCCGTGGCAAGCAAGCAGGAGTTTCTGGCCGAGCTACCCCTTTTCGCCGACTTGAGCGAGTCGGCGCTGGCTGCCCTGGCGCGCATCACTACCGAGTACGTCTTCCACAAGGATGGCGTCGTTGCCTACCAGCGCGACATCGCCAATAGCCTGTACATCGTCAAGGAGGGCCGGCTCTATGGCCGGGTTCTTGATAACCAGGGCCGGGTGCGCAGCGCCCCGGAGACGCGCGCCTATGCTCCCGGCGACTCCTTTAACGACCTGTGGCTTTTTGTGCCCACGGCCCACCCGGCAACAGTAAAAGGCTCTTCGGACGAGGGGCGGCTGCTCCTTATCAACGGGCTGGACTTCGTGCGCTTGCTGGAAACTTATCCGGCCATTATCGACGGTCTGGCTCCGCGAGATGAGGAGGGGGTGCATTACGGCCTCAGCGACGCAGCCTGGGCCGAGGCGCAGAAGCTGAAACTGCGCGGGCGCGTTCGGGCGACGTCGGCCGCCGCCCTGTTGCCGGAGGAACGGCTGGAACTACTGACCCGCCGCAGTTACTGGCTCCTGCTGGGCCGATTAGTGCCGCCGGCCCTGTTTGTTCTGGCGGCGGCGGTTGTCTTTGTCATGGTTCCCGCCTCCAGCGGCCTGCAAACGACAATCAAAATCGGCGCGCCAATCGTCCTGACGCTCGTTGGCCTCGTCTGGCTGGGACTGCGCCTGATCGACTGGCGAGCCGACTATTTCATCATCACCAACCGCCACCTGACGCACCACGAGTTCGATTTGCGCCACTTCCGCATTCGTCTGGTGAAGATACCCATTTCGCAGGTACAGACGGTAGAAATCCTGAAGCCGTCGCTGCTGGCCAACGTCTTCGATATCGGCACGGCGCGGGTCACCACCGCGGCCATCGCCGGAGTCGTGTTGTTTGACAACATCGACGACCCGCAGCGCGTCAAGGCCGTGCTGGAGCGGCTCACCGGGCTTTATCGCACGGCCGAATCGGCCCAAACCCAGGCCGTGATGCGGCAGACGCTCGAAAAGCACTTCGGCATGGAGGCGCCCCTGACGTCGGTCGATGCCGCCGCGCCCGCGCCGCCGCGCCCGCCACGCCCCGAAGGGTTCTTCGCGAGCTTTCGCCGGCGCTACGGCTGGCGGGTCGAGGATGGCAACACCATCACCTATCGCAAGAGTCTGTTTATCCTCTTGCGCCAGGTGGGCTGGCCGCTGCTTATTTTCACCGTCCTGGCCATCATTGGCGGGTTGGGCCTTTACCTCAACGTCACGCCCTGGCTGGTGGCCCTGGTTGTATTCGGCGGCGGGTTTGTGAACTCGTTGTGGTTCATCTGGCAACTGGAAAATTGGCGCAATGATATCTTCCAGCTCACCGATCGTTTCGTCATCGACGTCGACCGGCAGCCATTCGGCTTCGGCGAGAGCCGCAAGCAGGCGGCAATCAGCAATATCCAGAACGTGGACGCTACGCGGCCCGGTTTCCTGCCGACGCTGTTCAATTACGGCTTCGTCAGCATAGATACCGCCGGCTCCAAATCCGACATCGTTTTCGACTACGTGCCCAACCCTGAAGTCATTCAGAACGACATTTTCCAGCGCCTCGATGAGTTCCGGCGCCAGCAGCGCATCAAGGAGGGCAGCGCCCGTCGCGAAGAGTACGCCTTGCTGCTGGACGTGTACCGGCAGGCAATGGAACAGGAGCGCATTCCCCAGCGCACGCCCGCCGGGCAGACTGAAGATATACCCGGCGCAAGCGATGCTTCCTAACCCGATATGAGCACTCTCTCAATTGTGACAATACCCGACAAGGTCCTGCGCCAGAAGTCGCAACCCGTCACGCGCTTCGACGCGGAGTTGCAACGGCTGATCGACGGCATGGTGGAAACGCTGCGCGAGGCCAACGGCGTGGGCCTGGCCGCGCCGCAGGTTGGCGAGTCGAGGCAACTGGCCGTTATCTGGACCCTGCCCGACGTTGACGACGAAGGCAACGAGATTGAGGATACGCGCGAGCTGCACGTCATCGTCAATCCGGAGATCTTCTGGCGCTCAAAGGAGATGGTGAAGGGCATCGAAGGTTGCCTGTCGATTCCCGGCTACCTGGGCGAAGTGGAGCGGCACGAGTCCATCCGCGTTCGCGGCCAGGACCGTCACGGCCGCAAGGTGCGCCTGCGTCTCTATGACTGGACAGCGCGCATTTTCCAGCACGAGATCGACCACCTGAACGGCGAACTCTACATCGACAAGCTGACCGCGCCGGAGAACATCTGGACGGAAGAGGAGTTCGAGAAGCGCCAGGAAGCGGCGCGCCAGGCTAAGGACAAGAACGCGCCGCCGGCGCATGATCCGGTGGTGGGCGACTGAGGGAACACTATGTCTTTAACCCATGCCGACGTTACTAAAATCGCCCACCTTGCCCGGCTGGCCCTCAGCGACGAGGAACTCAGCCACTATCAGGAACAGCTCTCGGCCGTTCTCGACTACGCGGCGCGGCTCAACGAGCTTGACCTGACCGGCGTCGAGCCTTCGGCCCACGCCGTCGGCCGCCGCAACGTCATGCGCGACGACGTGGTAACGCCGTCCCTGTCCCGCGAGGACGCCCTCTTCAACGCCGCCGCCACGGCCGAAGGGCAGTTCCTTATTCAGGCGGTGCTGGATGAATAGGGGCCAGGCTCCAGGGGCCAGGGAAGAGACCACGGACGACCGACCGCCCGCCGCCAATAGCCTTAACCACCAACGACGGACCACTGACCACTGACCACTGACCGCTAATGAACCCCGCCACCCTGACCCTGACCGAACTGCGCGACGCGCTGCGGCGCGGCGAGACGACGAGCGTAGCCGCAACGCAGGCCATGCTCGACCGCATTGTCGCCTATGACAATACGCTCCTCAGCTACCTGACCGTCACCGACGAGATGGCGCTCGAACAGGCGGCGGCGGCCGACGCCCGCCGCGCCGCCGGGGACGACGGCCCGCTACTGGGCGTACCTGTTGCCGTCAAGGACATCATCTGCACCGCCGGCGTCCAGACCACAGCCGGCAGCAAAATCCTGGAGGGCTTCATCCCGCCCTACAACGCGTTCGTCGTCGACCGGCTGATTGCCGCCGGAGCGGTCATTCTCGGCAAAACCAATACCGACGAGTTCGCCATGGGTTCGTCCACGGAAAACTCAGCCTACGTGACGACGCGCAACCCCTGGGACATAAGCCGCGTGCCCGGCGGCAGCAGCGGCGGCAGCGCCGCGGCCGTCGCCGCCGGGCTGGCCTATGGCGCGCTGGGCACCGACACCGGCGGCAG
>CAZSOD010000060.1:0-19969 GCA_964608255.1 uncultured Ardenticatenaceae bacterium
CACGCCAACGCCGCCGCCCGCGAGCTAAGCGGCGCGGCGCGCTACGCCGCCTACGCCGCGGCTCAGGCCGCGGCTGTGGCCCACGTAGCCGCCCACGAACTCGGCGCGGCGGCCTACGCCATCAAGGCCGTGCGGGCCGCCGTGCCAACCAGGGAGAGCGAGTCCGCTGGCCGGCGCGAATGCCGCTGGCAGCGCGAGCAACTGCCGGACGCAATCCGCGCGCTTGTGCTGGATGATCAGCGGTTGCGGAACGATATTTGCTGGTTTGTCTTCGAGTGCTAGCTCACGAGCCGTGCTTTGGTCTCCGCGGAACCTAGCCCCAATACCGTATCCAAATCCTTATCCCCCCGCCCACTGAGATTCACCAGCAAAATCTGATCCGGCCGCATCGTGGGGGCGCGCTTGAGCGCCTCGGCCACGGCGTGGGCCGACTCCAGGGCGGGGATGATGCCCTCGGTGCGCGAGAGTTCGTGGAAGGCAGCCAGCGCCTCGTCGTCGGTGGCGTAGGTGTAGAACGCCCGCTCCTGATCGCGCAGCCAGGCGTGCTCCGGGCCGACGCTGGGGTAGTCGAGCCCGGCGCTGATGCTGTGGGTGTCCATGATCTGGCCGTCGGCCGTCTGCATAACGTAGCTCTTCGTGCCGTGGAGCACGCCGATGCGCGCCGCGCGCGGGTCGGCAAAGCGCGCCGCGTGGCGACCCGCGCCAACACCCTCGCCGCCCGCCTCGACGCCGATCAGGTCCACCGCCTCGTCGTCGCGGAAGGCGTGGAAGATGCCCATCGCGTTGCTGCCGCCGCCGACGCAGGCGACGATGGCATCGGGCAGCCGGCCGCACAGGGCCAGCATCTGCGCCCGCGCCTCGCGGCCGATGACGCTCTGGAAGTCGCGCACCATCATCGGGTAGGGGTGCGGCCCCAGGACGGAGCCGAGCAGGTAGTGGGTCGTGCCCACGTTCGTCACCCAGTCGCGGATGGCCTCGTTGATCGCGTCCTTCAGCGTGCGGCTGCCGCTGCTCACCGGGCGCACCGTTGCGCCGAGCAGCTTCATGCGGTAGACGTTGGGCTGCTGCCGGGCGATGTCGACCTCGCCCATGTAGACGACGCACTCCAGGCCGAGCAGCGCCGCGGCCGTGGCCGAGGCCACGCCGTGCTGCCCCGCCCCTGTCTCCGCTACGATGCGCCCCTTGCCCATGCGCCGCACGAGCAACGCCTGGCCCAGGGCGTTATTGATCTTGTGCGCGCCGGTGTGGTTGAGGTCTTCGCGCTTGAGGTAGATCTGCGCCCCGCCCAGCTTCTCCGACAGGCGGCGGGCGTAGGTGACGGGGGAGGGGCGGCCGACGTAGCTGGCCAGCAGCCCCTCGAACTCGGCGACGAAGGCCGGGTCACGGCGCGCTTCGTCGTAGGCGGCGATCAGCTCTTCCAGCGCCGGCATCAGCGTCTCCGGCACGAACTGGCCGCCATAGGGGCCGAACTTGCCCTTCTCGTCGGGTACGATGAGTGATGGTTGCATAGGTTGTCCCTGAAGAGATCCACAGATTACGCAGATTTCACAGATTTCCCGAGCGTAATCGGTGGAATCTGTGAAATCTGTGGATGCTTTCCTGACTGGCGGGATTATAGCAAGTTCGGGCGGGGAGAACGCCTGTGGTAGAATGAACCCATGACGAAGGAACTGATCGTGGTCGGCGGCGGGCTGGCGGGGGCGGAGGCGGCCTGGCAGGCGGCCGAACTGGGCGTGGCCGTGCGCCTCTACGAGATGCGCCCCGGTACGCCGACGCCCGCCCACGACACGCCGTGGCTGGCCGAACTGGTGTGCAGCAACTCCCTCGGCTCCAACCTGCCTCACAAAGCCCCGGGCCTGCTGAAGGCGGAATTGCGCGGCCTCGGCTCGCTCATCCTCGACTGCGCGGCGCGGACGGCCGTACCCGCCGGGTCGTCGCTGGCCGTCGACCGCGATGGCTTCGCCCAACTGGTCACCGAGCGCGTCGCCGCCCACCCGGGCATCACCCTCGTTCCCGAGGAGGTGACGGCCGTGCCCGACGCGCCCGTCGTGATCGCCAGCGGGCCGCTGACCTCGCCCGCGCTGGCGGCGTCCATCGGCCGCCTCAGCGGGCAGGAGTATCTCTACTTCTACGACGCCGTCTCGCCCATCGTCCGCGCCGACACGGTGGACATGACCATCGCCTTTCGCCAGTCGCGCTACGACAAGGGGGAGCAGGAAGAAGGGGACTACATCAACTGCCCCATGACGCGCGAGGAGTACGAGGCCTTCTACGACGCGCTGACGGCGGCCGAGACAATTACCCTCAAGCAGTTCGAGCGCGAAGACCCCCACTTCTTCGAGGGCTGCATGCCGGTGGAGGTGCTGGCGGGGCGTGGGCGCGAGGCGCTGGCCTTCGGGCCGCTACGGCCGGTGGGCCTCATCGACCCGCGGACGGGCAAGCGGCCGTACGCCGTCGTCCAGTTGCGGCAGGACAACCTGATCGGCACGCTCTACAACCTCGTCGGCTTCCAGACCAACCTGAAGTGGCCGGATCAGAAGCGCGTGCTGCGGCTCATCCCCGGCCTGGCGAACGCCGATTTCGTCCGCTACGGCATGATGCACCGCAACACCTACATCAACGCGCCTACCATGCTCCAGCCGACGTTGCAAACTCGCACGCGGGCCGACCTCTTCTTCGCCGGGCAAATCGTCGGCGTCGAGGGGTACGTGGGCAACGCCGGGACGGGGCTGCTGGCGGGCGTCAACGCGGCCAGGCTGCTGACCGGCAAGCACCCGGTCATCCTGCCGCCGGCGACGATGCTCGGCGCGCTGGCCCACTACGTTACCCACGCCGCGGTGAAGGACTTCCAGCCGATGAAGGCCAACTTCGGCATCCTGCCGCCGCTGCCGCCCAGCTCGGGCAAGCGCGAACGCGGCGAGCAATACGCCGAGCGGGCGCTGACCGCGCTGCGTCGTTTTGCGCGCGAGCACGGGCTGCGCTACGATCAACGCGCCGCCATCACCGATCCCATCCCCGTCGCGGCCGACGAATGAATTCACCACGGATTGACACGGATAGCACGGATTTGGTGTGTCGCGTTATTCCAACTCCAGGGGAAAGAAACCGCAGATTCCTCAGATTTCACAGAATGGCGTCTGAGCAATCTGCGTGATCTGTGTAAACTGTGGATGCTTCTTCTACTTTCAGGGAGAGTGATGGAGATTTCAGTCGAAACAACACTCAGCGGCGTCGTCGTCTACCCCGACCGGGCTAAGGTCACTTGCCACGGCCGATGCGAGCTGAGCGAAGGGTTGCACCAGATCATCGTCGGTGAGTTACCGCTGGCGCTGGAGCCGGAGTCGGTGCGGGCCGGGGGGGCGGGCACAGCGCGGGTCAGGCTGCGCGGCGTCGACGTCCACCGCCGCCATTATGCCCAGGCGCCCGCCGCCAACGTTACGGCGCTGGAAGAGCAGATCGAGACGCTCCAGAATGAGTTGCAGGCGCTGGACGACCGGCAAGCGGTCAAGCAGGCATCCATCGACCATCTGGACGGGCTGCGGAACGCGACAACCGAGTTCGCCTGGGGGCTGGCCCGAGGACGGACGACGGCCGAGAACCAGGCTGCCTTAATGCGCTTTTTCGAGGAAGAGGATGCCCGGTTGCGAACGGAGTTGCGCGCCCTCGACGGCGAGCAGCGCGAACGGAAAGAGCAACTGGCGAAGCTTCAGGCGGAACTGGATCAGTTGCGCTCTGCTCGGCCAAAGCAGCGCTACGAAGCGCGCATTGAACTAGAGGCGCTGGCCACGGGTAGCTTCGAGGTGGAGGTCCACTATGTTGTCGGTCGCGCCGGCTGGCGGCCGTTATACGACATTCGCCTTGAGGAAGCCGGCGGCACGGCGCAGATCGGGCTGACGAGCCTGGCCGAAATCACACAGAACACCGGCCAGGACTGGTCGGGTGTCAGCCTGACTGTCTCGACGGCGCGCCCGGCCCTGAACCAGCGTGTGCCGGAGGTGAAGCCGTGGTACATCGACGTACCCCCACCGCCGGTGCAGCTGCCACCGCGGCCGATGGCGCGGGCAGCGCTGGCCAAAGGTACGGCGCTAGAGTCGGCCGCCTACGAGGAAGCGCCGGCCATGGCGATGATGGCCGCGCCCACGTTGTTTGATGCCGAGATTGAGGTGGCCGAAACGCAGGATACAGGCACGGCCGTGTCTTTCGCCGTCTCTGGCGGCGTCAACATCCCGGGTGATGGTACGCCGCACAAGACGACCCTCGGCCGGCACGAACTGGAGCCGCAACTTGACTTTCTGGCCGTGCCACGCCACACCGATGCTGTCTACCGCCGCGCCAAGCTGAGCAACTCGACCGGCGCGCCGCTGCTAGCAGGCCCGGTCAACCTCTATGTTGGCGACGAATATATCGGCCAGAACCTGCTGCCGTACACGCCGACCGGGGCCGAGGTCGAGCTGGTGCTGGGGGTGGAAGAGCGTATCACGGTCAAGCGCGAACTGGTGCGTCGCGAGGTGGACAAGCGGCTGCTGCGTGACACGCGCCAGTTAGTCTACGGCTACGAGATCAAGCTGGAGAATCTGCGGCCGACCCCGGCGCGGGTGACGGTGCAGGATCAGTACCCCGTCTCGCGCCACGAGCAGATCAAGGTGCGGCTCGACCGCGTCGCGCCGGAGCCGGCCGAGCAGTCGGACTTGCACATCCTGAAGTGGCAGATCGACCTCGCTCCGGCCGAAAAGCGCACCATTCGTTACGACTACCAGATCGAGCACCCGCGAGGTCTGCAAGTTGTAGGGTTAATCGAGTAGGAGAAATAGAAACTACGAATTACGAACTATGTCTAATTCCATGAGACTCTTCTCTAAATTTCGTAATTCCTAATTGGTACTTATGTCTACATCTACACGCACATTCGACACCGCCCCACCGCGGGAGCGGGCGTTTCTGGTTGGGACGGAGTTTCGCGACAGTGACGCGCTGCTGAGCGTTGAAGACAGCCTGGAGGAACTGGCCCGATTGGCGGACACGGCGGGCATCGACGTTGTCGGACAGGCCATCCAGCGCTTCGACAAGCCCAACCCGGCAACCTACATCGGCGCGGGCAAGGTCGAGGAGGTCAAGCTGCTTATCGAGGAACTCGACGCCGGCGCGGTCATTTTTGACGACGAACTGCTGCCGCGCAACCAGCGCGAGCTCGAGGAGGCATTCGGCGAGGATGTAAAGGTCATCGATCGTACGGCGCTTATCCTCGACATCTTCGCCCAACATGCCCAAACGCGCGAGGGCAAGTTGCAGGTGGAACTGGCCCAGCTTGAGTACCGACTGCCCCGGCTGACACGCATGTGGACCCACCTGGCGCGGCAGGCCGGCGGCCGCGCTGGCGGCGCGACGGGCGGCGTGGGCCTGCGCGGTCCCGGCGAGACGCAGTTGGAAACCGACCGGCGCGAGATCGGTCGCCGCATTTCGCAAATCCGCGACGAACTCGAGCAGGTGCGCGCCCACCGCGAACGCCACCGCTCCAAGCGCCAGCAGACGGAGCTTCAGGTCGTCGCCATCGTCGGCTACACCAACGCGGGCAAGTCCACCCTGCTCAATAAGCTGAGTGGCGCGGACGTCTACGCCGCCGACCAGCTTTTCGCCACGCTAGACCCGACGACGCGCAGGGTGATCATGCCCGGCGGCCGTGAAGTGTTATTTACCGACACCGTCGGCTTCATCCAGAAGCTGCCCACGCAGATCGTCGCCGCCTTTCGCGCCACGCTGGAAGAGATCGGCGAGGCTGATATGTTGCTTCACGTTGTGGACGTCACGCACCCGCACTTTCTGGCGCAAATGGACGCCGTCGAGGACACGCTGGCCGAGCTGGAGGTCGATCACCTGCCGATGGTGATCGCCCTGAACAAGGCCGATTTGCTACAGGATCGCGGCGTCCTCGATGACCTGGAGTTAATGGCCCCGGCGGCCGTCGTCTCGGCACGCACCGGCCGGGGGCTGGAGGAGTTGCTAACACTGATCGAGGCCACGATGGTGGGTCTGTTGCAGCCAATTCACATTCACCTACCCTATGAGCGCGGCGATCTGCTCTCCCTGTTCTACGAGCGCGGCCAGGTGGACGGCGAGCAGCACACCGCCAGCGGCGTCGACCTCCACGGCCGCATTCCCGGCCGGCTCCTGCCGGTCTTTGAACCTTTCCAGAACCGATGAATACCATTGCCGAACTCGCCCAACAACCGAGCGTCCGCGTCGCTATGGCCGATTACCGCGACGGCCTCGAAGACGCGCTGGCGCAGATCGTCGCCATCCAGCAGGTTCCCGCGCCGACTTTTGCCGAAGCACGCCGCGCCGAATACATGGAGAGCCGGTTTCGGGCGCTGGGTCTGAGTGAGGTCGGGCGCGATGCGCTCGATAACGTCTATGCGCGACTGCCCGGCTACGGCGTCGGGCGGCCGCCGTTGATCATCTCGGCTCATCTGGATACGGTCTTCCCGGCCGACACCGACCTGACCACCCGCCGCGAAGGGCAATTGCTCTTCGGCCCCGGCATCGGCGATAACTCGACGGGGCTTGCCGGACTGTTGCTGCTCGGGCGCACGCTGCTGGAACGAAAGCTGCCGCACTCAGCCGACATCTACCTGGTCGCCAACGTGGGCGAAGAGGGGTTGGGCGACCTGCGCGGCATGCGCGCGGTGGTCGAGCGGTTTGGCGGGCGCGCTGTCTACCTCATTGTCGAGGGTGGCCTGTTCGGCCAACTGACGCATCAAGCGGTTGGCGTGCGCCGCTACCGGATAGATGTCAGCGCGCCAGGCGGGCACTCTTGGGGCGGCTTCGGCGCGGCCAGCGCCATCCACGTACTCGGCCGCCTGATCGCCGCAATAGACGACCTCGAGGTGCCCACCGCACCCAAAACGACTTACAACGTCGGCATCATCGAGGGGGGTATCTCGGTCAATTCTATCGCTAGTTCAGCCCGGCTGTGGCTCGACTTGCGCTCAGAAGAGTCGGAGGCGCTGAATCGATTGGTCAGCCAGGTGGAGCGCCTGGTGAGTAGCATGAATCGGACGCATGCCGCCGCGGATAGTGGCGTCGCAATCACGGTCGAGGAGGTCGGCAACCGGCCGGCCGGTTCGGTGCCGCGCTTCACGCCGGTGATTGCTCTGGCCGAGGCGGCGCTTCACGCGGTAGGTTGCCCGGATGTTCGCTACATTGTCAGTAGCACCGATGCTAACATACCTTTGAGCCAGGGCTATCCGGCCGTGTGTCTAGGGTTGACGCAATCGGGCAACTCGCACCGGCCGGACGAATATATTGACATAACCCAATTGCCGGCGGGCCTGGGTCAGCTTTTGCTGGTGACGCTGGCCGCTGCCGGCTGATCATCGGTGGAGCGCACTTTCTGAAGAGCGCTCACCGTTTGGGCAGGATTAGCAAGGCCGTGCAACGCGCCGCGAAGGGTGTATCGCATGGTCAAGACAGAGGGAGCTCACATGGAGTTTGAACTGACAGCGGAACAGCGCGAACTGCGCGAAGTTGTGCATGACTTTGTGGCCCGGGAACTCCGGCCGCGGGCGCGCCACACCGACGAAACGGGTGAGTTTAACTGGCCTGCCGTGCGCAAGATGGGGCCGTTGGGCCTGCTGGGCCTGGAGGTTCCAGAGGAGTATGGCGGCGCGGCGCTTGATGCCGTCGGCGTGGCCATCGTCATCGAGGAACTGGGCTGGGGTTGCGGCTCGACCGCCTTGGCTATTGCCGCCCACAACGGCCTTGGCCTGGGGCCGATTGTCGCCTATGGCACCGAAGAGCAGAAGCGGACGTGGTTGCCGCGCCTGACGAGCGGCCAGGGCAAGCTAGCCTGCCTCAGCTTGACCGAGCCGGGCGCGGGGTCTGATTTGAAGGGCGGCGTGCGAACGAAGGCCACGCCCGAAGGAGATTCGTGGATAATCGACGGGGCGAAGATGTGGATGACCAACGCCTCCATCTCCGATCTGATGGTGGTCCTGTGCCGTACCGGAGGCTCCGGTAGCAACGGTCTTAGCCATGTGCTTGTGCCCTCGGACACGCCGGGGATCACCATCGGCCCGCCAGAAAAGAAAATGGGCCTCCATGGCTCGCCGACGCACGCGGTGACGTTCGAAGAGGTGCGCGTGCCGCGCGAGAACTTGCTAGGGGGCGAGGGGCGTGGCCTGGCCCAGACGCTGGCGACGCTAGATAGCGGCCGCGTCGGCATCGGCGCGCTGGCCCTCGGCCTGGCCCAGGGAGCCTATGAAGAAGCGCTTAAGTATGCCCAGGAGCGCCACGCTTTCGGCGAGCCAATCAGCAACTTCCAGGCTATTCAGTGGATGCTGGCCGACGCGGCGACAGAGATCGAGGCCGCGCGGCTGATGGTTCACAAAGCGGCGTGGCTGAAGGGGCTGGGGCGGCCGTACAGCAAGATGGCTTCGATGGCCAAGCTGTTCGCCACCGAGGTCAGCGAGCGCGTCTGCCGCAACGCCATCCAGATTCATGGCGGCTACGGTTATAGCAGCGAGTTCGAGGTCGAGCGCATGTACCGCGACACGCGCTTGATGACTATCGGCGAGGGTACGAGCGAGATTCAGCGGCTCGTGATCGCGCGGCACCTATTGGGATAGGTTCCCGGGGCCAGGTTCCAGGGGAAAACGCTCTTCCCTGGAACCTGGAACCTGGCCCCTTTCTTCACGGTATTGCCGTCGGCCGCGGGAACGGCGTCGGCACGGTCAGAAGCGCCTCGTTTGCCAGCAGCGTCGGCGGGTGGGGGCGGAAGAGACCGGCGTCAATGCGGCCCATCCCCGGATCGTAAAGGAAGTAGTGGCTGACGGCGTAATCGCCCAGTGGGGCGATCAGCCTCTGGGCCCGGTTGGCGATGCCGCCAAACTGCGGCCCCAGATACCAGATGGCCGCGCCCTTAACCGTTGGGTAGGCGGCATAGAGCCACGAGGCCCAGGCGATGTCCTCCAACGCCGCCTCCGGCTCGGGCACGTCGTCATATTCCCACCCCCATTCGGTGATGAGAACAGTCGGCCGGGGAATGCCGTACTTGTCGCACACGTCGAACATGTCCTGGAAGCGGCCGACGAGGTAGGGGTAACCGTTGCCGATATACTCGTTCACCAGGCTGTACTCGTGGATAGCGACCGCCACCTGGTCAGGGTGTTCTCCAGCGTAGCGCAGGAACTCCAGCATAGCCGGATGCTCCCAGTCCTCGCGCTCCGGCACGCCAGTTGACCAACTCAGCGCGGCATAGCGATAGCCCTCGGCCACAGCCAGCTTAGCGGTCGCCAGCGAGAAGCGGCCAAGGCGCTCGATCTGCAACTGACCGTTGTCGCCATAGCGCCCCGGCTCGTTGAGCGTCTCGAACCAGACGTACTTTTTCTCAAGTTCGCGCGGGATACCGTCCCGGTTGACTTGCCAGCTAACGGCCGCCGCTTGTTCCGGTGTCAGGTCGCGGTTATAGAACGGCGCCTCGTACTTCGGGTCGGTCAGTCGAAAGACGAGGACGTGGGGCACTTCGCGCCCGGCGGCCTCGTTGGCCTTCATGATCTGCTGAACCTCATAAATGGGCCCTGCGGCGTCGGCGCTCTTCAGGAAGATGGGCACGCCAGCATCGTTGAGCTTGCGGAAATAGTCACCTATGCCGTTGGCGTTGCCACCCGGCCCCATGTGAAAGCCGATTTTGGTGAAGGCGAGGTCAAGCCCCCGGGCCTCCGCCGTCGCCTGCGCGGCGGGGAAGTCGATGGGCGGAACGGCGACAACAACGGTCGGCGCGGGCAGCGGCGGGCCGAGGGTGGGCGCGGCCGTAGGCCCGGGCGTGACCGAGGGCGTCGGCGTCGGATCAAGCGGGCTGCCGAAGGCCGCGGGGACGTAGCCCGACGGCGTGCCAACCAGTACCGCGCCGGAGCCACCGCCCGACGTCTCCGCGCTTAGCACTTGAGGCGCGGGGCTGCTCAGGATGGCAGCGCCCGGCAGGGCATCGCAAGCGGCCGCAGTCAACAGTAGGGCAATGGCTATGAAGAAACCAGCGGCAAGCTGGCGAGCGTTCGTCGTGGAGCGACAGTCAGGGGCGGGTGGGGCGTCGTTGGTCATCAGGCGTTTCCTTTCGGGCGGCCCCAACTATACCTCACTTTCTAGCGCGGCGGGTCGCCGGAGCGTAAAAAAATCCGGCCGCGGCACGAGTAACAGCCGCGCTGTTCGCGGACGCCACCCGCCCTCCGCCGGCTTCTTTGCTATAATCGCGTGCATGACTGCCGGCGAGCGCGCGTCCGAGCGTCGCATCTTGCTGTTGACCACCGTCCGCTCCTACCGGATGGAGGACTTCCGCGCGGCGGCGGAACGGCTGAACGTCGAGGTTGTAACCGGCATCGACCTGCCGATCCAGCTGGCCGACCAATGGCCGGAAGCGCTGCCGTTGTCCTTCGCCCGGCCCGATGAGGCGGCGCGGCGCATCGCTGAACAGACAGCTGGCCGGCCGCTATCGGCAATCCTTGCCGTTGACGACAGCGGAAGCCTGGTTGCCGCCGCAGCCAGCGCCCTGCTGGCCCTGCCGCACAATAGCCCTGATGCGGCGTTGGCGGCCCGCGACAAATACGTTATGCGTTGCCTGCTGCGCGACGGCGGGGCGCGCGTACCCTGGTTCCGTCGCTTCTCCACGGTCGATGACCCGCCGACCGTGGCCGCTCAGGTTCCTTACCCCTGCGTAGTCAAGCCCCTCAACTTGAACGGTAGCCGCGGCGTTATTCGCGCCGACACGCCGGCGGAGTTGGTGGCTGCGATCGGCCGATTGTCACGGATGCTCACGCCGGACGCGCCCCTCTCCCAAGGGGATAGGGAACGACCCGGCCCGCTCCCTGGCTCCTCCGTTCCCCAGGGCACGGCTCCTTTTTACCTGGTCGAGTCCTTCATCGCGGGCTTTGAGGTGGCGCTGGAGGGGCTGCTGGATAACGGCCGCTTGCAAGTGCTGGCCCTGTTTGACAAGCCAGATCCGCTTGACGGGCCCTTCTTCGAGGAGACGATCTACACTACGCCGTCGCGCCTGCCCCCGCAGACGCAGTCAGCTATCGCCGCAGCCACTGTCGAGGCAGCGCGAGCGCTGGGTCTGTGCGACGGACCTATCCACGCCGAACTACGCGTGAACGACGAAGGCGCCTGGGTAGTCGAGGTAGCCGGGCGCTCTATCGGCGGGCTGTGTTCGCGCGTGCTGCGCTTTGGCGTGGATGCTTCGCTTGAGGAGTTGATCCTGCGCCAGGCGGTGGGTATGCCCGTGGGCGACATTCAGCGGCGCGACCGCGCTGCGGGCGTGATGATGATCCCCATTCCGGAGGCGGGGTTGTTGCGCTCCGTCAGCGGAATTGAGGAAGCGTCGGCCGTACCTCTGATCGAGAGTGTGGAGATTACCGCACCGCTGAACTACCCGCTCAAGCCGCTCCCGGAGGGCGATAGCTATCTGGGCTTTATCTTTGCCCGCGGAGACACTCCGGCAACCGTCGAAGCCGCCTTGCGCGAGGCACACGGTCAGTTGCGGTTTCAGATTGACCCTCTATTCCAGTTAGCGGTGGCGCAGTAGGCCCGCAGGCCAGTTGGTTCAGCCGTCGCGCGGGTCGCACGCAACCACTACCCTTCCAGCAGCAATGCCTCCGGGTCCTCGATCAACTGCTTGACGCGAACGAGGAACTGCACGGCTTCGCGGCCGTCGACGATGCGGTGGTCGTAGCTGAGGGCCACGTACATAATCGGCCGGATAACGATCGCCCCATCGCGGACAACCGGCCGCTCCTGGATGTTGTGCAAGCCGAGGATGCCCACCTGCGGCGGGTTAAGGATCGGCGTGCTGAGCATTGATCCAAAGACGCCGCCGTTGGTGATGGTGAACGTGCCGCCACGAAGGTCATCGAGGGTGAACGTGTTGTCCTTGGCCTTGGCTCCGAAGTCGCGCACCTCCCGCTCAATCTCGGCGAACGATTTGCGGTCAGCGTCGCGGATGACCGGCACGACCAAACCCTCCTCCGCGCCGACGGCAATGCCGATGTCGTAGTAATGCTTGAGGAGGATTTCGTCGCCCTGGATTTCAGCGTTCAACCGCGGAAAAGCCCGCAGCGCGCCGATACATGCCTTGACGAAGAACGAGGTGAAGCCCAGCTTGACCCCGTTGCGCGCAACAAACGCCTCTTGCCGCCGCTGCCGCATCTCCATCACTGCGCCCATATCGACTTCGTTGAATGTGGTCAACATCGCGGCCGTGTGCTGCGCTTCCACCAGTCGCTGGGCAATGGTCCGGCGACGGCGCGACATGCGCTGGCGCTCTTCGCGGCGGTTTTCGGATAAAGACGCCGGGGAATTGGGGGGCTGCGGAGGAGCCGAGACGGCTGAAGCAGGCTGTCCCAGGGTTGCCTGGGGCGCGGGGCGAGCGGGGGCGGGCAGGGCTGGCTGTTCCGGCGTTAGTGTCGCCGCAACGTCCTGCTTGGTGACACGGCCGCCCGCGCCGCTGCCGGGCACGGCGGCCAAATCGACGCCCGCGGCGGCGGCCATACGTCGGGCGACAGGCGTGGCTCGCTCCTTGTCCAGAGCAGGAACGGGTTCCGGCGCGGGGGATGGGGCAACCTCTGACGGCAGCGGCGGAGCAGGCTCCGACGCGGTCGCCACCGCCGTTGCGCCGGTGCCGGCTTCGCCATCGATCACGCCCAGCACGTCGCCGATACGTACATCGCTGCCCGCCGGTTGGACGATACGCGCCAGCACGCCGGCGGCCGTGGCCCCGACCTCGACATCCACCTTGTCCGTTTCCAGTTCGACAACCACGTCGCCGACCTGAACCGCCTGACCTTCCTTAACCCGCCACTCGCCAACTGTGGCCTCAACAACCGATTCGCCCAACTCGGGCACGACGATATCCGTACTCATTGCGCGATTACCTCATCACTCACTTCGTAGGCCCGATCAAGCAGCGTTGCCTGGTGCAGTGCGTGCATCGCCATGGTTCCCTCAGCCGGGCTGGCGCGGCGCGGTCGGGCAATCAGCCGTAGCGGAAGAGCGTCGTCCTTCCACCGGCTGGCCCGCCCCTGAATAAATTCCCACGCTCCGGCGTTGGCCGGCTCTTCCTGGAGCCATACGACTTCACGGAGGTTTGGGTAGCTGCCTATGGTTGCCCGTAATTCGTCAGTAGGCAGCGGATAAAGCTGCTCAACGCGCGCCAGGGCGACGTCGCGGCACTCAGCGCGACGTTGGTCGTTGATCATGTCAATATAAATCTTGCCGCTGCAGAAGATGAGCCGGCGGACGGCGGCGCGATCGGCGGCGGCCTGTGGGTCGTCGATGACCGGCTGCCAGCGCCCTTCCGCCAGATCGCGCAGCGAGGAGTAGACCGCCGGGTTGCGCAGAAGGCTCTTGGGCGTCATGACAATCAGCGGTAGAGGGTCAGTCAGCAGCAGCGCGGCCTGACGCCGCAGCAGATGGAAGTACTGCGCGGCAGTGGTGGCGTTGGCAACCCGCATGTTGGTTTCGGCCGCCAGTTGCAGGAAGCGCTCCAGCCGACCGGTGGAGTGGTCGGGGCCCTGGCCCTCGTAGCCATGAGGCAACAGCAGCACGAGCGAGGGCGTCTGCTCCCACTTGGCCCGTCCGGAGACGACGAACTCATCTATTACCGCCTGCGCGGTGTTGATGAAGTCCCCGTATTGGGCCTCCCAGATGACAAGACGCTCCGGAGCCTGAATGTTGTAGCCGTATTCAAAGCCGATGGTTGCCGCCTCGGAGAGAGGACTGTTGCGGACTTCGAACGCCGCTTGCGCCTGAGGCAAGTGCTGCAAGGGAATGTAAACTGCGCCGGTTGCCTCATCGCGCAGCAGCGCGTGGCGATGGCTGAACGTGCCGCGCTCCACGTCCTCGCCGGTCAGGCGAATGGGCGTACCGTCAGCCAGGATAGACCCAAAGGCCAGCGCCTCGGCCGCCGCCCAGTCAACCGTAGCTGCGTCCGGATCGCTGAAGAGATCACGCCGCCGTTCCAGCACGCGCGCCAGCTTGCGATTGCCCCGAAACCCCTCGGGCAAGGCTAGAAGCGCCTCGTTCAGCGCGACCAGCGTTTCGGCGGGAACGGCTGTCTGCGCCCGTTTGGCCGCGCCGCCAGGCGGCGGCGGCAGTTGCGGCACCAGCGTCGGGGGCGGCTCCGGTGGCAGCGACTGGTAAATCTCGTTGAGCCGGTCCAGCTGCTGCTGAAACAGCCGTTCGCCCCACTCAGGTGTGATTGTGCCGCGCTCAACCAGAGTGGCAGCCCAGAGGCGGCGAACAGTCGGGTGGTTGTCGATGCGCCCGTACATCAGCGGCTGGGTGAAGCGCGGCTCGTCCCCCTCATTATGACCGTACCGCCGATAGCCCACGAGGTCGATGACGAAGTCGGTATGGAACGCCTGCCGGTAGGCGCAGGCCAGCCGGGCGACCTCGACGCACGCCTCCGGGTCATCGGCGTTGACGTGGACGATGGGCGACTTGAAGCCCTTGGCCAGGTCACTGGCATAAAGCGTGCTACGTCCCTCCCACTGGGACGTGGTGAAGCCGACCTGGTTATTGGCAATAAGGTGAATAGTTCCGCCGTTGCGGTAGCCGCGCAGGCGCTGCAAGTTGAGCGTCTCGGCCACGATGCCCTGGCCGGGAAAGGCGGCGTCGCCGTGGATGACGATTGGCAAGGCCACGCCGGGGTCGAAGTGCGGCCGGCCCGCTCGGTCGGCGCGCGTGCCGGCGGCGCGCGCCATGCCCGCCACAACCGGGTTGACGTGTTCCAGATGGCTCGGGTTGGGGGCCATGGTCACAACCAGGTCAACCAGGTTGCCATTGGCGAGGGCGCGACTGGCCCCGGCGTGGTACTTGACGTCGCCCGTCCAGCCCAGGTATTCGCGCACCGGATGGTCTTCGCCAGGGGCGTCGCGGAACTCCTGGAGAATTTCGGCATAAGGCTTGTGGAGGATGTGGGCCAGTACATTGAGCCGGCCGCGGTGAGCCATGCCAATCAAGATCGTGTAGATGCTTGCCTCAGCCGCCTCGCCCAACATGATGTCAAGCATTGGCACCATCATGTCGAGGCCCTCAGCGGAGAACCGTGTCTTACCGGGGAATATGCGGTGGAGGAAATGCTCGAAGGCCTCGGCCCGGCTCAGCTGCTCCAGGAGCCACAGAGGGTCAAGCGGTTCGTGGGGTGGGCGGAAGCGGCGGCTCTCGGCTGCGTCGCGCAGCCAGGCGCGTTCGTCGGGAATGCGAATATGGTCGTAGTCGTAGCCGATAGTCGTAGAGTAGACGTCACGCAGCCGGGCGATGGCCTCGTACGCGTCGGCCGCGCCACGCGCCGCCGGACCGCCGATGAGCGACGCGGGCAGCGAACGCAAATCGCTTTCATGGAGGCTGTGCGCGGCGGGGTGCAGGGCCGGATCGCCGGGCGGGTTTGCCAGGTCAAGGGGGTCGATGTGGGCAGCGAGGTGACCATACTCGCGGATCGCCGTCGCCAGGTTGACCGCGCCCATGACCTTCTCAGTCGCCGGGGCGCCCGAAGTTGAGGTCGCACGCCCGGGGGCAGCAGCGGGCGACGCGCCATCCGGGGACCAGCCCTCGAAGAGCGCGCGCGTTGCCGGGTCTACGCTAGAAGGGTCTTTGCGGTAGCGTTCATAGAGATCAAGGACATAGCCCGCGTTGGGGCCGTGAAACTCCTGCCACAAATCCATGCGGAAATGTTAGCATAGTTTCCGCGCGACCGATACGCCGGCGAGAGGAAGCAACCACAGATTACACAGATTTCACACATTAGCACTTCAATCTGTGTAATCTGGGGATTCTCTTCTTGGCCTAACTTGCGCTAAGTCCAACCCAGAAGTGGTGGGGCAGCACGGTGCGGGCTCGCTGCACCTTGACCGGGCCGACCTTGATCTCCTCTTCGGCAAAGGTAGCAGTGTTAACCAGGCACAGATCCGGCATAGCGCCGTATTTCTCGCGGTAATAGTCCACCGCGCGCTCAACCTTCTCTTCCAATGTCCGCCGCGCGTCCGCGTCCAGCCACAACATTCCAGTCTTCATTTCACACCTCACCTGACTAACACTTGCCAATCAAACTTCTGTTGCGTCCTCATCAGCTTCCAGGTCAATGACGCCATCGCGCCAGAGGAACGACTGTCCCTCCGCCGGCATCTGGTGGCCGGTCTCACTGATGCGCGGTCGGGGGCTATAGGGCATAGCCAGCAGCCGTGGTTGTCCCGGCTGCAACATCTCGCTGAGCTTCATATGAAGGTCATAGTCGCCGACATAGGCGGCCTGGTAGTAGGTTATCTCCTCGCCGGTTATGGCCAGGAAATCCCCCTCCCCGTGGAGCAACGATGCCTGGTCTAGCGGCTGCCCGGCGACCTTATGCGCGGCCGTCGTGTCGCGCAGCCGGCCCACGATACGCATCGATACCCCGGCCCGCAGCGTCCGGTCGAGCAGGAGCGGGGCGTCCGGCTGATCCGTGGCCATAACAAGATGGATGCCCACCGCCGCGCCATGTTGGATGAGCCGCAGCAAGTCATGGCGCGATTCCGCTCCGCCCTCGTCGATGAGCGTCACTACGTGGTCGATCAGCCCGACAATACGCGGCGTTTGCACGTGCTCCCGCCGCCGGTACTCCATTTCCTCGGCAAGGAAATGCATCACCGTGGCGCAATCCTCCGGCGTGCCCGTCGGGTCGGTCAGCATGTGGGGTAGGTACCCGAGCGGCCGCAGCGGATGGAGCGCCCCAGACTGCGGGTCGTTATCCAGACCACGCGGATCGAGGACCAGCAACTGGAGCGCCGACTGGCGATTGGTAATCGCCAGGCCGACGGCGAGAGCTCGCAACTGGGACGTCTTGCCCGCGCCCGGTTCGCCGGCCACGAGGACATGGCGCACCTTACCTGCGCCCAGGCGGAGGAGCACCGGCTGGCCGCCTTCGGCCAGTCCCAGGGCGGCCGTCATTGGCGCCAGCGCGGGAAGCGACGCCAGCAGTCTCAATAGTGGCACGGGCGCGTCGTCCGCCCGCGTCACGCGCAGTCGCCATTGCCCATCCTCGCGCACCACCGCCACGTCTCCGACCCCCAGAGCCGTCATCAAATCGTCCTTCAGACCGCGCACCTTCTCCAGGCCGGCTGCCAGCTGCGTTTGAAGGTCGAAGCTGACGGCGCGCGGCTGGACAGTGCCGCCGACAACATTGGCCGGGACGCGGTGACGATTCAAAACCCGATCGATCTGGCGTGACTGCACGTCAAGCAAATGGCGCAATCTGGCCTCCGATAGAGGTTCCTTTTCCATTACTGGCTCACAGATCTGTTACGAACGAATGTTCTAATTTCTATCGAAAAAAAGGGCGGTCACACGACCGCCCTTTCCGGCCGGCTCTCCGGCGCTATTCCGTCTGGCGCAGGACAAGCAATACCTTGCCCTGGATTTGCACCTCTTCCGGGTCAACATAGATGGGTTTCAACGTCGGATTGGCGGGCTGCAACCGCACGCGGTCGCCGTCGACATAAAAGCGTTTAAGTGTCGCGCTCATATCGTTGCGCAGGTAAACGGCCACCATTTCACCGTTGCGTGCCTCATACTGGGGCTGCATGATGACGATGTCGCCGTCGTTGACCATCGCGTCGATCATTGAATCGCCGCGCACACGCAACGCATAGAGCTGGTCGGTCCGGGCCTTGAGCATATCGCGACTGACGACCACGGCATCTTCATCGTCGTAGGCGGAGAAGACGTCGTTCACCGTGGGCAAGGGGGATGCGCTGGCGCCGATGTCGCCCCACATGGGCACGCGCACCACCAGACTGTCCATCGCCTCGCGCACCGCGCCGGTCGCGCTGCCGACGACGCTGCGCGCCACCTCGCCGACCTTCTGGGTCAGTCGCAGTCCGCGCGATACGTCGGGGTCGCGATCGAGGTAGCCCTTCTCCTCGAGCTTGCCGAGGTTATAATTGACGACCGAGGTGGAGTTGATGCCGACGGCCTTGCCGATCTCGCGAATTGTCGGCGGCCGGCCGTGCTCACCCATATACCCCTGCGTGAACTGAAGGATATCCTGCTGCCGTTTGGACAATGGCTTTTCGTTCATAGAGTCTAACTCCAGTAAACCATCAGCAACGGTACCCGACGCCACGCGGGGAAACCGCTCATTTGTTCTGAGTATAACACGAACACTTGTTCGCTGTCAAGAGGGTATTTTCTTATGAGATTCGGGGCCTTCTCCTTTCCTTCGCGACGGTCATGCGTTGTTGCGCGGCACGGCGCAATCGCTACCAGCCAGCCGCTCGCGGCGCAGGCCGGCCTGGCGGTGCTGCAAGGCGGCGGGAATGCCATCGACGCCGCCATTGCCACGGTTGCCACGCTGTGCGTGGTCGAACCATGCTCCACAGGCGTCGGCGGCGATGCCTTCGCTCTCATCTGGTCGGCGGCCGATAACCATCTTTATGGCCTGAACGCCAGCGGTCCGGCTCCGGCGGCGCTAACGGCCGATCTTTTGCGGGGTCGCGGCCACACAGCTTTTCCAGCGCGCGGCGGGCTGCCGGTTACGGTGCCGGGAGCCGTGCGCGGCTGGCAACTGGCGCTGGAGCGCTTTGGTACCCGCGGCCTGGATGCGTTGCTGGCCCGGCCCATCGACTACGCGCGCAATGGTTATGCGGTTAGCCCGGGGATTGCTGCGGCATGGGAGCGCTCGACGGAGCTTCTCGGCCGCTTGCCCGACTCGCGGCGCGTCTGGCTGCCCGGCGGGCGCGCACCGCGCCCGACCGAGGTCTACCGCAACCCGGAGTTTGCCGCTACGCTGGCGACACTGGCCGATCGTGGCTATGACGCGTTCTATACGGGGCCAATCGCCGCGCAAATCGCCGCGGCCGTGCGTGCCGACGGTGGGGTAATGACGGAGGAAGATCTCGCGACGTTCCGCGCCGAGTGGGTTGAGCCGATCGCCGTGGATTACCGCGACGGCTACGCCTTTCACGAGATACCCCCTAACGGGCAGGGCCTGACCGCACTGCTGGCGCTCAATATCGCTCGGGGCTTCGACGTCGGCAGCCTGACCTATGGCTCGGCCGACTACTATCATGTCCTGATCGAGAGTATGAAGCTGGCCTTTGCCGATGCCGCGGCCTACATCGGCGACCCTCGCTGCGTGGATGTGCCGGTCGCCGGGCTGCTAGGCGGGCGCTACACGCGCGAGCGCCGGGCGCTCATCGACCGCGACCGCGCCCTGTGGCCGGAGCCGGGCAACCCGCGGCGCCACGGCGACACGGTGTACCTGACCACGGCCGACGAGGCGGGCAACATGGTAAGCTGGATACAGAGCCTCTACATGGGCTTCGGCAGCGGCATCACCGCGGGTACGACGGGCATTCAACTCCAGAACCGCGGCGCAAACTTCAGCCTGGAGCCCGGCCATCCCAACGAGGTCGCGCCTGGCCGGCGACCTTATCACACCATCATTCCCGGCTTCATCACTCGCGGCGGGCGGCCGTGGGCCAGCTTCGGCGTGATGGGCGGGTTCATGCAGCCGCAGGGGCACTTGCAGGTGGGCATCAACCTGGTCGATTTCGACATGGACCCCCAGGCGGCGCTCGACGCGCCGCGTTTTAACTGGCTACAGGGGCGTGACGTAGCGCTGGAGCCAGGCGTGGGCGTAAAGGTGCGCGAGGAATTGGCTCGCCGCGGCCACGCGCTGCTACCGGTAGACGCGGCCGTCCACTACGGCGGCGGCCAGGTGATTGTCCGCGATCCGGAGAGCGGCGTTCTGGTTGCCGGCAGCGAGCCTCGCAATGATGGGGCGGCGGCAGGGTTTTGAGCAGGGGCCGCGCTCGGCGGCCTGTTGGCAACCGCTGCCAAGCGAAGTATAATTTCTGAGCCGTACGGAGAGGTCGCATAGTTTGGCCTAGTGCGCACGACTGGAAATCGTGTACCTCGCAAGGGGTCGCGGGTTCGAATCCCGCCCTCTCCGCCA
>CAZSOD010000061.1:0-19621 GCA_964608255.1 uncultured Ardenticatenaceae bacterium
CCTCGTTGATCTGCGTTTCCTTCTCGATGTAGAGGTCGTGGCGGGGAACGTAGGCTTCCGGCTGGTAGTAGTCGTAGTAGCTGACGAAGTAGGAGACGGCGTTGCGCGGGAAGAACTCGCGGAACTCGGAGTAGAGCTGCGCGGCCAGCGTCTTGTTATGGGCCAGGATGATGGTCGGCCGCTGCGTCTGCTGGATGATGTTGGCAATCGTGAACGTTTTGCCCGTGCCTGTCGCGCCCAGCAGGGTCTGGAACTTGTCGCCGCGATTCATTCCTTCGACCAAACCTTCGATGGCCGCCGGCTGGTCGCCCGTCGGCGCGAAGTCGGATACCAGTTGGAAATTGGACATAGCTTTTCTCGCTGAACAACAGGCGGGGTGACGATACGGATAGAACGTAAGTTCTCATTCTACCACAGAGCGAGTTTCCGTTCAATAGCCGTAGCGCGATGCTCCAGAATCACGCTACGGCGCGGGAATGACGCGGATCTCGAAAAGCGACGGCCAGAGCTTGCCGGTCACGAAAAGGCGCCCGGTGGCCGGGTCATAGGCAATTCCGTTGAGCACGTCGGCTGGCTGGGTCAACTTGCTGGTGTCAAGTAGCCCGGTCAGGTCGATGTAGCCAACTACGTCGCCCGTCTCCGGAGAGATACGGGCGATGCGGTCGGTCAGCCAGATATTGGCCCAGATTTCGCCGTCGACATACTCCAGTTCGTTCAGCCGGTTAACCGGGCCCTGGTCGTCGCGCACGGAGACGCGGCCGATCTCCTGGAGCGTCGCCGGATCCCAGTAGCGGATCGTCGCCGTGCCATCGCTGACGATGAGCCGCGCCTCATCGTGGGTAATACCCCACCCCTCGTGCGGGTAGGTGAAGCTCTGGAGCGGCTCGAAGGTCGCCCGATCGTAGACAAAACCGGTTTGCTCCTGCCAGGTAAGTTGGAAGATTTTGTCGTTGAAGAGGGTGATACCCTCGCCAAAGTACTGATCTTCCAGCGCGCGCGAGCGCAGCACAGCGCCCGATTCCAGCGCAACCTCACGCAGCGTGGATTCGCCCCAACGACCGGTTCCTTCGTACAGGCCGCCGTCATGAAAGACAAGGCCCTGCGTAAACGCCTCCGGATCGTGCGGGTAGGTGGCAATGACCTCGTAGCTATAGGTCGGCGGTGGCGCGGGCGTTGGCGAGGGTTCCGGCGTGGCCGTCGCGGCCGTCGTTGCCGTGGGCGACGGTGTGGCCTGGGCGGCGACAATGGCGGCGTAAGCGACCTCGGTCGCCGCGCTGGCTGTGGCGTTGAGGGCCGCCGGGGCTGTCGAAGCGGGCGCGTCTGCAGGCGCTTCGGCCGTCGCCATAGGCGTGTTCTCAGTCGCCATCGCTGTCTCGCTTAGATTGGCCTCGGTCCCCGCCGGCGCGGCGGTAGGAGCCAGCGTCGCCGCCGGGCCGGGATTCAGATCAGCGCAACTTGTTAGAACCAGTGCAAGCAGAAATCCAAGAAGCAGGGGCCGTGTCGGTTGGCGTTTCATTAAGCTTTCACCTCGATGGCGATTTCGCGCCGCCGGAGATGAATTGTGCCGCCGCGCCGCGCGGCGGGCAAACCATCTCGCCAACGCTAATCCAGGCCGGCCGTCAGGGGTTCAACCCCTAACAACCAGCACACCTGTCCATCGTCGGCCCAATCAACCTGCCAGTTGCCCGGGCCGAAGGTGCGGCGCGCGCCGCGCAGGAGCTGTTGCAGCCGGCGCGCATAGGGCGGCAAGGTCACGTCTGGCCGGCGCCACCCATCCAGGCGCGCCAGGGTAAGCGAATGGCCGAAGCCGGAGCGCTCGCGGAGGCGCACCGGGTCGGCTGTCGCTCCGGTCGTGGACGTTGCCGTGCCAGCGACCGCGGCGGGAATTGCCTCGATGAGCAGCACGTCGCGCCGGGCTGCGCCGTTCGCGGGCCACGTAGACCAGGCGGCCGCGACGGCGCTGGCCGCGCTCAGCGGGTCATCAAAGTCGGTGGCCGGCGCGGCCGCCTGGCCAACAGTCAGGCCATTTGCCGCGCGGAGGCAGACCGGCCGGCCAAAGCGGGGCAGGCGTATGCTGTAGCGCAGCGTGTTGTACCACAGCTCGGCGTCGGGGATGACGACGCGCCCGCCATCCGGTTGCGCAAGGTCCTTATCGATGGCGAAGCGGTAAAACTCATCCAGCAAAACAGCGCCGGCGGGTACGGGTAGACCGGCCCTTGCCGCTTCGTCCAGTAATTCAAACCCCTTGTCCTTAACTCCTCGCTTCCGGGCGCGGCCGGAGCCCAGCCAGACGAACATTGACGCCTTCATGCTTGAGATTCTAGCACGGCCGGGCACTCCCGGCGCGGCCGCCGCGCGAGCGGGTCAATTGGCAAAACTGCGACTGGAAGCGGGCAAAGGTTTGTGCTAGAATTGCGTAAGATCACTTGCGCCTGGCGATAGGCTGACAGCGCGTGGGGAAGGTTCATCGCTGCCGCTCCCGACCCGGACAGCCATTCAGGGGCCATGTTAGCATGCGCATGACGCGTCGCCGAGTGTCCTCCACCCACAGCAAACGCCGCGCTGGTCATTCCGGCGCTTTGGGGCTTGTCTCCCCTGTCTTGACGCCCTGCTTGCACTCTCGTCGCGCGCTGCCTGTCCCTGCTTGCCGCCGGCTCTGGCCTTACCATACGGAAGCCCACTAACCGGGCTGATCGTTGCTGCCTGTTGGCCGCGGACACCGCGGCCCCGACGGCGACGACCCGTCCGACGATTTCTATGTACCTGGCGAAAGGAGTTTACCGAGGATGTCCAAGAAGAAGGTGGTCTTGACGGAGGAGCAACGGAAGCGCAACGCCGAGATACTCGCTCGCCTGGAGGAGGAACGGATTCGCCTCGTCGAGGAGACGCGGGCGCTGCAACAACAAGAGCGCCGCCGCCCCGGCCGCAAGCGGAAGAAGAAGGTGGTAGAGGACTTGGCCTTGGCCACCGATTGACAGACCTTCTCCCGCTTATCTGCGCGACCCCTTGGGTTGCGCGAGTGAACCCAGGCCCGGCCCATGCGCCGGGCCTTTTATTGCGCCGGCGTTACGCTTTAGACCCTCCCTCTCTGAGAAAATATGCCTGATGTATATTCCCCCACCTCTGAGAACTCCCTACAATGTCAGCATTCATGACCGCGGGATAGGCTGCGGTCCAGGGCAAACGTAGTTTTGCAAAGGAGTGAAAAGATGGGAATTCTAGGTCTTCTCGGTTGGATCATTGGTGGCGCTATCGTTGGCTGGATCGCCAGCATCATCACCGGCCGCAATGCCCAGCAGGGCTTGCTCGGTAACATCGTCGCCGGCATCATCGGCGCGTTCGTGGGCGGGGCGCTCTACGGCGCTCTGACCGGCAACGGCATGAACTTCGAGTGGAATATCGGCAGCTTTTTGGTCGCCCTGGTCGGCGCTGTGATCGTTCTCTTTATCTGGAATCTGCTGACGCGCGGCCGCGCCTAACCGGCGGGTCTGTCCGCAGGTATCATCTAGTGTAGAGTCCAACGCGGCCCCGATCAGGTTTCCTGATCGGGGCCGCGTTGCATTGTATGGCTTAGCGGAGTGTATCCCGGAAGAAAGCCACGATGCGCCGCCAGGCGTCTTCGGCCGCTTCGTGATTGTAGACCGGACGCCGGTCGTTCATGAAAGCGTGCTCGGCGCCGGGATAGATGATGGTTTCGTGGCGCACGCCGGCGGCGTCCATCAGAGAGGCGCGCCGCCGGGCGACTTCCGGAGACACGCCGCGATCGAGCTCCCCGTAGATCGCCAGCACCGGCGACTCAATGCGCGCCGCGACTTCCGGGGCCATGTCAGGCCCGCCGCCGTAGCAGGGTACGGCCGCGCCTACCCCACTGAGGTGGGCCGCGCCGTGCCAGGCCAGCCCGCCCCCCATGCAAAAGCCGACCAACCCGATCTGCTTGGGCGCTACCTGGTCGAGGTCGTTGAGATAATTGATGGCGGCCTGGATCACGCCCAGCGCGTCCGGGTACTCTAGTCCCATCGCCAGCTTGCGCGCGTCATCCGGCTCATGAGCCGTCTCGCCATAGTAGAGATCGGGGGCCAGAGCCACGAAACGCTCGGCCGCCAGCCGGTCGGCAATGTCGCGGATGTTGTCGTTCAGTCCCCACCACTCTTGAATGACGACGACGCCAGGCCACGGCCCGCTACCGACGGGTAGGGCCAAGTAGCCTCGGGTCGTGCGGCCGTTCGCCTGCAAGGAAATATCGGGCTTTCGCGTCACGCTTCGTTCCTCCTCAATCGGTTTATCCTCGACCTAGTGCTCCGCGTCAACCTGCGCTCTGGCGAGGCGTGCCGCTACCCAAGGCAGGATCTCGCGCCGCAAGCGCTCGTGGCTCTCGGTGGCCAGCACCAGGGTCATGCCAAATACCAGCAGGACGTTGGTCATAAAGAAGAACAAAAACTCCTCAACGGGCAACACGCCGCCGATGAGAACGTGGAACGACTGCGCCGGATCTATGGTCCACGTGCCGGCCCCAATGGCCAGAGCATCGGCCGCGGCCAGGTAAAGCGTCGCCGGCGCGAGCGCCCAAAAGATCAGCTTGCGATAACGCCAGAGAATATCCGCGCCCATCGCCAGTTGAATCAGAACCGGGAAGAGCGACCAGGCCAGGATAATCGATAGGTACTGGGCTGCGGCCCAGTTGGCGAAGAAAGCTACTATCGAAGCCAGCCATATGAGGCCAACAACAAGGACCGAACTCCAGCGCAACAGCGGCCGCGCCACGTCGCCCGGTGAGTTCAAGTCGAGCGTGGTCGCCAGCAAGTATAGCCACAGACCAACCATAATGGGTTGCAGCAGGAAGAACGTGTACTCTTCGATCGGCACCCAGCCGATCGTGATGCCTGTCACAAGGGCCGGATTGTAGTACCACACGCCCGTGGCTACCAGATAGTTATCCCAGGGTGTTGTATAGACCAGCGCCACAATGATGTGGCCCAGGAGGACGCCGGCAAACGGCAGGCTGCGCAGTGTATCGGGGAGCCGCTTCCCACGCCGCCGGGCGCTGAGCACGACAACCAGCAGCAGGATAATGGGAACGACGAGAAAACGCAGCAGAAAGCCGAAATAAGTCATGCGCCCTCTTTGGCAGCGGCATAGGCGGCCAGGGTCCGCTCGCGCGTGCGGGCGCGATCGATAATGGGATAGGGATAGTCGTGGCCGAGAACACAGCCCGCCGCCCGCTGCTCCGCGGCGCTGAGCCGCCACGGCTCGTGGACGGCGGCGGCGGGCACGCGGCGCAACTCGGGAACCCAGCGGCGGACGTACTCGCCTTCGGGATCAAACTTCTGTCCCTGGGTCACAGGGTTGAAGATGCGGAAATAGGGCGCGGCATCGGTGCCCGTGCCAGCAGTCCACTGCCAGCCGCCATTATTGGCCGCCGGGTCGCCATCAATCAGGTATTGCATGAACCACCGTTCGCCCCAGCGCCAATCGATGAGCAGGTCCTTGACCAGGAATGAAGCGACGATCATGCGCGCTCGATTGTGCATCCAGCCGCTTTCCGCAAGCTGGCGCATGGCCGCGTCGACAATCGGATAACCCGTCTGTCCGGCGCGCCAGGCCGCGAACTCGGCCGGATCGTTGCGCCAGGGGATGTCGCGCAGCGCAGGCTTGAAGCTTGCGCCGGCGACATGCGGGAAGTGGTCGAGGATGTGGATATAAAAGTCGCGCCAGATAAGTTCGTTAAGCCAGGCTGCGGCGCCAGTCGCCTGGCCCGCGCTCTGGGCGGCAAGCTGGGCGGCGCGCGCAGCGACGACAGCCGCGCGCGGCGAAATCATGCCGAAGCGCAAATAGGGTGACAGGCGCGACGTGCCGTCGAGATCGACGCGGTTGCGATCGGTATCGTATTGGCCGATGGGGCCGGCAGCGAAGCGCGCCAGACGGCGCTGCGCTTCAGCCTCGCCCGGCGGGAACGGCGCGCTGGCCGGTAGGGCAGGGGCATCGGGGATCGGATCACCGGTTAATTGGCCGGGGTCGGGCAGACGGTCGGGCGCGGCCGATAGGTCGTCCGCGTCCGGCAGCGGCTGGGCCAGCCAGGCGCGGCTGAATGGGGTGAAGACGGTGTAGGGTTCGCCGTCCGGCTTGAGGACAGTGCCCGGCGGGCGAGCGGCGACACTACCCGCGTAGCGCAGCGGGAGGTCGAACAGAATCTCGTCGTCGCGGCGCTTCGCATAGACTGAGTAATCCTCTATGGCGAAGATAGCTGTAGCGCCCGTCTCGGCCGCCAGTTGCGCCAAAACGCGGCCCGGATCGCCCCGGCGCACCACGAGGCGGCTACCGCGCGCCCGCAGATCGGCGTCCAGAGCCCGCAAGCCACCCAGCAGAAACGCGGTGCGCGTGGGGCTGGCGGTTGGGCCGTCAAGCAGCGCCGGGTCCAGGATGAAAAGCGGTATGACACGTGGGGCGTGGGCCAGAGCCGCCTGCAGGGCGTCGTTATCGGCCAGCCGCAGGTCGCGGCGCAGCCACCAGATGGCCGTGTTCTCAGCATTCATGGCTGGCTTATTCCACCCGTGACAGGAACGCCAGAACGTCCGGCGTGTAGTCGTAGGCCCCAGGCCCCAGGCGAACGAAGTCGTGGTTGCCGGGCACCTCGCGGTAGGTGGCGGCGGGCATCTCCGCCGCCAGCGCCCGGGTATCCTGGGCCGCCACCGTACCGTCCCCGGCGGCCTGCAAGATAAGTGTTGGAGCGATGACCTCGCACGCCGCGCGAAAGGCTTCGCGACCCAAACGCCGCACCTCGTCAAGCACGCCCAGCGGCAGGCGCACCTGCTCGCGGAAGAATTGCCGCGTCTCCGGGTCATCGAGATTGATGCCCGGCGCAATGGCCGCCACCTGCTGGCGGACGGCCGGGTCGGTGAAGTCGGCCTTCTGAAACGGGGCGATACTGGGGAAGATGTATTTCAAGACGGGGAGCAGTTGCGCCTGCCAGCCACCCAGCTGCCAGAACGGCGAAAGAAGGATGAGCGCGACCGGCGGGCTCGCGGCGGCCAACTGCAATGCCAGCGCTCCGCCCATTGAGTAGCCGATGAGGATCGCGCGGGCGTGCGCCGCGCGTACCGAAGCCCACTCCGCGGCCGCGGCGCTGAGCCAGTCGTCGCGCCTCATCTCGCCCAGTCGGGCAATTTCGGGGCCAAAGCCCGGCAGGAGCAAGCCGTGAGCGGCGATTCCCGCCGCGCCCAGCCGCTCGCCGAGGGGGCGCATTTCGGCCGGCGTACCTGGGAACCCGTGAATGAGCAGCGCGCCGGTCTCGCCGCCGCTAAAGACAAACGGAGCGTGTTCCGGCCCGGTGAAGAAAGCGGGCTGGTCGGCCGCGGCGGAAGTCATTTCTGCAAGATGTCGCGCAGCGCCCCTTCCAGCGCCGGGAAGCGGAATGTGAAGCCGAGCGCCTGCAGCCTGGCCGCGCTGACCGGACGCCCTTCGAGGACGAGCGCCGACACGTCGCCCAAAAGCAGTCGCAGCGCGAACGCGGGCACTGGAATGAGCGCCGGGCGGCGCATAACCCGCGCCAGCACTTTGGTGAACTCGGCGTTGGTCACCGGATCGGGGGCGGCCACATTGTAGACGCCGCGCGCCGCTTCCGTCTCGGCCAGAAAACGAAGGGCGCGCACGGCGTCATCGATGTGGATCCAGCTAAACCACTGCCGGCCGCTGCCGAGCCGGCCGCCGGCAAATAGCTTGAATTGCAGCACGGAGGCTGGCAAAGGGCCATTCTCCAAATTGAGCAGCGGCGCGGTGCGGGCGACGACGCGGCGCACGCCCAGGGCCTCAACCGCGGCCGTTGACGGCTCCCAGTAGTCGGCCACGACCTCGGCCAGGAATTGCTGGCCACGCGGGCTGTCCTCGGTTACAAGCCGATCGCCCGCGGGATAATAGTCGATGCCCGACATCTGCACCACGACGCGCGGCTTGTCCGCAGCGGCGTCGATGGCGGCAACGATGGCTTGTCCGGCATCGCGGCGGCTTTCCTTGATGCGCTGCCGCCGCTCGGCCGACCACGTGCCGGGCAGGGGGATGACGCTAGAGCCGCCGATCGTCTCGCCGGCCAGGTTCACAATGGCCGTATCGCCGTCGATGAGGTTGCCCCAGCCGGCCGCCGTTCGCGCATCCCAGGCCACGGCCCGCGCGCCGTGAACGTCCGACCGCGCCGGGTTGCGGCTGAGGATGATGACTTCATGCCCGTCGGCCAGCGACGAGGCGGCAAGGCGGCTGCCAATAATGCCGGAGCCGCCGGCGATGATGTAACGCATAGTGGTTCTTCCTGTGCCGTTTGCAGTTAAGAGGCCGTCGGGACCTGGTAAGCCAGTTCGGCCACCGCCGTCTCGCACGTCGTCACCACGTCGTTCAGCCAGTCTAGAACCGGACCGCCCTGTGGTTCGGTCAGGTACAGGACGGCCGCCTCCAGGTAAGCCCGTAGAAAGGCCCGGAGTCCGTCGGGCGGCAGGTTGTAGTTGACCATCATTCCCTCCAGCCAGGTCAGGTTGGCGCCGATGAATCTCAGGTCGCCCAGCTTCAGGCCAGAGAGGATGTTGCGCGAGAGGTAGCGGTTAGCGTCGGCTACGGCCGTCGGATCGACGCTATGTTCGCCGAGCGCCTGCCACACGTGGGTCTCGATCAATCCCACCCGCTCGCGGAAATAACCAGCCGCGGCCCGATAGATTTCCGGTGTGGCCAAGCCCTGGGGCATCGAGGGTCGATTGATGACAAGATGCTCGATCACTTGCGGCGCCTTGCTCAACTCATTGCCCAGGAAGTGTCCGGGAATGCGCTCAGCCAGCTCCGGCAAGAGACCAAAGACGAAGCCGCCGAAGGCCAGAGGCACGCCGATGCCCTGCAAATAGTGGGCGACGTCGAGCAAAGCGGCCGCCGTGTCGAGCAGTTGGGCGGAAAAGACGACGAGTTCGGGCCGGGTGCGTTCAATGGTTGCCCGCAATCGATTCGTCGGTACGTCCGCGCCCAGATACACAATATCCCAGCCGCGCCGGCGTAGCAGAAAGGTGATGAGCAGGGGGCTGAAGGTATGATTGTCTCCGGGAGAACAGCCAACTATAATCCTTCCTGTTCGCGTGGGGGCCGGCGTCGCCGCTAGCAAAGAATCGAGCCGCCGCATTGCCAGAGCGGACGCGAAATGTTCTTGTTGAACCGTTACGACACCTTCATACCAGCCATTGCCTATTTCCAGAAGCGCTTTCTGCAGCAGCTCGAAGCACACAACTTCGGGCGAGTAATAGGAAAACGCCTGATTCAGGATCAGTTCGGCGCGGCGTTCATCAAAGGCAAGGCAGGCATCGATCCAGTGGCGGCGCAATTCGACGACTGTATCGCCCAACTCCGCGACCGCGTAAGTGGGCGGCGTTTCCGAGGACTGGTGCAACGGGTAAACCTGCAACGGCTCGCGCCCTTCAGCCTTCAGGCTCTGCCAGAGGCCAACGGCGCGGCTGATACTCATGCCCTCTTCCTGGCGCGCCAACAGCCATTTCAGCGTGTTGATGTCCTGTTGCGAATAGAGCCGATGACCGCCGCCCGTTCGTTCGGGGTCCGGCACGCCGTAGCGTCGTTCCCAGGCGCGCAGCGTATCGGGCTTCAGCCCCGTTTCTTGGACGACGGCCTTCAGGTTATAAGTTGGAATATCGTCGTTAGCCATTTGTCTCCGCCGCTTGTAGCGCTTTTGCCAAAGCGGCTTGCGGCCGCTCGTCTGCGCGCCCGGTTGCGCGGCGCGGTTTGCCCAGATTTGTCTGGAAGAATAACATAGTGTTGGCAACTTGTCAAATTATTGTCTATATTTGTCTTGACAAATCATCGCCGCGTATGGTAGCCTAGAAGCAATGAAGAGGCGCGGAGGGATCTATTCATGACCATTCTTACACACCCATGGGAGCACTCCTTGTTGTCGCTGGCGCTCCACGACCACCCACCGGCCGAACTGACCGCAATCCAGGGGGGCATCGCGCCGGAAGATCTCGACAGCGCCTATAGCTATTGCGAAGACCTGACGGCCGCCCATAGTCGCTCGTTCTATCTGTCATCGCAACTGCTGCCGTGGGATAAGCGTCGCGCTGTGCGCGCGCTCTATGCGTTCTGCCGGGTGACGGATGACGTTGTCGATCGGCCCAAGGGTGAGGCTCGCAGCGAGCTGGAGACGTGGCGCGAGCGGGCGCTCTCGCACATGCCGCCGGCCGACGATCTGGTGGCTGTAGCCTGGGCCGATGCCCGGCTGCGTTTCCGCATCCCCCAGCGCTACGCGGAGCAACTGCTTAATGGCGTCGCCCGCGACCTGCTGCCCGGGCGCTACGAGACTTTCGACGACCTGGCGGCTTATTCTTATGGCGTCGCCTCCACGGTTGGCTTGATGAGCATGTACATCACGGGCTTTTCCGGGCCGGCGGCAGTTGCCTACGCCGTCAAGCTCGGTGTGGCGCTCCAACTGACCAATATCCTGCGCGACGTGGCCGAGGACTGGCGGGCGGGTCGCCTTTATTTGCCCTATCAGGAACTGCGCGACTTCGGGCTGGATGAGAGCGATATTGCCGGCGGCCGCGTCACCGACCGCTGGCGCGCCTTCATGCGCTTCCAGATCGCCCGCAACCGTCAGCTCTATGACGAGGCGTGGCCCGGCATCGGGTTGCTCCACCCCGAAGGGCGTTTTGCCATCGGCGCGGCCGCCGGCCTCTATCGCGCTATACTAAGCGATATCGAGGCCCATGATTACGACGTCTTCAGCCGGCGCGCCTATGTGGGCGCGTGGGGCAAGGTGGGTCGCCTGCCGTCAATCTGGTGGCACAGCCGGCGGGCCAGGCCGGCTGAGCCAATACCCGTTCTGGCGTAGGCGACGCTGAAATAGCCGATATTGCTTTGAAGGCGCGGACTCAACCGCGCTTTTTTGCTTCTAATCGCGGTATTCGCCCGCGTTTTCGCCGCTGGAACCCCCCGCTGCGGTGATTAACCCCCGGCTCGCGAGACTGAAAAGTATTACGATTTGCATTACAGCCGGCTGGTGATTTCTCCCACCCTTCACGCCACTGTAGTCTGCTTTACACCTTTGGTGTATGAAAATACCCAAATAGCTACCTCTGCCCTCTTACACTTAAAAGTGTCAAGCGGGTCCGTCATTGTTGTAGAGGTAGCAATATGAAGCAGTACGCAGTACGGGTAGTCACTTTATTCACCCTTTGCCTCGGGGTAGGCCTTGCCGTCCTGACGCTGATGCAGGTTTGGCAGGTGCAAGCGGATGGCGATGTGCCGGCGCTCGCCTTTCTGGGCGAGGGCGGCAGCTATAGCGTGGGAGAAGGGTACAACTTTATCGTCAAGACGAAGCATCCCTACAACTTCATGTCGATGCCCGGCCCGGAATACACCGCCCGCGAAGGCGAACGCGTATGGTCAGTTCTGGGCGACTTCGACGCTCCGAGGCCTGAGTTCAAGAATACAACCATCGTTGGGCCGGTGGAGAAAGGGTGTGTGATCGACTTCGCGACGATCGACGACGATCCGGATGACCGCGTCAACTATTTCATGCTGGATGGAACCATCCTTTATACGATGGGCCAGGGCATGGTCACACGCGGCCGCTTTAACATCCCCTGGGATGGCGTGTTGAGCTATGAGGCGAACGACAGCATTGGCATGTTCCTCAACGTCTGCGAGAAGAAGGTCACGCTGACACCAACCATGACGCTCACGCCGACCGCCACACTGCCGCCGACTTTCACGCCCACGCCGACGCTGACGCCGACCCTGACCGTCACGCCGACGGCTACAATCACCGGCACGCTCATGGCAACCGCCACGATCACGCCGACCAGTACGCCCATGCCTTTCACGCCGACGGCTGAGCCCGATATCGCCACCGCCACGCCGACACCCAGCCCGACGGCCACGAAGGAAGCGCGCTTGCCGGCATGCCTGCGCGTCAACTTTGACGTCAGCGGCCAGGAGGCCAAGCGGGGCCTATACGTGGTGCAGGAGGTGGGCGGCCGCTTCCTGGTCGGTTGGGAAGCCGACAACGGCTGGAAGGATAGCGGCTGGTATTACGACATCGACATCACCTTCCCGGCGGTCTACGTCGAGGTGCTTTACTATCACGGCCCCGGCGTTGAGCCGGTGCGCATGCGGATGATGAACCCCGCGCCCGACGTCGATGCCGGCTGGCTGGGCCGCGGCATGTGCCATGCGCTGGAAGTCGGCTGGCCCTAGCCAGTAGCGCGATTCGCCACAATCGCGCTACGGGTCGCTGATAATCACCGTTGGCCGGCCCGACACCTGGGTCAGAAATATCGTCGCGTGATTGCTTCCCCGCAGCCGCAGGGCTTGCCGCAGGACGTCCGGGTCCAGCGGCGAGCCCCGTTTCTTAATCGTTACCTGACCGACGCCCCGTTGCCGCAGATACTGGCGCAGACGCTTGAGCTGAAACGGGAAATAATCGCTGACCGGGAAGCAGCGCGCGAACGGGGTGGTTTGCACGCGGTCGGCCGTCAGATAGGCAATGGCCGGATCGATGAGCGCCGCTTCGAGCCGGCTCGCCAGTTGTGTGACCAGATGGGCGCGAATGACGGCGCCATCCGGCTCGTAGAGGTAAGCGCGCGGTTCGGCGATGGCTGCCGTCTCGTCGCCGTCGCGCTCAGTCAATGTATCACCCGATGGCAGCAAGGTGGCCCGGCGCGTCGCTGCCGTCCGCAGCGCGCCCATCCACAACGCCGCCTCGCGCACCTCGCCATCCAGCGATACGAACTCTGCCTCCACTCCTTCAGGCAACTCGGCATAGTCAATGCCCGGGCTGACCTTGACCGCCCCGCCGCCCACCACCGGCCGCCAGCGGTCGATGAGGCTGAGTGGCGGCCGGTAGTCATCGACTGAGCGCAGCCGGCGGGCGGCGGCCGCGCGCGGGCCGCTCTCCGTGCGCCGCGCCGGGTCGAAAAAGAACGCGTCAACCGGCAGCGGAGGTAACTCTATCAGGTTGGCGACAACGGGCAGGACGCGCTCCGCCACACCATAGGCGGTGGCGTTGGCCAGCGCCATCGCCGCGCGCAGCCGGTCGAGGTCAATGGCCAGCACGCTCAGGCCGGACGCGGCCAGCGCCAGCGCGTCGCCGCCAAGGCCGCAACCCAGGTCGGCCACGGCGCGAACGCCCGCCGCGCTGAAGCGCTGGGCCCGGTGGACAGCGGCGGGTTCGGCCGTGGCCTGCTCCAGACCGTCGCGGGTGAAGAACATTTCTGCGGCGCGGCTGAATTTGCGCGCTGCCCGCTGCCGCAGCAGCGCCATCTCCAGAGCGGCCTGAGCGTGGTCGGATCCGACGCGCTGCCGCAGGCGGTCGGCGAGGGCCAGGTGGGTGTCAGGCGTCAGCGGCCCGGCGGCTAGCTCCGCCAAGAGCGCCCGGCCCTCGCTGCTTTGCAGGTAGCGCAGCTCGTCGAGATTCACGCCCCAATCAGCCCCACTGCGGCTCTAGCCAATCGTCGGGCGGCGGCTCGTCTTCGTCCGGCGCTTCCGGTTCCGCCAGACCGGCGGCCAGCCGCCCCGTCAATGCCTGATAGGCGCAGGCCCGACAGACGGCGAGGTCGTCGGTGAGAGGCCAAGCCGCTTCACCCTCACTTAGCAGTCCGTCCATCCGCTCAACGATCGCCCGCAGTTCCGCCCAGTTGCGCCGGTGAGCGGCAGCGTCGTAGCGGATGACGCGCGGCTGTTCCGGGTCGGCGACGTACCAGTATGTGAATGAGAGCCGGTCGGGGGCGAAGGCCGTCGCGGCGTCCGGGGCCAGCGCCGCCCCGCCTTCGGCCAGTACGGCCAAGTACACCCGCGTCTGCCAGGCGGCGCGCAGGCGGTCGACCGGGCGCGGGTCGCCCGTCTTCCAATCAAAGAGATGAGCCGCGGATGGTTGACCGCTGTCGTCGCTGACGACGAGCAAGTCGAAGCGGCCGGTCAGGAAATGGTTGCCGATGGGCACGGTCAGCCCGACCTCCACGAAGCGCCGGCCCGGCGGCAGAGCGGGCGGTTGCCGGCGGAAAGTATCCCACCAGACGCGCAGGATAGGGTCGGTCTGGTTTTCGTCGGCCGCGGGCAGGCCGAGGAAATAGCGCTCAATCCAGCGGTGAAGCCGGCGGCCGCGCTCGTAGGCCAGTTCCTGCTCCGCGCCCAGCGGCGCTTCGGGCCAGGGCACGCGGGCCAGATAGCGCAGGTAGAAGCGACGCGGGCACGTCTGGAACGTGTATAGGTGAGCCTGGGTCAGGGTCAATGGTTCGGCCATAGCGGGCTTCCGGTGGCCGGCGCGAGCACGCCCGGCCCCACGCGCATGATAGAGGAAGTGGGTCGCGGGCGCAATTTCCACCAGGCCGCCAGGCGAGAAGAAGCCGCCACGGGTTTCGTCGGTCTTGCCGACGCCCTCGAACGCCGAGTGCCGATATCTGTGCCCCACGCAGAAGCTATCTCCATAAGAATTGAGAGGCGGCGTTTGACGCTCGCGCCGCTGCGTAGCAGAATCACCCCTCTATGCGCCCTCATAGCCAGCCACGCCGTTCCTTGGCCACCCTTTTCTTGCCGCTCTTGTTTCTGGGTGCGTGCGCAAGCCGGACGCCGGACGCGGTTCCGCCCGCTACACTGCTCGCGCCGGCGAGCCTACCCGCCCCATCGCCTACCACCCCCGTGTTGCCAACGCCCCAGCCAACGGCCAGCCCGCCGCCCTCGCCCACGCCGCGGCCTTCGCCCACTGTCGCGCCTTCACCCACCCCGCGGCCGAGCCCGACCCCCGACGCCGGCGTGGGGCTGCCCTGCCCCGCAGCGCCAATCAAGCCGGACTACGCGGCCTGGACGTTGACCGCTGACCCCTGGCCAACGCCTGACCCAACCGCGCCGCCGCCGCCGCTCTCGCTAGCCAATCCCCTGCCCGATGCGGCGCGCAATGCCGGCTACCCCTACGGCTCCGACGGCAGCGGCCGCTACTTGTTGCATAATGGCCTCGACATGGCCGACGAGGATGCCGATCTGGCCGGTGCGGTGGGCGAGGGTGTGGTCATTGTCGCCCGCGACGACGTGGACGAGTTGTTTGGCTGGCGGTGCGACTGGTACGGGCAGCTTGTCGTCCTGCAACTGGACCAGGCCCACGCCGGGCAGCCGGTCTACGCCCTCTACGGGCACGTCAAGGACGTCCAGGTGAGTGAGGGGCAGCGCGTGGCCTTGGGCGACCCGGTAGCGCGCCAGGGCGCGGCCGGCGTGGCGACGGTGCCCCATCTGCACCTGGAGATTCGCGTGGGCAGCAATACGTTCGGCGCGACGCGCAACCCGCTCCTGTGGCTGGCCCCCTGGTCGGGCGGCGGGGTGATTGCCGGGCGACTCATGGCCCCGGACGGCCGCGCCTGGCAGGGAGTGACCGTCACGCTGATAGACCGCAAAACGGGCGGGTTGCTGAATACCTGGACTTACCTTGACGACCCCGATCACCTCATCCGGCCTGACCCGGCGTTGGGCGAGAACTTCGTCTTTGGGCCGGTGACCGCAGGGAGCTACGACGTTTATGTCGAGTTACAAGGCGAGAAATATCGGCGAACTGTTGAAGTGCGTAACGGCGAGCTGACGACGCTCGAAATCGTCACCGGGGAATGAGTGCAGGGGGATAGGTACGGTTCGAACAGGTTCTGGCGGAAAGAACCCTTAGCCGTTTTGATCCGTTAAATCCGTGTTCAGCCGAGTTGGAATTATTTCTCTGGCAAGGCGTCGAACCGGCGCACGCCCTCGATGCCCAGGACAAAGTCGGCGCCGAACGCGCCGGCGGGGGTGAGGGCGCCGGCGAGCGGATCGCGCCCTTTTGTTGCCGCCAGGACGCGCTCGACGAGTTGGATGCCAGCCAGCGCCGTAAAGCGGTAGACCTCGCCCGTTTCCAGCCACCCTTCGGCCGCCCCATCCGGCCCGGTCGCGCGCCCCCACAGGTAGGTGCGACCGGTCCGCTGGGCTTCCTCGCTCGGCCCTTCGAAGAGCAACGTCGCCGCCCGGTCGGTCAGCCGCTGTATCGGCTCGCGGCCCAGCAACTTCAGCGCCGGGCGCGACAGCAATCCCATCCCCGGCAGCGGCGGCAGGGCTAGATAACTGGTAACGTTGGGGATGCCAGTTGTATGGTAGGCGGTTACCAGATCTCCCCACGGGAAGGGGCTGACCGTGCGCTCGCGGCCGTCGCTGAAACGCACCTTGCGCTTGCCCTTGCCTAGGGGCAGGGCGACGAGCTGGCCGTCGCGGCGCGTCAGGCTGCCGCCGGGGTAGCGGTTGGCGTTAACCAGGGCGGACTTGACCGTGCCCGACGTGAGATCGGCCAGCGCCACCAGCGCCGTTTCCAAATGTGTGGCGCCGGGGACGCGATCCGCCACGCTGCGGGCCAGGCAATCGCTGGGCACGATATCATAGCCCGCGCCGGACATCAGCACGATGCCCCGCTCCTGCGCCGCCGCGTCGTGGGCGAAAGTGTTCTCAAAGACCGGTATTTCGCCAGTGATGTCGAGGTAGTGGGCGCGGCCGTGGAGGCACGCTTGAATCATTGGCTCGCTGGTGTGAACAAACGGCCCGGCGGCGTGGAAGACCAGGGTGAAGCGCTCGATAGTTTTGTTCAGCCGCTCGGCATAATCCAGGTCGAGCGCCAGCCAGTCGAGGTCGTAGCGCGTCGCCAGGATGGCCAGCTTGCCGGCATCTCGCCCCGCCAGCACGGGCCGGTGGCCGCGCCGCACGGCTTCGGCGACGAGCAAGCGGCCGGTGAAGCCGTAAGCGCCGTAGATCATCCAGGTTGATTTGGAACGAGTTGGCACGGAAAGAAGGATAGCACATCTCTGAGAGACGGGACAGGTTCCGCTGCCGGTCTGCTCTTAATGTGGACGGCCGCGCGCCGCCGTCCTATGATCGGACTCATGGCAACCCGCACCCATCCCAACCGCCGTGCCCGATTCAGCCCCATCCGAATAGCGATGGCCGTCGCCGCCCTGCTCATAATCGCTCTGGCCTGGTGGAACGTGTTGGGCGCAACGCGCGGATTGATTAGCCGGGAACTGACCGGCGCGGGCGGTGAGCCGTTGCGCTTCATCGTGGCCGAGGGTGCGGCGGATGCGCCCGGCGTCGTCGTCGCCCACGGCTTCTCCGGCTCCCGGCAGCTCATGTTGGGCTACGCTCACGTTCTGGCGCGGGCCGGCTACGGCGTCATGCTCCTGGATTTTGACGGCCACGGGGCAGCCTCCGGCAAGCTGGACAGGGAAGGCGCCAGCCTGCAACGCAACCTCAACGCGGCCTATGCCGCGCTCCGCGCCCAACCGGAGGTAGACTCGGCCCGCATCGCCCTGCTCGGCCACTCGATGGGCAGCGGCGCGGTGATGAGCGCGGCCATCGCCGCCCCGGAGCGCTACGCGGCGACAGTCGCCGTCTCACCCACCGGCGCGGCCGTCTCGCCCGCCGCGCCGCGCAACCTGCTGCTCATGGCCGGCTCGCTGGAGCCCAATTTCGTCGCCAATGCCAAAGACCTTCTGGCGCGGGCCGGCGGCGTGAACGATGACCTGGCCGGCGGCCGCGGGCGCGACATGCTTGTCATCCCTAACGTGGAGCACATCACCATCCTCTTCAGCCCCGGCAGCCATCAGGCGGCGCTCGACTGGTTGAACCGGGTATTCGCCCTGCCCCCGGCCGCGGCCGCGCGCGATAGCCGGATACTGTGGTATGGGGCCCACGTTGCCGCGTGGTTGCTGCTCCTGACCGCCGTCGCGCCGCTGTTCCCGGCCGCGCCGCCCTTGCCCGGCGGTGCACGCCGCCGGCCATGGTCCTGGCTCAGCCTGCCGCTCGGCGCGCTGGCCGCCACCGGGGTGCTATTCCTCCTCGGTCGCCTGGGAGACTTCAGTACGCTGGGCGGGTTGCTCGTCGGCGGCACGCTGGCCGTATGGTTTGCCGTCTTCGGCCTGGTGTGGCTCCGCGGCTTCTATGTTCCGCGGCCGTCCGGCAAAGACCTTCTGTGGGGCCTGGGCCTCTTCGCCGCGCTGACGCTGGCCTTTGGCGTCATGGCGGATCGAGTCTGGCTCCCGTGGTGGCTCATCTTGCCGCGACTGGCGCGCTGGCCGTTTGTGGCCCTGGCGGCGCTGCCGTGGCTGCTGGCCGCCGGGCTGGCCCAACATCGGGCTCCAGCATGGCGGCGCGCCGGCTGGTGGCTGGCGCAGACCGTCGTGATCGTCGCCGGGCTGGGGCTGGCCGTCGCCGCCAATCCGGGGCTGTTCTTCATTGTTCTGCTCATGCCGGTTATCCCGATCATCCTGGCGATCGTGGCTGTCGCCGGGGCGGCCGTCGACCGGCCGTGGAGCTACGCCATCGGCGGCGCCCTCTTTTTTGGCTGGCTGCTCGTCGCCGTCTTCCCGCTGGCGTGATAGGATAGCCGCATGCGCTACGTAGACAACAACGGCATTACCGACCCCCGGCTTAATCTGGCCTTCGAGGAGTACCTGTTGCGGCACGTGGCCTGCGAGGAGCCGCTGCTGCTGTTCTATGTCAACGAGCCATCGGTCATCATCGGCCGCAACCAGAACACGCTGGAAGAGATCGATCCCGACTACGTAAGCGCCCACGGCATTCACGTTGTGCGGCGGCTCTCCGGCGGCGGCGCGGTCTACCACGACCTGGGCAACCTGAATTTCAGCATTGTTACCAATGGTAAGGAGCACCTGCATGACTTCGCCCGCTTCACCGAGCCGGTCGCGGCCGTGCTGCGGTCGCTGGGCGTGCCGGTCGAGTTGCGCGGCCGCAGCGACCTATTCGTCGAAGGACGCAAGATATCCGGCAACGCCCAGTATGCCACCAGCACGCGCATGTTCAGCCACGGCACGCTCCTCTTCGACACCGACTTGGGCGAGATGCTGCGGGCCATCAATCCGCGCCGGATGCAGATCGAGTCGAAAGCCGTCCACTCCGTGCGCAGCGCCGTGGCCAATATCCGCGAACTGCTGCCGCGCGATATGACGCTGGCCGACTTGCGCGCCGAACTGCTGCGGGGCATCTTCGGCAGCGGCCCCATTCCAACCCTCGATCTGACCCGCGCTGACTGGCAGCGAATCGGCGAAGTGGCTGACGGGCGCTACCGGCTGTGGAGCTGGAACTACGGCCGCTCGCCGCAATTCAACGTTCAGAAGAGCGCCCGCTTTCCGGCGGGCAAAATCGACGCTCGCATCGACGTGGACGAAGGGCGCATTCGGGCCATTCGCTTATTCGGCGATTTCAGCGGCCGGCGCGACGCCGGCGAGTTGGAGGCCAGCCTGGCCGGCGTGCCCTATCAGCGCGACCGCCTGATGGCGGCGCTCGACGGCGTTGATCTCGGCGACTACTTCGGGTTGATGGACGCAGCGACGTTTATTGATTTGCTCTATTAGACAGCAGAGGGCCGGTAGGGTCGCTTAACAAGCTGAAAGAACGTTCCCCGCACCTCCGCTTCTCGCTCAATAATCATGAAACTTTCTCTATCGGTCCTCATCGGTGCTGTCGTCGCCGCTCTGCTGCTCATCGGCGCGGGCTGGGCGCTGGGCAACCGGCGCGGCCCGGCCGCACTCTTTCCCTACACGACGCTCTTCCGATCTCGGAAGAGCGTCGTGTAGGG
>CAZSOD010000062.1:0-19469 GCA_964608255.1 uncultured Ardenticatenaceae bacterium
CTGTTCTTACTCCTCCTCCTGTGCCTGGCCCTTACAGCCTGCGGCGATCGGGCCGCGGCCGAAGCGGACGCCGCGGGCCGCCTTTACGTCGTCACCACCACGGGCCAGATCGGCGACGCCGCGCGGCAGGTTGGCGGCGACCACGTGCGCGTTGCCAGCCTGATGGGCGCGGGCGTAGACCCGCATCTCTACGTGGCAACCATCAGCGATGTGGATCGGCTGCGCAATGCGGATGTGATCTTCTACAACGGGCTCTTCCTGGAAGCGCAGATGGACGCCGTTCTTGAGCAACTGGCCGAGCGCGGGCACGCGGTGGCCGTGACTGATGGCATCGACCGCGCCGGGCTGCTGCCCTCGGCCGCCTACGCCGACGAGTTCGACCCCCACATCTGGTTCGACGTGTCGCTGTGGATGCAGACGGTTGAAAAGGTGCGCGATACCCTGGCGCAGGTCGATCCCGCCCATGCCGCCGACTATGAGGCCAACGCCGCCGCTTACCTGGACGAACTGGCGGCGCTCGACGCCTACGTGCGCGGCCAGACGGCGCGCATTCCCGAACAACAGCGCGTACTGGTGACGGCCCACGACGCTTTCAACTACTTCGGCCGCGCCTATGGCTTCGAAGTCCTCGGCCTGCAAGGCATCAGTACCGCCTCGGAGGCCGGGACGGGCGACGTGCAAAGCCTGGCCGAATTCATCGCCACGCGGCGCATCCCGGCCGTCTTTGTCGAGTCGTCTGTGCCCGTGCGCAACATCGAGGCCGTCCAGGCGGCGGTGCGGAATCGCGGCTTCGCTGTCACCATCGGCGGGCAGCTCTTCTCCGACGCCCTGGGCGACGCCGGCACGCCGGAAGGCACATACGCCGGTATGGTGCGGCACAATATCGATACGATTGTGGGGGCGCTGGCGGGTAATGCCCGCTGACGGCCGACCGCGGATGGCTGAGGACAGACCACGGACGACAGACCACCGCCGGCGTCGTGGCGACGAACTGACAACTGACAACTGACAACTGACAACTGACAACTACCATGACCGATGAAACCCAACTCCCCGCCGTAGACGTTGCCGACCTCACGGTCGCTTACCAGGACAAGCCCGTTCTCTGGGACGTTGACCTGCAAGTGCCGCAGGGCGTGCTCATGGCCATCGTCGGCCCGAACGGAGCCGGCAAGACAACTTTTATCAAAGCCGCTCTGGGCCTGCTGCGGCCCGTGGCCGGGCAAACGCTCATCTTCGGCAAGCCCTATCACGAACAGCGCCGGCTCGTCGGCTACGTGCCGCAGCGCGGCAGCGTTGACTGGGATTTTCCCACGAGCGTGCTCGATGTGGTCATGATGGGGCGCTACGGCCGTCTCGGCTGGCTGCGGCGGCCGCGCCGCCAGGACCGCGAAGCGGCCCTGGAAGCGCTGGAGAAGGTGGGCATGGCCCGCTTCGCCGAGCGGCAGATCAGCCAGCTCTCCGGCGGCCAGCAGCAGCGCACCTTCCTCGCCCGCGCCCTCGTCCAGGACGCCCAGATCTACTTCATGGATGAACCGTTCCAGGGCGTGGACGCGACGACCGAGCGCGCCATCGTCGACCTCTTAAAGGAGCTGCGCGCTGCGGGCAAGTCGGTCATCGTCGTTCATCATGACTTGCAGACCGTGCCCGAGTACTTCGACTGGGTCATGCTGCTCAACGTCCGGCGAATCGCCGCCGGGCCGGTGGGCAACGTCTTTACCGAGGAAAACCTGCGCCTGACCTACGGCGGCCGCATCGGCTTCCTGACCGCGGCGGTGGAGCAGGCGGATGAGGAAGTCATTCAACGCGGATGAACACGGACGGCGCTCGCGGACGCCTAACGGGAGACAGCGGGTTGGGCCGCCGAATCTGCAGCGCTCGGCGTTGAGCGCGCCCTACCGGAGACGCTTATCATGGATTTGCTCCATAACCTTCTATTTGACTACACGATACGAACGGTGGCCCTGGGCGCGGCCGTGCTGGGGATCGTCGCCGGGGCGCTGGGCACCTTCGCCCTGCTGCGCCGCCAGAGCCTGCTGGGCGACGCCATGTCCCATGCCGCCCTGCCCGGCGTATTGATCGCCTTCATGCTGACCGGCAGCAAGGCTCCGGTCGTCCTGGTGCTGGGCGCGGCCGTGGCCGGCGTCCTGGGCACCTTTCTGCTGCTGGGCATCACCCGCTACAGCCGCATCAAGGAAGACGCGGCATTGGGCGTCATCCTGTCCGTCTTCTTTGGCTTCGGCTTGCTGCTGCTGACGTTCCTGCAACGCAACCCCACGGCCGCCCAGGCCGGCCTCAACCGCTTCCTCTTCGGCCAGGCGGCCACGCTCCTTGTCCGCGACGTGATCACGATGGCCGCTTTCGGGGGCGCGGCGCTGCTGCTGGTCGTGCTGTTCTGGAAGGAGTTCAAGCTGCTCAGCTTCGACCGCGACTTCGGTTCCAGCCTCGGCTACCCGATGACCGCGCTTGACCTGCTGCTGACGACGCTGCTGGTGATCGGCATCGTCATCGGTCTGCAAGCCGTCGGCGTCGTGCTGATGAGCGCGCTGGTCGTGGCCCCGGCGGCTGCGGCGCGGCAGTGGACCGACCGCCTCGGCGTCATGCTCGTCGTCGCCTCGACCTTCGGCGCGGTGGCCGGCGTCGCCGGGGCGCTCATCAGCAGCACCGGCACGGGCCTCTCCACCGGTCCGGTCGTCGTCCTGGTCATCAGTCTAATCGTTCTGGCGTCGCTGCTCTTCGGCGCGGGTCGCGGCCTGATCTGGAGCTGGATTCGCCGCCAGCGCAGCCGCCGCCAATTGCGAACGCAGGCGGTTCTGGACAGCCTGTATGGGCTGGCGTCGCAGCACGCGGATCCACGCCACCCCCACGCCGTCGAGACCTTGCGCGCCCTCGACAACTACCAGGGCGGCGTGCGGCGCTCGTTGGCGGCCCTCGCCGACGACGGCTACGTGCGCGAAGTCGCCCCCGGTCAATGGGCGCTGACCGAGGCCGGCGCGGCCCGCGCCGCGCAAGCCCATCACGCGCCAGAGGAGGATTTCGATGGACGCTGAACTTGACTACCGGCTCATCCTGTTTGCCTTACTGGCCGGTTTCGTCGCCCATCGGGCTTACTACACGCAAAAACGCGGCCGGAGCGATGGCGATACGATGAAGAGCCGCGAGCTGTCGCCGGCGCAGGTCGTCGCTGGCGGACTCAACGCCATTGCGCTGCTGTCCTCGGCCGTCTACCTCATCTACCCCGCTGCGCTTGCCTGGGCGGCGCTGCCGTTCCCGGCGTGGCTGCGTTGGGCGGGGACGCTGGTGGCCGTGGGCGGCTTCGCCCTGCTCCAGTGGGCCCACCGAGCGCTGAGCCGCAACTGGAGCGACGCGCCGCGCCTGCTGAACGACCAAACGCTGACGCGCACCGGCCCTTACCGTTGGGTGCGCCACCCCATGTACACCGCGTTTCTTATCATCCTGAGCGCGCCGCTGTTCATCACCGCCAATTGGCTCGTCGGCCTGTCGTGGATCGCCGCGACGGCGCTGGAAATCGCTTCGCGGGTGCGCTTCGAGGAAGCCTTGCTGGCCGAGACCTTCTCCAACGAGTATCACGACTACGCGCAGCACACCGGCCGCCTCCTGCCCCGCTTCCAGGAGAGATAGCTATGAGTACGTCACTTGAAATCCAGTTGATCGCCGTCGTCGTGGGCGTGGCCTGCGCCGTGCCGGGGGTTTTTCTCATCTTGCGCCGCATGGCCATGATGAGCGACGCCATCAGCCACACCGTCTTGCTCGGTATCGTCCTGGCCTTCTTTGCGATTGGCTCGCTGGAGTCGCCGCTGCTGCTGCTGGCCGCCGCCGCCACGGGCGTCCTGACCGTCAGCCTTGTCGAGCTATTGCTCAAGACGCGCCTGCTGCGCCAGGACGCGGCCATCGGCCTCGTATTCCCGGCCCTCTTCAGCGTCGCCGTCATCCTCATCTCGCGCTTCGCCCGCGGCGTCCATCTCGACGTGGACGCCGTCCTCCTGGGCGAGCTGGCCTTCGCACCGCTCGACCGCGTCGTCGTGGCCGGGCTTGACCTGCCGCGCAGCCTGGTGGTGATGAGCGCCATTCTATTGGTCAACGTGACTTTCATCGGCCTGTTCTACAAGGAACTGAAGCTGACGACGTTCGACGCCGGGCTGGCCGCGGCGCTGGGCTTCTCGCCGGCGCTCGTCCACTACGGGCTGATGGTCATCGTCTCGCTGACGGCCGTCGGCGCGTTCGACGCCGTCGGCTCCATCCTCGTCGTGGCGCTGATGATCGCTCCGCCGGCGGCGGCCTTCCTGTTGACCGATCGCCTCAGCCGGATGCTGCTCTACAGCGCCGCGCTGGCCGCGGCCGGAGCCATTGGCGGCTTCTGGCTGGCCGTGGCCCTCGACGCCAACGTGGCCGGGTCCATCGCCAGCGTCCTGGGCGTGCTGTTTCTCGGTGTCTTTCTGCTGGCCCCCGCCCGCGGGCTTCTGGCCCAGGCTCGCCGCCGCGCCCGGCAGCGCTGGGAGTTCGCCCAAACCGCGCTGACCATCCACCTGCTTAACCACGAGAACACGCCGGAGATGACGCAGGAATGCCGCGTCGACCATCTCACCTATCACTTGCGCTGGGAACCGAACTTCGCGGTCACGGTCGTCGACCAGGCGGCGCGGGCCGGCCTGGTGCAGCGGCGCAATGGCGACCTTACGCTCACCCCCGGCGGGCGCGAACGGGCGCACGAAGCGCTGGTGCTAACTTGATGCGGCCACTTTGACTTGTGTTTGAGATCATCCGTCAGGAAGTAACCGGAAATGGAAACACGATCGACTTCTCGCCCGCCGCGCGCCCGGCTTGATAGAAACGGCCGCCGCCTGTTCGCCGGTATCTTGGTCTATGCCGCGCTCCAATTAGGTGTTCTGCTCCTGGCCGCGGGCACGTTGCGCTGGCCGGCGGCCTGGGCCTACTTCGGCGTCTACCTGCTGACGATGGGCACGGGCCTCGTCTGGGTGGCGTCGGTCAACCCCGCCGTGCTGAATGAGCGCGGCGGTCGCCCGGCTAACATCGAGGCGTTCGACCAGCGCTTTCAACGCGTCGTGCCGCTGATCATCTTCGGGGCGCTGATCATCGGCGGACTGGATTGGCGCTACGGCTGGTCGGCCGTACCCGCGGCGTTGCAAGCGGCCGGCTTCGCCCTGCTGCTGGCGGCCATGTCCCTGTCGGTGTGGGTGCTGGCTACCAACGCCTTCGCCTCGCGTGTCGTGCGCTTGCAGGAAGGCCACACCGTCACCACGGCCGGCCCCTACCGGCTGGTGCGCCACCCGATGTACAGCGGCACATTACTAGCCTGGCTGGCGACGGCGCTGGCCCTTGGCTCCTGGTGGATGCTGCTGCCCGGCCTCGCCGGTATCGCCCTGTTTGTCTGGCGCACCGCCCGCGAAGACGCCACGCTCCAGGCCAAATTGCCGGGCTACGCCGAATACGCCGGGCGCACGCGCTTCCGGCTTCTGCCTGGCGTCTGGTAGGCGGCACTACGGTTCATTCGTTGGGTCCCAGCCCGTGGCCAGGTTCTCGTTAAAGGTATCCAGCAGGGCCATATCCGCGTCGGCGAGGATGAAGTCAAACACGGCCGCGTTCTCGCGAATGCGCTCGGGGCGGTTGGACTTGACAAGGACGATGGCGTCCTTCTGCAAGCCCCAGCGGATCAGCACTTGCGCCGGCGTGCGGCCGTAGCGCGCGGCGATGGCCGCCAGGCGCGGGTCGCCCAGCTTGCGCCCCTTGGTGAGCGGGCTGTAGGCCTCGATAGCGATGCCGCGCGCCGCGCACAGCGCGACCGTCTCGCGCCGCTGGAGGAAATTGTACGGGCTGAGCTCGATCTGGTTGACCGCGGGTATATAGCGGGCATAACCAAAAAGCTCCTCCAGATGGCGCACGAGGTAATTACTGACGCCGATGGCCCGCGCCAGCCCCTCGTCCAGCAGCGTCTCCAGCGCCATCCAGGAATAGCGCCGCTTGCCCGGCAGCGGCCAGTGAATGAGAAACAGGTCAACATAGTCCAGACCCATCAGCCGCAGGCTCTCTTTGCAAGCCGCGATGCAGGAATCATATCCCTGGTCGCTCTCCCACAGCTTGGTGGTGATGAACACCTGGTCGCGCGGCACGCCCGAGGCGCGCAGGCCAGCGCCCACGTCAGCCTCGTTGCGGTAGATGCGCGCCGTATCGATGTGGCGGTAGCCGTATTGCAGCGCATAGCGCACCGTATCTACCGTCTCGGCCCCGTTCGGGCTCTGATAGACACCCAGGCCCAGCCGGGGGATCGCCACCCCGTTATTCAATGCCACGGTTGCCGTCAAGTCCATCGAATACTCCCCGTCTTCGCCTCCGGCGGGCGAGACTTTGCCCGCGCCACCGCGCCTGGGGGCGCGGCGGCCCAAGTCACTTGCCGATTATGGCAGAAGCGGTAACATGTGCAATCCTGGCCTTGCTAAGTACAATTGCGCGGACGTTATGTAGCATCGGCGTAGAGCATCAAGCGGATGAATCCGGACTTCGAACGTGCTAGGGAGTATATGTTGGGCCGGTTGGAGCGGGAGCTATCGCCCCACCTGACCTATCATTCGCTTTGCCACACGCGCGACGACGTGTTGCCGGCGGTCGTGCGCCTCGGCCTCAAGACTGATGTCGACGAGGAATCGCTGCTGCTCCTTTCGACCGCCGCTCTCTTCCACGACTCCGGTTTCCTCTATACCTACAACGACCACGAACGGGAAAGCATCGGTCTGGCATCGGCCGTGCTGCCGGGCTTCGATTATGCGCCCGATCAGGTCGATTGCATTATCGGGCTCATCGCCGCGACGCGCATGCCACAGCGGCCGCAATCCCTTTTACAGCAGCTGATCTGCGACGCCGACCTCGACGTGCTGGGGCGCGACGACTTCTGGAACCTCAACCGCAAGCTCCTGTCGGAGCTTCACTATTTCACCAACCCGGCGCTCGGTGAGGAGGAGTGGCTGCAAGGGCAGGCGCGCTTTCTCCAGGAGCACGAGTACTTCTCCCCGGCGGCCCATGCCCTGCGCGACGTAGGCAAAGCGCGCAACCTGGCGCTGATGCGCGACGCGCTGCGGTCGCTCAATGGTTCGCACGCCAACCCCACCCCGGCCGGTGAGGCCGACAGCTACTGATACGCCCGGTTACCCGCCAACTTCCTCCGCCGGGCGGCAACTCCCAGGGAAAAACGTAACTTGCGATAGATGCGGCCGGGCCGCGCCTTCCGCTATCCTGTCCTTACTGCGCCTGTACCGATCTGAAAGACAGTTGGCGAATCTCGCCGGCGCTCACAATAGCCCGGCGCATGCCTGGCTGGTCTCTCTTATCCTTTAGTGCCGGCAGGCAAAGGAGCCAGGAATGACGGTTGAACAGATGATCGAAGTGGGTGACTTCCGCAAGCGCTACGGAGACTTCACCGCGGTTGATGGCATCACTTTCGGCGTCGCGCGCGGCGAAATCTTCGGCTTGCTAGGCCCTAACGGCGCGGGCAAGACGACGACCCTGGAGTGCCTTGAAGGTATCCGCAGCCCCGACAGCGGGACGTTGCGCGTGGCCGGCATCGACCCCACCCGCGACCGGCCGGCGTTGCGCTCGGTCATTGGCGTCCAATTGCAGTCGTCGGGCATGCCGGAGAGTATCACGCCGGACGAGGCAATGAAGCTGTTCTGCGGCTATCACCGGGCCCGGCCGCGCTACGACCTGCTGGATCGCCTTGGACTCGGGGCCAAGCGCAAGGCCCAGTTCCACGAGCTGTCCACGGGCCAGCAGCGCCGGCTGGCGCTGGCGCTGGCCGCGGCGCACGAACCGCGCGTGGTCTTCCTCGACGAGCCGACAGCCGGCCTCGACGTGCAGACGCGCGTCGAACTCCACAATCTGATGCGTGAACTGAAAGCCGCCGGAACCACCATCATGCTGGCGACGCATGACATGGCCGAGGCCGAAGAAATGGCCGATCGCGTCGCCATCCTGCTGCAGGGCCGGATCGTGACCGTCGGCACGCCCATTGAAATCACCGCCACGGGCGCGGGCCTGACGCGCGTGGCTGTGAACACGACCGCCGGGTCGCTATTAGCCAATGGTCATCACATTCCCGCCGTCGCCCAGCGCACGGTGAAGGACAACTACGCCATTTTCTACAGCACCGACATCGGCCGCACGGTCGGCGCGCTCATTGAAGCCGTCAACGCCGCCAACGACTCGCTCATCGACCTGCGCGTCGAGCGGCCGTCACTGGAAGACCGCTTCCTGGAGCTGACTTCGTAGAGGCTGAGGAAGACCGCGGGCCACAACCAGAGAACGACGCACAGCAAACGACCGACGACGAACGGATACCCTAACTGACCTGCTGACTACTGCTATGACCGCCTTCACCAACCACTTCACCTTCGAATTCCGCACGGGCATCCGCAACCGGAGCCTGTTGTTGCTCAACTACCTGTTCCCGCTGGCCTTCTATATGATGATGGGCTTTGTCATGACCGGCATCAACCCGCTATTTCGCGACGTGTTGCTGCCCGCGATGGTCGTCTTCGCCATCTACAGCGCGGCCATTCTCGGCCTGCCCGACCCCCTGGTGCAGGCCCGCGACGCCGGCATCTTCCGCAGCTATAACATCAACGGCGTGCCCAAGCTCAACATTCTGAGCATCCCCGCCCTGACGACCTCGTTGCACCTGGTCATCGTGACCCTCATCATCACCATCACGGCCCCGCTACTCTTCGACGCGCCCGCGCCGGTCAACTGGGTCAACTTCGTCATCGTTTTTCTGGCCACGCTCTTCGCCGGCGCCGGGCTGGGCGTGCTCATCGGCGTGGTCTCGCCCAACTCCCGTTCCACGATTCTGCTGTCGCAGCTGCTGTTCCTGCCGTCGATGCTCCTCGGCGGGCTGATGCTGCCCTACGGCATGCTGCCGCGCGCGGCCCAGATCATCGCCCAGTTGCTGCCCTCGACCCACGCCATGAACGCCTTTAAGGGGCTGGCGATGGGACAGGCGGCCGACTTCTGGCCCTGGGGTTCGGTCATCATCCTGCTGGCCGGCGGTCTAACCGCCTTTGGGCTGGCGTTCTACCTCTTCCGCTGGGACGGCCAGCATAGCCGGCGGCGGCTGCCGGCGGCGGCCGCGCTTCTGGCGGCGCTGCCCTACGCCGTGGGTATTGTAGCCTTTGCCCTGTAGGCGAGCGGCGGACGCCAGATCACGCGCAACCGGGCACCCGACGGCCGGGCCGCCGCGCTAGCGCCCGAGCTAGAGCAGCGTCAGCACGGCCACGAAGTGGCATGCCGCCGCGCCCAGGATGAGGAAGTGCCACACAGCGTGGGTGTAGCGGATCTTCGTCAGGGCGTAGAAGATGACGCCCACCGTGTAGAGCGCGCCCCCGGCCATCAGGAACGTCAGGCCGGCGCGGGAGAGGCTGGCGACCATCTCGCGCCAGGCGAAGACGCTCATCCACCCCATCGCCACGTAGGCCAGCGTCGTCAGGACGACGAAGCGATCGATGAAGAAGATCTTGTAGACGATGCCGAACACCGCCATCGCCCATACAACGGTGAGCAGCGTCAGCCCGAGCGTGCTGCGCATGGCGACCAGCACGAACGGCGTGTAGGTTCCGGCAATCAGGAGATAGATACAGGCGTGGTCAACCCGGCGCAGGATCGGCCGCAAGCGCGGCTTCTGCACGCCGTGGTAGAGCGTGGAAGCCAGGAAGAGCGCCACCAGGCTCACCCCGTAGACGGCAAAGCTCAGAATGTGCCACGCGGTCCCATGCAGGGTAGCCAGCACGAGTAGCGCAACGAGCGCGCCGACGCTCAGCACCGCGCCCGCGCCGTGGGTGACGCTGTGGACGATCTCCTCGCCCAGGGTATAGTCCTTGTTGATCCACTCGCCCAGCCGTTTGCGATTCACTTCGTTCTTCTCCTTCCCGCAGAGAAGCGACGTTATAGCCAAGCCATTGGTATCTGCCAAGCGCCGGCGGCGGCCGCTCATCAAGCGCCAACAACGCGCCGCGAGATCGCGTCTCGTTCCCGGTCACGCGCGCCGGGACTGCGGGTCACAAACAAGGGTTACGGCGCGGTAATCGACGGCAGATACAACCCCCGGTCGAGCAGGACGATGCGCCGCGTCGCCAGCCACAACTGACCACCGCGGCCAAAGGAGACGCGCGGCTGCCCGTCGCTGCCCAGCGCCAGATGCAGGTCGGCATCGAGCTGATCGATAGGTGACTCCGTTTGCCAGGGCGCACCGCCCGCGCGCCACCGGTAGCGAAGCGCCCCGCCGACATCGCGATAGGCTACGTGAACGTCGTCGTTGCCGGCCACGGCCAGATCGGCGGCAATGCTCCAATCGTAGTCTTCGCGCAGCATCTCCGTGGCCCACCCGCCGGAGCCGTCGGGCGTGGCCAGCAGCAAGCGGTTGAACGAGAACGGCGGGTGGCCCCATTGCGCTTCCGCTTCCGTCAGCAGCAGCCACGGACGGTCGGCCGCGTCCAGCGTCAGCGCCAGCAGCGAGTGCATGGGAAAGGGCGCGACCGCCCACAACCCGTTCGGCTCGCGCACGCCCTCGAAAGCGCCCTCGCTGCCCACGAAGATCAGGTGCGGCCGCGCCGCGCCGTCCAGATAGAGCCACGTCTTGCCCATGTAGGCCGCATCTTGACCCACCACCTCGCGCTGCCACACGCCGTCGACCCTGGTCAGGTAGACGGCGGCCAAACCCTGGACCAGGGCAATGTGAGGCGTATCGCCATCGAGGACGAGCGTTACGGTGCGACCGCCGTCGTCAATTGCGCTCAAGTCCCACCCGTCTTCGCCGCGGCAGCCATAGACGAGCTTCGTATCGATGGGATCGATGATGACCGGCGGCGCGTTGGCGTAGGCCAGGCACGGCGCATCGTTGGCGGCAATCGCCAGGTCGAAGGTCAGGTCCGGGTGGAGGCTGGGGATGACGGCGATGTCGTCATATTCCCAGCCGCTTTCGCCGCCGGCGGCGTAGCGCAGCAGCCGCGTGTCGGGGTCCTGAAAGAGGAGGTGCGGGCGATCGGCGGAGTCGAGCGCCAGCGCATGGGCGTAGCCGGTGGGCGCCACCGGCTCGCTAAACCAGATCGGAAAGGGAATCGGCTCATGGGACGGGGCTTCGGCGGGAGCGGCCGCGAGGGCCAGCGCCGCAGTCAGTCCGCCCAGTAGCCACCATAGGCCAAAGACGAACTTGAACATGCCCCCAGTATAGCGCAAACCGGCCGGGATGCGTGACGCGGATCGCACGCCTCCCCAACGGAGTAGGTGCGATCCGCGTCGTCCGCGGGCGGCCCGAATGTCGCCGCTCGCCTGGCGCCGGTCGAAGGCGCTACTTCTCCATCCTAACCGCAGCCGCCGCCGCCCGGCCCGCGCTTCACTTCGAGTACGATCTTGGGCGTGTACTCGAACTTCTCGGCCAGCTTTTCGTTGGGGGCGGCGAAGGCGTAGCCCGCGCCGAGCGCCGTGGGGAAGCGGAAGGCCAGCGTGTCATTGGTCGCGTTGGCGACGGCGCTGTCGGCCACAAACTGCGCGTCGCCGAACAGGCGCAGCCAGTTGTTCATGCCGCCTTCGAGGATGTAGGCGCTGCGCACCGACTCGGCTCGCAGGTACTTCCACGCCTCGGTCGCGGCCGCCTCGTCGTTACTGGCGACGACGATGACGGTGTTGGCCGGCTCCGCGCGCAGTTCCGCAACCAGGCCGGGCAGCGCGTCGATGGGCGCGTGGCGCGCCTCTTGCAGGTGGAACAGGTTGTAGTCGGCTTCGGAGCGCACATCGAGGATGATGGTCCGCAACGTGTCGTCGGTCATCGTCTTGGCCAGTTCAGACGGGTGAATCTGTACCTCGCGGTTGTCCAGCCGGGCCGTTTCGGTCGCTTCTATCTTGGCCCACTTATCGGCCGTCGAGGGCAGGCCGATGACCGCCGTTAGCACCGCCAGACCGAGCAGGCCGCCCGCGGCATAGTAGCGCCACTTCGGCTCTTTGCTCAGGTCGCGCCCGCCGAAGATGCGCTCCAGTTGCTCCGAGCCCCAGAACATGAACAGGGCCATGAGCACAATCAGCACGACCACCACGCCATACGGCAAGCCAAGCCAGTCGGGGATGGTGAAGCGGCCGAGGTAGGACGAGTGCCAGAAATTCTCGTAGAAGCCGACCGTCTCGCCGAAGGCGAAAATGCCGAACAGCGCGCCGAGCACGAAGATCAGGCCGTCGATCTTGCCGACGACCATCGCCACGGCCGAGGTGCCGGGGCAAAAGCCGCCGAGGATGAAGCCGGCGCCCATGATGAGCCCGCCCAGGATGCCCGGCCACAGGTACGTCTCATTGACGTAGACCAGGTTGTAGTCGAGCAGCCCCAGCGACGTGGTCAGAAACACGAGCACCATGGCCGTCACGATGGCTCCGAACATGACCTTGAGCACGGTCAGGTTCTTGAAGTAGAACTGGGCCGCCAGAATCCTGGAGTTGGCGAAGCCCGACACCTCCAGCGCGAAGCCGAAGCCCACGCCGATGAGCAGGTAAAGAACGTACTGGCCCCAGTGGCCCATGAGTTCAGCGACAGGGAGCGGAAATGGCGTCATGTTACACCCCAGTTAGTTCCAGAGCCGCCGGACGAAGTAGGCCAGGGCATAGGCTCCGCCAAAGACGGCAAACATGAACGCCCAGCTGCCCACCGACAGCACCGCGCCGCCGGAGAGCGCCTGGCCGCTGGTGCAGCCGCGGGCCATGCGCGCGCCATAGCCCATCAGCGTGCCGCCGGCAAAGGCGAATAGCCAGCGCACCCTGACCGGCGTGTGCGGCCCCCCTTGCGTCTCGAACTTTGTGCGGCCGAAGAGCCAGCCCGACAGCGCGCCGCCCAGCAACAGCCCCAGAAAGACGAACACAACCCAGCTATCGAACGGGTTCGTTTCGCCGCCGGCCATGCTGGTTAGATACGCGGTGCGGTCCACGTGGGCGGGCAGGAAGATGTCTTCCACCCAGACCACCAGCCGGTTCATGCCGCCCGACGCGCCCAGGCCATTGCCCGTCAGGAAGAACGTGGCGAACAGCACCAGGCCCAGCAGGATGCCCCCGGCGTAGGGATGGACGTAGGGCCGCGCCGCCCGCCGCGTCGCGGCGCTGGCTGCGGGCCGTTCCTCAATTTGTGGTGTCGATATCGTCGTCATTTCGTCTCCAATGAAAACAGAAACTCACGCAAGGAACCTCTGAACCGGTTGGGCTTAGCGCTCTTTGCTGCCTTGCGCCTTGGTATGAGCTTCTCAATCCGTCGTGACCGCGGCCGGCTGCGGCTCGTGAACTTCGACGTCCTCGTAGCCCAGGATCATCGCTTCCATGCCCGCCAGCGGCGTTGGGCCGGTGGTGGTCAGATAGACGTGCAGGATAATGAAAGCGGCAAACGTCCAGGCGACCAGCGTGTGGAACGGCCCCAGCCCCGGCAGCCCGCCAAAGACCGCGGCCGCCTGGGGCCAGCGCTGCGCGCCCCACATAAGCGCCCCGGTGATGATCTGGAGCGGCAGCAGCACGTTCAGCACCATGACGTAGGTCACCTGCTGCAGCGGGTTCATCTTGCGCTGGCGGGTCTTCTCGAACGGATGCGGTTCGTTTCTGAAGATGCCGCGCACGTAGTAAATGCCCTGCCGGAACGCCTCGTCGAAGAAGCCCCGCGGCCGGGGAATGAACTGCCTGATCTCGCCGCTGGCCAGATGGTAGAACAGCGACAGCCCGGCGTTGACCACCAGTAACAGGGCCAGGATGTTATGCACCTGGACGACGTAGCTGAAGCTGAATATCCCGAACTTGTCCGGTTCATGAATGATCAGGCCGGTAAACAGCAGCAGCAGAATGGCCGCCGTTTGCAGCCAGTGCCACAGCCGCTCGTACACGTCATACATGTAGACCTGCCGCGTGGCGCCGTGGCCCGGTTCGCTGGCCGCGCCGTGGCCGGGCTCGCTGGCTTCCCTGGCCCGCCGGCGCGCCGACCAAAAACGCAGCCCGCCGTGGGCCACCACGCCGACCATGACGCCCAGCACCATCAGGATGCCCAGCCAGTCGATGGCATCGACCGCATTGTGGCCGAGCACGTATAGACCGGCCTCACCGGTGTCGGGCACGAAGCGCAGCGCGCCACCCTCGCCGCTCGTCACACCGCCCGGCCAGCTGACCGGCCCGCCCGCGTAGAGCGTCGGCTGCGCCCCACCCGGCGTGCGGTCGGACAGGGCCAGCGGCGCGGCCAGCCGCGAGTCGCGGCCGTGACAGGCGCGGCAGTCCTTCGTCGCCCATTCGCCGGCAACGACATCGTGGTTAATGCCGTAGGGTTGCACCTCGCCCGCAATGCGCGGATCGTCAAGACCGGCCGCCGACAGCCGCTGGGCGACCGCCGCTTCCTGCTCGTCGGTGGTGATACTCAATTCGCTACGCGAAAGCGCACCATTGCTATTGGCGTCAAATGCGCTGACTATCTCCGGCGCGTAGTCGTTGCCGTCGAAGTAGGCGGCTTGCAAGGCGCGCAGCGGGACGGGCCGCGACGGCTCGCCGTAGACCCAGTACCAGCTCGTGATCAGATTGAAGGGCGCGATCGTCGTCGTGCCGTCCTTGTTGGCGCGCGGCAGCAAGACCGGCTCATAGCCGCTAAGCAGCGCGTCTGGGCCAAGCGCGTCCCCTTCCAGGCCGCGGAAGGCGCGCACCGGTTCCCCGGCCGCGTCCAGCACTGTCCAGTCCACGGATTGCAGCGCCGGCCCATAGAGGCGGGGAATGTGGCACGACTCGCAGGCGACCGCCGCCGTGTGGCGCTCAACGTAGGGCAGCCACTCGTGGCTCGACCTCGCGTCGTGACACGATTCGCAGCGCCGCAGCGACCCGTCGTAGCTCGACGCGAGCGTCCCCTGGGCGCTTTGCCCCTTGGCAAACTGGTGCAGCGGCCGGTAGGTGTATTCGCCCAGGTCGAGCCGGCGCGGATCGAAGGCCAGGTGGGCCGGCTGCTCGCCGCTCTTCTCCTGGTAGTAGACCGGATTATTGAGCGAGTAGTGGCAATCGGTGCAATCGAGGACGCGCTCCATGTGCACGTCCCAGGAGCGGCCGAGCGCCTCCTTGCCGGCGATGTTCAGGCCGCTGGCGTCGATGCGCTGCGGCGACATGATCTGGCCCGTGGTCAGGGTGTTCCAGTCCCCCACGGCCAGTTCAGCAAAGGAGAGCGGCGTGCCCTGGTCATTATGGGTGATGCCGTGGCACGTCCCGCAGTTGCTGACCGTCGGGTCCTGCACGCGCACGTACTCGCGCTTTAAGTTGCCCTGCTCATCAAAGGCGTCGAGGTTATAGACCCAGTTCGTCGGGCGGACGTTCGGGTCCGCCGCCGCGTCAACCAGGCCGCTGCCGACCAGGGTCGCGGTCACGGCGTCGCCGAAGCGTCCCTCGGCCAGCGCCGCCATCCGTGCCTCATTGTTGGCCTCGGGCCAGTGGCAGAGGAAGCAGTTCAATTCGGCCGTGCCCGACTGCCGCCAGTCCCATGCCTGGGTCTGGCCGGCGGCGTCCACCAGCGTCGCTTCCACGCCGTCTCCGGGTGTCAGATCGGTCAGCGGTCGCCCCTCGCGGCTCATTACGCCCGGCCCGCCCCCCACGTGCCGCGCGCCGAAGACCTGCACCCACTCCGGCGTGGTCAGATCAACCACGGCGTCGCCTTCGGGCGACAGGTAGCGGTACAGGAGCGGGTCCCACTTGCCAAATAGCCCCGCGCCGGTGTCCCAGGGCCGGCCGCCGGGGATAGTCCCGGGCGCGGCGTAGGTTTCCAGACCGGCGTCGCTGTGGAAGTTGTTGGCCGCGATGAAGGCCGTGTCGTGGCAGCCGCCACAGGTGGTCATGGTTGAAACGGCGCTGCCGGATTCCAGCACGTTCGCGCCGCTGGCGTCGAGGAGCGGGAAAACGGGGTGGATGGGCGAGGCGCTTGGCGTGGCCGGTGCGGCCGGCTCGCCCTGGGCCGCCACCGCGCCGCCGATCACCAGCAGTAGTCCGGCCAGGCCGAGCAATGCAAGAAGGATGGGAATTCGCCTGTTACGCATGGCGTTGTCTCGTAAATTGACGGTCGGTGTTAGCCCAATGGGCCGCCAACTCCGCTTAATTCGTACTTCGTAGTTCGTAATTCGTACTTCGTGACGCTTCTAGTTCGCCCGGCCGCCCCACTCCATCGGGTCGCCCGGATAGCCCAGCGCTTCCCAATCCATGCGGCCGTTTTCGCCGTGGCAGTCATAGCACTGCAAGGCGTTTTCCTTGGGCTGCACCATGTGGTCCATCGACCAGAACATCTCGGTCGGGGCAAAGCCGTATTCGCCGCTGAAGGCCAGACCGGTATTCGGTTCGTTGAGCTTGAACGCGCTCTCCCAGTCGAACGTCGTCCAGAAGCCGCCCTCGCCCGCGGTCATGGGCACCAGCAGATACTCGTTGACGACGTCATAGGGTTGGCGCGCGGTGTGGATTTTGAACGGGTAGATCTTGGCCGTTGAATCGGCGATGCTGCCCTGTGGCTGATTGATTTCCGTGACCGTTGTCGGGTCAATCGGGTCGCCCAGCAGATAGCGGTCGGCCGCGCCGTTCCACCACAGATAGGTCGGCTGGTAGTCGTGCTCGTAGACGAAGTTGCCCTTGATCTTCAGGTAGACGTGCGGGTCTTCGGGCAAGTCCTGCCCGGCGGTCGACCAGTCCCAGTCGACCTTGGTCGGGTGGCGCAGCGCGCCCTCCGGGATGTGGCAGGTTTGGCAGGCAACGGCGTCGGTGTGGCCGTTGATGCGTTCGTCTTCGTGGATGGGCGCCTGATGACAATCGGCGCAGGCGACGGCCGACGACTTTACTGCGGGGCTGACCGAGATGCTGTGGCCCAAAATCTGGTGGTTCTCGCCGGCATGGCAGTCGACGCACTGAAAATCGTGCTGGCCCATGTGGACGTCCACGCCTGCGTCCGGGTAGTAGAGGCTTTCGTCCAGGTCGCTATGCTTGACCGCGTTGCCGCCGCCGCCGTTGAAGTGGCAGCTGCCGCAGTTCTGGCGCGTCGGCCGACGCACGCTGCCGGCGGCCGCGGCCAGGTCAACGCCCTCGGCCGGGTTGCCCGCCGTGCCCTTGCCATAGAGCGCCGGGTCGGCATGGCAGACAAGGCAATCGACGTTGGTCTGCTCCTGGAAATCGTAGCTGGCGTCGCTCCAGCCGTACCCCGCATGGCACTTCGTGCAGCCGGTCCAGTTACCCTGGATGCCGATGCAGAAGTTGTTGAGCTGGTTCTTCTTGCCGACGGTCACTGGCTCGTCGCGGCCGGGCAAGAGCACGGGCTCGCTCTCCCACGTCCAGTGGGTGGTCTGCATCATCTCCTGCGCCGAAGTTTCGTGGCATTCCAGACAGGCGGCCGTTACCTCCTGGCCGGTGGCGTAGGGGCCGGGCATGAGCGCGGCGTGGTTCGTGTGGGCCGGCGTCGGCGCGACGTAGGCCCACGGGTCCGGTGAAACCTCGTCGCCGGCCGAGGCGAAGAGGAGAACCGGCACGGCCACGATGAGCGCCGTGACGATCAATCCGATGACCCAGAGATAGCGAAACTCCTTCATAGTGGCTCCGATCCAGAGGTGGCGGCGACAACTTGAGATTGGCGCGCGAGGACGTCGCGCAAGATCTGGCGCATGGTATCCAGCACGTGGATGACCCGCGGCTCAGCCAGCTGATAGACGACGGCCGCGCCTTCGCGCTCGGCAATCACTAGCTGTCGTTCGCGCAGGACTTGCAAGTGGCGCGAGACGGTCGGCTGGGGCATCTCCAGATCCGCGGCAAGAGCGGAGACGTGGCGCGGCCGTTCGTCCAGGGCGTAAAGGATTTGCAGGCGTTTCGGATCGCCCAGCGCCTGGCAGACCGAAGCGTGGAGCAGGCCGAGTTCATCTAGCGAGGGGCGATCCATAGGTATTCCTTATGTATTCGGATAGGCGAATACATGGGCTATTGTGCGCCCGCTTCAACCGCCGCAATAGTGACATTTGTCACAAAGAGACTATGACAATTGTCATGCCCCAACGCACTGCGTCACAAAGGCCCCCGAAGACGGTCGTGACGAACAGTAAACTGTACAAATAACCTTTTTAGTTGTACAATCTAGTCAACGATAGGATGCCCTGGATATGACTTCTAGCCCGCCGACCGACGTTGGGCAGCGCATTCGCCTGTTGCGCGAGCGCCGCCGCCTCTCCATCCGTTCCCTGTCCGAACGCTGCGGGCTGTCGCCGGCGGCCATCAGCCAGATCGAGCGCGGCGAGAACTCGCCGACGGTTTCCTCCCTGCATCAACTGGCGACCGCGTTGGGCGTTTCGATCAGCGACTTCTTTCATGATCACGACGACTACCCCGCCGTCTTTGTGCCGGCATCGGGGCGGCTGCGTCTGGAAGCGCACGGGGTGCGGATGGAGAGCCTGGGGATCGGCCTGCCCTATCAGCAGCTCGAGCCGTTCGCCGTGACGGTGGAGCCAGGGGCGGGCAACCGGGAACAGCCGGTCAGTCATGCCGGCGAGGAGTTTGCCTGCGGTTTGCGCGGGGAGATCGTCTATCACGTCAACCAGGAGGAGTACCGCCTGGGGCCGGGCGACAGTCTTCTCTTTGATTCGTCAGCGCCCCACTATTTCCTTAACGAGGGTAGCGAGGCGGCCGTCTTTTTGCTCGTCTTCGCCCCGCGCGGCGGCCGCGCGTCGGCGCAGGAGTTGCACATTCGCTCGGTGCTCGAGCCGTAAGCCGCGCGGGGCCTTTGCCGGCGCGCTGGGGCGACTATGAACGGAGGGCCACATGACCACAAATAAGTTGCAGTTCATTCGAGTTCTTGGCGGTCTGGCGCTGATCTTGCTCGCCGCTTGCGACCGGATAGAGCCGCCGGTCGCCGCCGAGCCCACGCCCATCACCGCCCCGGAGGGCGTGCTGAGGTCGCGCGAGGCGGTGCTGGCGTTTCTGCGCGACGGCGCCGCAGAATGCGTGCCAGCCAAGCAGGCCAAGTGGACCGTGGAGCGCGAAGCGGAAGCGCCGCAGGGCTTTGACGTCTACCGCTTTCTGTCCAGCGGTTGCACGATGACCATCACTGTGCCCCAGAGCAGCGAAGTGACGCGCTATCACGTCGCTCTGGGCGACGGGCCGACCGGATTCTGCTGGCAGGCGGTTGTGGATGCGCAAGGGCAAGTCGTGCTGACCGGCAACGAGGCCCAAACCGACGCGACGCTCGGCAATCCGGCGCTGGCCTATTGCCAGGAGCACGGCTACACCTACCAGGTCATTACCTCCGTCGGCGGCCGCCTGTGCGGCATGTGCGTCTTCAACGATAACCGCGCCTGCAACGCCTGGGCCTATTTCCACGGCGCATGCACGCCGGAGAATGCGGCCCCGCTGGAACAGTAGCTCGCCATTGACCGGCGGTCGCCCGACCGCCGTCGTCG
>CAZSOD010000063.1:0-19312 GCA_964608255.1 uncultured Ardenticatenaceae bacterium
CGGCCGCACGCCGCCACCGACTCGCGCGAAGTCACTGCCGCCCAGTTCCGGCCGCGTCTGGCCGACCGCGAAGAGAAAGTTTCCGGGCTGAAGCCGCGCCCGCGGCCGATCTGCCAATTCGCCCGGCACGACCACTGTTACCGACCCGGCTTCGCCGGGCTGGCCCCCTTTCGCCATGCGCACACGGCCGGCAACAAACGGCGCGCCCAGAGCGAGGGCGGCGGCGGCGCAGCCCTGGACACAGCGAACCAGCCCGCCCAACGCGGCGGGTTCATCAAAGTGGCTGATCGTGAAAAGACCGTCGAGGGCGAGCGCGGCCGGATCAGCGCCAGCGGCCACCGCCCGGCCGACGGCTTCAGCCACCGCCAGCCATCCGAGGCGATACGGGTCAACATCACCGCGCCAGAAGCGGGGCGCGGGCCGGGGCGCTTCGGCGTGAAGGGCTAGAATGCGCCGCAGGGCTTCTTCCGGTGCGAGCGGCGCGGCGGGCGACTCATCATCTGACGGCGCGGCGGGCGGCCGCCATTCGGCCCGGCGCGGGCGGGCGGCCAGGTCGCGCCCACCGAAAGCCGACGATGGAACCGCGCGGCCCAGCCGGTCGGCCGCGGCGCCCAGCGTTTCGGCCAGCAGGGCGGCGTAGACCTGCCGCCGCGGCGGACCGCTCAAGTCCAGCGGGCCCTCGTACTCAAGCGGCCCTAAACCATCGGTTACAAACTCATCACTCATGCCACCACTCCGCGCGTATTGTAGCGCAATCCCCTGGTGCGCCGGCAGAAAGAAATGGCGCAGCGCTGGATACGCTCATTCCCGCCGCGTGACGCTTGCAGCTGTGGCTCTCAGCGTCCATCCACGGGCCATTCTCCTGCCGGGGCTGTTTACGGCGTTTGACCATATGTTGTACAATGGACCTGGTTGACGGGCAGTTGGCCCGTTGGCGTAAAGGAGTTCTCTCATGAACGGCTGCCGACATTCGCTCTATTGCATCCTCCCGCCGTACATCCTGCGCAACATCGTCGAGAACGGCACCCCGGAGCAGCGCCAGCAAGCGCTGCGCAACATCGTCTCGGCCGAAGCGGTGCGCGTGCAGCGCGAGGTGGCCAGCAAGGAACCACCGCCGGAGCCGCTCATGGAGGCGGCCGGGGGCCTCAACCGGATCGTCTACAACGCGCAGAACGGCAGCAATTTGCCCGGCGCGCAGGTGCGCGCCGAGGGCGGCGCGCCGACCGGCGACCCGGCGGCCGACGAAGCCTATGACGGCGCCGGCGCCACCTACGGCTTGTTCCGGGATGTTTTTAATCGAGACTCCATCGACGGCAACGGGCAGCGGCTGGATTCCACTGTTCACTTTCGCGTCGGCTATGACAACGCTTTCTGGAACGGCCAGCAGATGGTCTATGGCGACGGGGATGAGGATTTGCCCGCCGCGCAACGCCTGTTCAACCGCTTTACGATTGCGGTGGACATCATCGGCCACGAACTGACGCATGCCGTGACCCAGTACACGGCCAACCTGGTCTACCAGGGGCAGTCGGGCGCGCTCAACGAATCGATGTCGGACGTGTTCGGCTCGCTGGTGAAGCAGCGCGCGCTGGGCCACACGGCGGCCGATGCCGACTGGATCATCGGCGAAGGGCTGCTCACGAGCAACGTGTCCGGCAGCGGCATCCGCAATATGAAGCAGCCGGGCACGGCCTACAACGACCCGGTATTGGGAAAGGATCCGCAGCCGGCCCACATGCGCGATTACGTCCAGACCCAGTCCGATAACGGCGGGGTGCATATTAACTCTGGCATTCCAAACCGGGCTTTCTACGTCACGGCGTTCAATATCGGCGGCTTCGCTTGGGAGAAGGCGGGGCAAATCTGGTATGTGACCCTGAGCAGCAAGCTCGGCACGACGACCAACTTCGCCACGGCCGCGGCCAAGACCTTTGAGGCGGCGCGCGACCTTTACGGCCAGGGTAGCCTGGAGCAGCAGGCGGTGAAGGCCGGTTGGGCGGAAGTGGGGATCGACGTGGAACAGGGCGGCGGCCCGCCCGACGACGGGGGTGGCCGTCCTGGTTGCGCGGGCACGCTTATCGGCTTGATGCGGTCGCTTATTGGGCCGCGCGCCTAGCGCGAGCGGTGTGTACGCTCGCCGGAGGATGGTCCGTCATGAAGATCTATTTCGAGCGTAGCGGCGGCTTTGTGGGCCGGGAAATCTCGACGGTGGTCGATACCAATGAAATCCCCCCGGAGAGCGCCCTGAAAATCCTGGAAATTCTGGACGACACCGACTTCTTCGACCTGCCGGAAGACCCGGGCAAGGGACTGGAGGGCGTATCAGGCGCGGACCAGTTGTGCTACCGAGTCACGGTTGAGGTAGCCGGCGTGCAGCATACGGTGGAAACGTCCGACACAGCCGCGCCGCCGCAACTCCAACCGCTTCTGCAGGAACTCTCGCAATGGGCCCGCCAGTCACCGCAACCAAACGGCTTGCCGGGAATTGGCTTTTAGGCGAAAGGTAACGGGGCAGGCGAGGCTCTCCGCGGGCGGGGAGCGAAACGGGGACAGGCGAGAACGGGTTACGCCGGAGCGGATGGCCGCCGCGCCGTCGGCCGTTGCCTTTTGCCGGTCTTGATCGCGCTTGTGACCCTAAAGAACTGCGGCTAGCTGGCCAAACGCGGGCACGGTGGCTCGCGCCGGGCCGCGCTCCCGTCCCAATCCGCGCCGCGACTCCGTCGCCTCGGCCAGCGCGACGACCGTTTTGCTCAGCGGCCGGATGGCCTCGCGGGCAACCCCTAGCGCGACCAGCGCCGCCACATCTTCCAAAGCCGCCTCCACCTCAAGACCAGGCGTATAGACGACTTCGGCGCGCCGGGCTACGCGGGCGGCCAGGTCATCGCCGTTAGCGCCCAGGTGGATCATCACGTAGTAGCCGGCTTCCGCCAGAAGGTCAATGACCTCATTCAGGCGCGACGCATCCGGCGCTTCGTGCCCCAGGGGCGACGGCGTAAACGGCGCGGGGATGACCTCCAGCGCGAAGTGCAGCCGTTGGGCCACACGACCGATGAGCGCCGCTGTCACCGGCTCGCCGGTGTCCTGGAGCAGCAAGCGCACGTTGGGCCCGCCGGACAGTTGCAGCCGCGCGCCGATGCTGCCGGCCGGCAGCTCCAGGTCGATCAGCATGACCGGGCAGCCGCAGCGCAGCGCTTCCGCTTCCGCCAGCTCTACCGCCGCGTCAGCCGAACCGAACGTCTCCTTCAAGGCCATGATGGCCGCTACCTGGCCGGCGCGATCCTCGCGCTGGTTGGCGGCGTCGCCCAACACCGCGCGCAAGTAGGCCGGCAGCAGTTCCGTCTGGAACGGCTTGACCAGGAAGTCAATCGCGCCAACGCGGAAGGCCCGCCGCCGGAATTCCCCACCCGCCGAGGCGGACAGGAAAAGCACCGGGGTGCCGGCGGTGCGGGGATCGGCTTTCAACCGCCGGCAGACCTCGAACCCGTCCATGCCGGGCATGACCACGTCGAGGACCACGGCGTCGAACGGTTTTTCGGCCGCCAGGCTCAGCGCCGCCGGGCCATCCGCAGCGGCCGTTACGTCAAAACCGGCGCGGCTGAGTTGCTTGCTCAGCAGAAAGCGCAAGGGCGCTTCATCGTCTACGATCAGGATACGTTGGGCTTGCTTACTCATCGGTTTACACGTTCGCCAGGCAGCGGCGCGGAAGTCGTCTGACAGGGATGATAGGCGCGCCTGGTTACGACACAGCTTAAGCAGTTCCGAATGACGAACGACGAATTGAGAAGGAACGGCTTGGGTAAGGCGCTCTTCATTCGTCATTCGTCATTCGTCATTCTCAGTGCTATCGTAGAGGGTGTGACCCGGAGCATTGAGTTCAGCGTCGACGAAGCCGGAGTTGGCGTGCTGCGCGTGAACCGCCCGGCCGCCCGCAACGCCCTTACCTGGAGCGCCCAGGAAGGGTTTGCTCGCGCCGTCCAGGCCGCCAGCGAGATGCCCGGCCTGCGCGCCCTGATTGTCACCGGAACGGGCGAGGCCTTCGTCTCCGGCGGTGACCTAAAGGAACTGGCGGGCCATCCGGAGGCGGCGGCCGGCGAGCGGCTCAATCGGCTCATGAGCGCGGCCCTAGACGGGCTGATCGCTCTGCCGTGCCCCGTCGTCGCCGCCATCAATGGGGACGCCATTGGCGGCGGCTGCGAAATCCTGACCGCCTGCGACTTGCGGCTGGCCGCGCCCACAGCCCGCTTTGCCTTCCGGCAGGTCCACAATGGGCTTACAACCGGCTGGGGCGGCACAAGCCGTCTGGTCGAACTCATTGGTCAGAGCCAGGCCATGGAACTGCTGCTGACCGGACGCATGTTCACCGCCACCGAGGCGCAGGCGCTGGGCCTGATCCACCGCCTCGCCCCGCCGGGCACCGACACCCTCGCCGCCGCCCGCGCCTGGACGGAGGAACTGCTGCGCCTGCCGCGGCGCGCCCTGGCGGCGACCAAGTCGCTCGTCTACGCCGCCGGCCACCTGGCGCCGGGCGATGCCGATCGACTCGAAGCGCAACTGTTCATCAACCTGTGGCCATCGCCCGACCACCTCGAAGCGATGCTGGCCTTCATCCAGAAGCGGCCGCCCGTCTTCAACCGCTCCGACTCGTTCCCAACATGACCTCACCCTACGACCACAGCCACACCGCCCGTTATTACGATCTCAGTCACAACTGGTTGACCGACGACATTCCCTTTTTACTGGAACAGGCGCGTCAAGCCGCCGGCCGCGTGCTGGAACTGGGTTGCGGCAGCGGACGGCTGCTCGTCCCACTGGTCCGGGCTGGTCACGCGGTTGTGGGCGTGGACAACTCAGCCGAGATGCTGGCCCGGGCCGAGGCGCGGCTGGCGGCCGAGGCGGCGGAGATTCGCGCGCGCGTCCGGCTGGTCGCGACCGACGTAAAAGGGCTGCGTCTGCCGGGCGAAGAGGAGACGTTCGCGCTGGCTTTCTTCGGTTACAACACGTTCATGCATCTGGACGAAGCGGGCGCCGCGGCGGCCTTGCGCCATCTGCGACCGCTGCTCAGGCGCGGGGCGCGGCTGCTGCTAGACGTGGACAACCCGCTGGCGCTCTCGGCCGCCGGCGACGACCCGGATTTCAGCCTTGAGGACGTGCTTGAAGACGAGGTGCTCGGCGAAACCATCCGCCAATACACCGCCTACGAGTCTGTGCCGGGCGAGCAAGCCGTGGACGTCAACTGGGTCTATAAATCAGACAAAGGCGAGTCGGCAAAGACACGTGTGCGCTACCACTACCTCTACCCGCACCAGTACGACCTGCTGCTCGGCCTAACCGACTTCCGCCTGGCCGCCTTCCACGGCGACTACGACGGCCGCCCCTTTGATGAGGAGAGCGAGCGGCTCATTGTCATCGGCGAAGCTGTATAGGAGCGGCGCCGGTCATCGGTCGCCCCCTGCTCGCCGCCGGCAATCACATCTCCACGTCGAGCAACAAGCCCAGCCCCGCCACAGCCTGGCGAAACGCCTCCCATTCGCCGGCGCGGATGGCGACGGCCAGATCGCCCAAAGCTTCGGCGATGAAGTCGCGCGTCTTCGGATTGGCGCGCAATGTCTCCAGGATGGCCGCGTCGCCAACGCGCAAGACGACCACCGATTGCAGGCGGCCCTCAATACCCCGCTCGGCCCAGCGGCCGATACCCCGCCGGACGCTGGCGGGCACCGGCCGGCCGCTGGCGCTCTCCAGAAAACTCAACATTCGCTCGGGCGCGATGCCCTGGTCCTGCGCTTGGGCCAGCGAGGAGGGGACGATCCGGTAGCGATAGGGCTTACCGGGCGCGAACGGCTCGGGGTCGGCGATCCGCGCCGCCTGGAAGCGCTCGTAGCGGCTGGCGTTGTGGGGCACGAGCAGCACGCCCTCGGGCTGGACGACCAGCGGGACGCGCACCTCGTCGGCCGCCGGCGGCTCGTCGCCCAGCCAGGCCAGCGCGCGCGGCGCCAGGCGGTAGGTCACCCGCTCCGGGTCGCTGACGGCCGACAACTCGACCATGCCCAGCCAGTAGAGCGGCCCCTGAATGAGGAAGCGCAATAGCCGTCCCTCGACCCACTGCCAGTTCTCGAAGCCGCTCAGGTATTGCCGGGTCTCGGCGTCGCGCAGGTACCACGTTTCGTAGTTGCCATCAGGGCGCTGGAAGTCCGGGTCCTGCGCTTTAACCACGGCCACCACGTCGGCCAGCCGGTACCAGCTTTCGTCCGGCGGCAGCACGTCCATGAGCGCCGTGCGGGCCGGCAGGGGGTCGTTGGCCCAGCTTTCGCCCTCGGCGATCAGGCCCGGCGTGTGGCGCAACTCATTCCAGGCGCTTCGGCTCCAGGCATCCACCAGGGCGCGCAACTGGGCCTCGCGGCTACGCTGGAGCCAGTCGATGGCCGCGCGCGACGGCCGCAAGGCGTCATCGGCCCGGCGCAACAGGCCCATCTCCGTGGCCAGCGTCAGCAGTAGCGAGCGGCGGTCGCGGTCGGGATTGACCAGCAAGCCGTCCAATGATGGCAGCCGTTCGGGTTGCAGCCCGGTGCGCTGGGCCAGCGCCAGCAGCGTTGTCAGGTCGTCGACCGCATCGGCCAGCGGCGGCCGCGTCTCGTCCGGCGCTTCCACCGCGCGCAGCGCCGGCGGCTCATCTGGGCGCTGGTGCAGCGCCGCGGGCGGCCCGAACTTGGCTAATAGTTCGTGGGGCAAATAATAGAACTCCAGCGTGCCGTCCGCCGTCTGATCGAAGCCCCGATAGAGGAAGCCGCGGTACCACAGCGCCTCGGCCGGACTGCTCGGGTCGAGCCACGGCTCCTCGCGCTCCAGCCGTCCCGGCCCCATTAGCCGCACCTCACCGTGATCGCGGGCGAAGACGGCCACCGGCGCGCGGCCGCCTTGCCGCACCAGATCGGCCAGGGCGGTTGCCTCCTCCGGCTCCAGATATTCGATTGCCTGCATCATGTCGAGCGAGGCGAGTGCCGGAACCAGGGCGTCGACGGCCCGCGCCTTGTCGGTGCCGGTCAGGTCCAGGTCGAGCCACTCGCCGATTACGCGCAGGACAATGAGTTCGTGTTCCAGCAGGGCCTGTTCCAGGGTGCGCATAGGCTGTTCCATGTAGTTTGAGAGGAAGAGAACCGCGGCTTACCCATATTTCACCGATCCGGGCATCCGTTATCTTAGATTTCTCTTTTCCTTAGACCATCACTTGCACCGCCTCGGGGAGGCTGGTGATGGTCACCTGATGAACCTCGTCGCGCGGGTAGGCGTACATTTCGCCGTCGACGTAGATGGGCAATGGCGTAGCGGATTTGACGCCGATCTCGCGGCAGCGGCCCATGGAGACGTGACGCGACGTCACGTGGGTTCCCTTCATGACGCGGGTCAGCATGTATAGCATGGTCAGGCGGCCGACGGGATTAACCAGGCACGTATCGATTTGCCCGTCGTCCCAGCGCGCGTCGGGCGTAATGAGGAAGCCGCCGCCGCCTCGCGGGCCGACTCCGGCGTAGAGAAACAGCGCTCGCTGGCTGGCCTGCCGGCCGTCGAAGCTCAGTTCCAGCAAGGGCGCATCAAAATGGAAAAGGATTGTCTGCAAAACAGCCGCCAGGTACATCGGGAAGCCCTGGATGCGCGTCATGGACTCGGTGCGGATGACCACCTGCGCGTCGAACCCGATGCCCAGGTTGTTCTGGAAGACGCGGCTGCGGCCGTGCTCGTTCGTGACCCGCGCCAGGTCAATCGTTCGTGGCACGCCGGTGAAAACCCGCTGGACGGCCTCTTCCGCTGCTTCGTGAATACCCAACCCGTAAGCCAGGTCATTACCGGAGCCGATCGGAATGATCCCCATCGGCAGCGCAGCCCGATCCCCATCGCCTACCAGACCGTTCACAACCTCGTTCACCGTGCCGTCGCCGCCGGCGGCGGCGACGATGTCGTAACCCTCATCGCGCGCCGCGGCCGCCAGTTCCACGGCATGACCGGGACGCTGCGTGGGGACAATGTCCAGGTCGCCATAGCGGTTCCCCAGGACGTTGATCATGGCCGTTTGTTCTCTGGCTCGCCCCCGGCCCGATCGCGGATTGATGATCACTTTGACGCGCATGGCCTTCGCTTTACACCCCTTGTCAAACATGTTATACTGACCGCACGTTATGTTACGTCAAGTTGTTGCGCCCGGCAAGAAGGGCGCAAGACTGGCAGCCCTGGTGACTTCGTGAAGCGCGGGCGGCCGAAAAGGAGTTGGACATGAGTCAGGATGAGTTCATCGTCAACGGTGACGAGAATGGCAACGGCGGCGCGGGGGTCTATGACGCGCCGTCCGAAGACGCCAATAACCGCACATTCCTACTCCTTGCTTCCCTTTTGACGGGTACCCTGCTGCTTTTCTCGCTCTGCACGGTCGGGTTTTTGCTGATGCAGCGCACGTCCGCCCGCAACGCGCAAGTAGCGACCATTGAAGCCCAGAACGTCATCATTCTCGCCACCAACGCCGCCGTGACTCAGACGATCGCGGCCCGGCAGGCTGGAGCGAGTGAGGCGACGGCGGCCGCGCCGGGTGAAGTTCTGGCAACGACCACCGCGGTCGAAGAGTCTGCGAGCGGGGCCACTTCTCCCGAAGACGCGGCTGCTACCGCGGCCGGCATAGCGACGACCGAAGCCGCCGGCCAAACGACAGCGCCGGAGGCGACGGCTGCGGCGACGGCCCAAACGGACGCCACGCCAACCAGTGACCCAACCGGCGCGGCCGCGACAGCTCTGGCGATGGCCGGCGGCGCATTGCCAGGCGATGCAACCAGCACCGCCGCGGCGCTCGCCGCCGATCTGACCCGCGCGGCCGAGGCGACAGTGACCACGGCGGCAAACGCGACCGCCACCGGGAGCGGCGACGAAGCCACCGCCGAAGCCACCGCCACTTCCGCCGCCAGCGAAACGGCTGGCGGCGCGGCCAGCCCCACCCCCACGCCGGCCCTACTGGCCACGGAAGCGGCAACGGCCGAAACGGATGCGACAGCCACGGCGATTGTTGCCGGCGATGGTCAGCTCACGCCTTCGCCCACGCCCACGGCCGCAGCGACAGCCGCCCCCGGTGACGCGACCGCGACAGCGGAATCCACCGTCGTCGTGATCGGCGTGACAATGGAGCCGACAACGGCGGCAGCGTCCCTGACGCCGGAGAGCGAAGGCGGCGCAACAGCCACTTCCACCGCCACCCCAACCCCGGCCGGCGCCATTCCCACCGCGATCGCCACGACGCCCGAGATGACGGCTACAGCGACCCCTCTGCCCTTGGGCGGTGGGGGGGATGAGTCGGGTGGCGGTGCGCCTGAAGTTCCGGCCGCCACCGCGGGTCCCGGCGGCTACCCGCCCGCCAACCCGACGACCAGCGGCTACCCGCCGCCCGTTCTGCCCACCGCCGGCAGCAGCGGCGACCAAGCTACCCCTGGCGCGGCAACCGAGACCCCCGTCGGCGGCGCAACGCCCAGTCAGCCGGGCACGCCGACCCTTGTCCCGACCGCGACCGAAACGGCGACACCAACCGTGGAACCGACGGCTACGGCCACGGCCACGGCGACCGTCACGCTGGCGGCCGAAACGGCCACGGCGACGGAAACCGTTCCGGCCGCCACGGCCGAAGCGACTGCCACCGGGACGCTCCAGCCGACAGCCACCGGGACGCTCCAGCCAACAGCCACCAGCACGCTCGAACCGACAGCCACCGGGACGCTATCGGCCACGGTTAGCGCCACGGCCACGGAAACTGTTGTCGCCCCACCGCCGACGGCCACGCCTGTGCCGCCCACCACCTTGCCGCAGACAGGACTTGATGCCTGGAGCATTGCCGCTCTGGGCATGGCCCTGATCCTGATCGTCTTCGGCGCGCGCCGCCTGCGGCGAGCCTAGCGCCGCCATGGCCGCGAACGAAAAAGGCCGGACGCGCGTCCGGCCTTTTTCGTTCGTAGCTCCGCGCTTTAGGGCGTTCTTCAGCAAGAGAAGAGCGCCACGGCGCGCGACGGTGAATCCGCGCTACAGTCGGGCCAGGATTTCCTTCTTCTTGGTTTCGTACTCGTCGGCCGTAATGAGACCGGCTTCCATCAGTTGCTTCAGCTTGCTCAACGCCTGCAACGGCTCCTCGGCCGGCGCGGCTGTCGAACCACCGGCCGCCGCGTTCAGCGCTCCTTGCAAGAAGACGCCGCCGGCCGCCGCGCGCTTCTCTTCCATCGCCCGCAGCCGCAGCTCCTCACGGACGTTCTCTTCCATCTCCTGCGCGATCGCATACAGCCGCCGCGCCTGCTCTTTGACGAGGTTCTCGATCCGCAACGTCTCCCCGTTGGCGGCGAAGAGCGTGAGCGTCGCCCGCATGACCCCCTCTTCCAGTTTCGCCTCCTTCAATTCGCGCCAGATGTAATCGGTGAATTCCGCTCGACCAAGCATATTCTGCCGGTAGTGCATGAAGCGGCGGTTGGTCAACACAACGATCTCCGGCGTCGGGTCGAAGACGATAGGCTTTTGAACGGCGATATAGGTCACTTGCTCGCCGCGGGTCAGAAGCTGCTTGACCTTGTCGTAGACCTTGGCAACCTGTTGCGGGTCCTGGTCTTCGGTGATGAACTGGGCGATCGGGTCAGGCGTCGGCTGATCGGTCATGTTATATATCCTCCGCAAACTCTACAGGTACGCAGATGTGAGCCGGTGGAATCCGCCCGGCATGGCGCCGCCGGATGTGGTGTTGCTGTGTATTGTATGTGAGTGGCCGCGCATTGCGCAACAGCAAGGGCAGCGCGCTTGTTTTCACGTCGCGGTTGACCTAGACTCATAGAACTCGTGAACGCAATGGGGTCGGGGCTATTGGTAAACCACCAACCGACGGTTCGTTTGCCAACTTTCGCGCCTTTTGCTACCATAGTCGATTGCTTTACAGATCATCTCGCGGTTGCGGCCGCCATGCGAGCCCGCACATGCGCTTACCTAGGAGTCTGTTTCGATGAAAGTATTGCTGAAAGAGGACGTTGATAATCTGGGCTACGCCGGGGAAGTTCACACCGTGGCGGATGGCTACGGCCGGAATTTCTTGCTGCCCAAGGGGCTGGCGGTCAAGGCTTCGCCGGACGTGATGAAGCAGGCCGTGGCCTGGCGCAAGCGGGCTGAGACTCGCCGCGCCGAACTACGCGCCGAGCACAACGTCCTGGCGGAAAAGATTCGCGCCGTCACCCTCACCTTCACCGCGCGCGCTGGCGAAAATGGTAAGCTTTACGGCTCCATCACAACCCACCAGATCGCCGACATGCTCAACGAGGTTTTGGGCACCGAAATCGATCGCCGCAAGGTCGGCACCGAGCCGTTGCGCCTTCTGGGCGAGCATCACATTCCCGTTCGCCTGAGCGGCGAATTCCATCCCGAATTCCTGGTGGTTGTCCAGCAAGAGGGCGCCCCGGCGGCCACGGCCGCCGCGCCAATGGTGGAAGAGACGGAAGAGGTCGAAGCGGAACTCGAGACCGAAGCCTGAACAGCAGCGCGCGCTGCTGACCGGTAGCGCCGCGCCGCGGCCGCCGGAAGGAACAATCGCCGCCGGCATGGACGAGATCGGCCACATACTGCGCGAGGCTCGCGAGAACAAGGGACTGTCGCTGGATGACGTTCAGGGCAAGACCCGCATCAACGTTCGCTACCTGACAGCCCTGGAAAACGGCCAGTATTCGGCTCTGCCGACGCCGGTTCACGTTCGCGGCTTCCTGCGCAACTACGCCCGCTTTCTGGGTCTGGAACCGCAGCCGTTGCTAGACCGCTACTCGGCTAACGCCGGTCGAGACCTGCCCATCACCGTCAGCGCCCCGCGCGAGATCACGCCCGACAGTCCGTTGCCCGAGCGACAGGATCAACCCTTCTTTGATCCCGTCAACATGGAGGTCAACGGCAAGGGTTACAGCATCGGTGGTGGTTCGGGCGGCATGTTGCAGATCGTCATCATCGTCGCCCTGGTGGTGGCGCTGGCGCTCATCGCCAACCGTTTTATCCCCGTGCTGTTCGGCCGCGACGGGGGCGACAACGCCGTGCAGGAAGTTGGCGCCGCCGTGCGCGACGTCGTTGCCGGAGTGACTGGAGCGACAGCGACGCCGACACTGACGCCGCCCGCCCCCCAGGGCGAGTCGGGCGTTATCATCGACGGCACCGAGCAGCCCATCGTCGACACGAGCCGTAATAATCCCGGCGGCGCGCCGACAGCCACGCCAACGCGCCCGCCCCTTCCGGCCACAATGGATGAAGTGCGTCTCAAACTCGACATCTTAGAACGTACCTGGCTGGAAGTGACGATCGACGGGGCCGTGGTCTTCAGCGGCATTGCCAAGGCCAATGACGTTTTCGAGTGGACGGCTCAGAGCGAGGCCAAGGTCGTTACTGGCAACGCGATCGGGGTCTTTGCGACGATCAATGATGTAGAACTGGGGCGTCTGGGTGGCCGTGGCGAGCGTTACGAAGAAGTCTGGCGGACGACGCAGTAAGGGCCCCTACCGGGGCGGCCGTGTCGTCCGGCGTAAAGAGACGAATGTGCAGGGGCGGGTTCAAGGACTCGCCTCTGCCAATGGTATGCGATGAGCAAAGCGAAGCAGAAGAAGCAGTTCTACCTCCTCAGCCTCGGTTGCAGCAAGAACACCGTCGACTCCAACAGCATGGCCGATCTGCTTATGACGGCCGGCTTCGATGCGACGGACGACCCCGACGACGCAGGTGTGCTGATCGTCAACACCTGCGGCTTCATCGAGAGCGCCCGGCAGGAGTCCATCGGCGCGCTGCGCGAGCTGGCCGGACTGAAAGGGCCGAATCAGTTGCTCATCGCCGCCGGCTGCATGGCCCAGCGCTACGGCAACGAGGTCGTCGACTGGGTTCCCGGCATCGACGGCGTCATAGGCACGCGCCGCTGGATGGACATCGTGCCTTTCGTGCGCCAGTTGCGCCGCCGCAAGCACCCGGAGCCGCTCTATCACCTGCCCGACGAAGCTGAAACGGTCGGTCGTGATGAGCGCGGCGTGCTGCGCGCTTCCATTCAGGGAGCCAGCGCCTATCTGAAGATCGCCGACGGCTGCCGCCGCCCGTGTGCCTTCTGCGCCATCCCGCAGATCAAGGGCACCCACGTCAGCCGTCCACCTGAGGCCATCGTCGCCGAGGCTGTGCGCCTGCAAGCCGCAGGTGTTCGCGAACTCATCCTCATCGCTCAGGACACAACCGACTACGGCCACGACCTGGGGCTGAAGAACGGCCTGTCGCTGCTGCTGCGCCAGATCGCCACAGCCGCGCCCGACATTCCCTGGATTCGTCTGATGTACGCCTACCCCGGTTACGTCACCGACGAGCTTATCGAAACGATGGCGACCACGCCGCAGGTCCTGCCCTACCTGGACATCCCGCTGCAGCACGGCCACCGCGAGACGCTCAAGCGCATGCGCCGCCCCGCCAACATCGAATGGGTCTATGGCACGCTGGAAAAGTTGCGCCAGGCCATGCCCGACATCGCCATTCGCACCACGTTCATCGTCGGCTACCCCGGCGAGACAGACGAGGAGTTCGAAGGGCTGAAGACGTTCGTCCGCGATCTGCGCTTCGACCGGGTCGGCGCGTTTACCTATTCCTACGAGGCGTCCACGCCTTCGGCCACTGTCTCCTGGCAGGTGGACGAAGCGGTGAAGGTGGCGCGGCAGGCAGAACTGATGGAACTCCAGCAAGGCATCTCGCTGGCGCGCAACCAAGCTCAGGTCGGCCGCGTGCTGCCGGTGCTCATCGAGGGCCACGGTGACAACCTGAGCCTCGGCCGCAGCTACCGCGACGCGCCGGAGATCGATGGCTACGTTCTCATTCCCGGCGAGTTGCCGTTGGGCGAGATCGTCCCCATCCGCATCGATGGCGCGATGACCTACGACCTGACCGGCGTGCCCGTTCTGGAGAGCGGCTCGTCCTGGCCGGCCGGCGTCTCGACCGCCCTTCGGCTATCTCATGCTGACGAGCCAGCGGCGATCCGGCTTGCTGACGTCGCCGTTCAGAGGTAAGCCATGCGCAACCGCCTGGAATGGCTCGCCATCATCGCGCTGACCGCGCTGCTGGGTTCGGGCTGGATCTATCTGTCGCGCGAGGACGAGGCCAGCAGCCAGCCCATTCCACTGACCACCGCGCCCTACGTTGGCGCGCTGGCGCCTGACTTCACGGCCCAGACCATCGGCGGCGAATCCATCACCCTGCGCAACTTCACGGGCGGCGACGGGACTCCGGTGGTTCTCAACTTTTGGGCCACCTGGTGCCCGCCTTGTCGCGTGGAGATGCCCCACTTTGAGGCCGCCGGCCGCCTCTATGCCGGCGAGGTTGCTATCCTGGGCGTCAACCAGGCGGAGTCGGCCGAAACCATCACCGACTACGCGAATGACCACGGCCTTACCTACCCCCTGCTGATCGACCGCGAGATGAAGGTTAACAACCTCTATGGTGTTCTCAACCTGCCCACCAGCATCTTCATCGACCGCAATGGCGTTGTGCGAGAAGTTCTGATCGGCACCATCAGCCAAGCCGTGCTGGAGGATCGCATTGAGTCGCTGCTGGAAGAATAGGGGTCTGTGGCCGGTTCCCGCTGACCACTAAACACTGACCACTACTCATGCTCCCTTACCTCAACTTCGGCCCCGTGGGCCTGCCCACCGGCCCGCTGATTTTTCTCATTGGCATGTGGCTGGCGCTGTTCGCCGTCGACCGGGCGGCGCGGCGGGTTCGTAGTGCCGCTCTTCAGAGCGGCGCTGAAGCGCCCAACTACGAACCGGAGACGTACTACGCGCTGGCGTCAGTCATGCTCCTGGCGGGCTTCATCGGCGCGCGGCTGGTCTTCGTCCTGCTCCACTGGTCGTCCTACGACGACAACCTGATCGGCATCGTCTGGCCGCTCAACACCGGCTACAGCGCCTTCGGCGGCGTGGTCATCGCTGTCGCGGCGGTCTTCTTCTACACGCGCTGGCGTCGTCTGCCGCCGTGGATCGCCCTCGACATCCTGGCCCCGGGCGTTCTCGTCTTCCTCATTGCTGTGGCCCTGGCCGACTTCCTCGGCGGCTCTAGCTATGGCTCGCTGACTTCCATGCCTTGGGGAGTTAACATCTTTGGCGTGCGGCGGCACGCCGTGCAGCTCTACGAGGCGCTGGCCGGTGTGGCGGCGCTGGGCGCGTGGTGGGCAGCTGCGTCGCCGCGCTTTCGCGGCGCGGCCGGACGGCCGTTCCTGGTCGCCGTTGCCGTCTATGCGGCCGGCCGGCTATTTGTCGACGCCTACCGGGAAAACGCAACCCTGGTTGGCGGATTTCACGTCGTACAAATAGGTTCGCTCGCGGTGTTGCTGATAGCGCTAGTCTGGCTCGCGTGGCGGTCGAACCGGCCGCGGGCAACTCGACAGCCGGGGCCGGCACCTTCGTAGGCATGTTTACCCGCCGGGCCTGACCGGGTATAATGCAGGCGCTATCAATTGAACAGGCGATGGAGTTCGCCATAATCGTCTCAAGACTGATGACTCCTGCTGGAAACGGCAGGAGTCTTTTGTTGCGGTACTGCCGCAAGGATAATGCATGCAGAAACTTCTATTGATTGGTCTGGCCGGAGCATTCGGCGCGCTGGCGCGCTACGGCTTAAGCGGCTTTGTGCAGCGTTTGGGCGACTTCAGCTTCCCGGTGGGCACGCTGGCGGTCAACCTGTTGGGCACCTTCCTCTTCGGGGCCATCTGGTCTCTTGTGGAACAGAGACTGGTCATGAGCGTCGAGACACGAGTGATTGTGCTGAGCGGCTTTCTGGGCGCCTTCACGACGTTTTCAAGCTTCATGTTCGAAACGGGCGCCCTCCTCGGTGATGGTCAGTGGGGCTTTGCCGCGCTCAACTTGTCGGCGCAGATTGTGCTTGGGCTGCTGGCCATGTTCCTGGGCCTGGCGGCCGGGCGAGCGATTTAGGAGTTTGGAGGGACAGCTATGAAACTAATGACCGAAGCGCGGCTGTTGCGCATCTTCATCGGCGAGAGCGACAAGTTCGAGGGACGCCCGCTCTATCAGGTAATCGTCGAGCGCGCGCGACGGCGTGAGCTTGCCGGCGCGACCGTCCTGCGCGGCTACCTTGGCTTCGGAGCCAATAGTCGCATCCACAGCGCGCGGATTCTGCGACTCTCCGAAGACTTGCCCCTAGTCATCGAGATCGTCGACGAGCCGGAACGCATCAACGCCTTTGTCGAGGAACTGGACGGTATGATCGGCGAGGGGCTGGTGACGCTGGAGAAGGTAGAAGTCCTTATTTATCGCCAGAATCAGACAACCTGAGCTTGCCTAGGGGCGTATCCCGCACAACATCTGCCGGATCTCCCCCAGATGATGCGCCGTGTGGACAACGACGGCCAGCGCGCCCTCCAGTTCGTTCTCTCCGTCCCACGCCTCGAAGCCGCGGATCGTCGCCAGCACCTGTTCATACGAGGCGCGTAGTTCACCTTGAATCCGCGCCCACTCCTCGGCCGACACCGCCCCGACCTGCCAGCTGCTCTGCCAGTCTACTCGCTCGGTCAGCGTTTGGCGCATGTAGCCGTCGAGCACGTCCAGGTAAAAGCGGACGTGGTTGACTTGCGCGGCCAGCGTGGCGCAGCGGCCGCTCGTGGCCCGCGACGCCTCCTCGGCGGTAATTCCCTCCAGCGTCTCGAACAGCGACGTGCCTTTGTCCAGGTAGATGCCGTGGACGTTCTCAAATGTCTCATCGAGCAAGTCGAACAGGATGGAAGTGAATCGATCAATGGCGATTGTGTGAGTCATAAGTTTCCTTCTCCGAGGACTCAACCTGGCACGCGCCCGACGCGCCAGACCGGAGGGTGATGATAGCCGCGGACGCGGTTTTGGCAACGCAGCCGAAGGATTCGCGCGCCGGCGCCAATCAGTCACTTGACATTGACGTTACGTCATGGTTTATGATCGCACGGGAATGAGGAACGAATCATGACCGCCCGGCTCTACACTGTTAAGCAACTCGCCCGCCTGGCGGGCGTCACGCCGCGCACGCTGCGCCACTACGACGCCATCGGCCTGCTGCGGCCGTCGTGGGTCGGCGACAACGGTTACCGCTACTACGACGACGCGGCCGCGCGGCGGCTCCAGCAAGTGCTTTTCTATCGCGAACTGGGGTTTGGCCTGGAGGAGATACGCGCTGTGCTCGAAGCGCCGGAGTTCGCGGCCCTGCCGGCGCTGGAGCGCCATCGGGCGGCGCTGCGGACGCGCGTGCGGCGGCTGGAACAGCTTATCCACACTATCGACAGGACCGTCCTGCATTTGAAAGGAGAGATTGACATGAGCGCATCGGAATTGTTCGCCGGCTTCGACGAACAGACGCAAGCCCGCTATGAAGCGGAGGCGGCCCGAATGTATGACCCACAAACCGTTCAGGAATCCAACCGTCGCTGGAAGAGCTACTCAGCCGATGAAAAAGTCCGCATCCAGGCCGAGGGCGGGGCCATCTATCAGGCGCTGGCGGCGCTTGTCGATCGCGATCCGGCTGACGCAGACGTGCAGGCCCTTGTTGGTCGCTGGCACCACCATCTGCGCGCTTTCTACGAACCGACGCCCGACATTCTGCGCGGGCTAGGCCAGGCTTACGCCGAGCAGCCGGAGTTCGCGGCCTTCTACGCATCCCTCCACCCCGGCTTGCCGCGATTCCTCAGCCGCGCCATCGCCCGCTATGTGGACGGGCTGACTTCGTAAGCACCCCGCAAAAAGACGCCAAGGGCGGCGCGGGAACACACGGGCGGCCGCCCTGAGCGGCAACGCAACTTTTCAGGAGTTCCCCCAAGCCCGACCTGTTGGGCAACCGGCGGTCTCTAGAGTCTTCGCCCCGGTCCATCGACCACCCGACCCGGCGTCGCCCCTGTGTGTTCGCCGTCGCGCAAGACGGGGACTCCGTTCACCAGTACGTCATGCACGCCCGTGGCGTACTGGTGCGGCCGGTCGAAGGTGGCGTGGTCAACAATGGTCGCCGGGTCGAAAATGACGACGTCAGCGTAGTGGCCGGGCAGTAGACGGCCCCGCCGGTCAAGCCGCAAGTTATCGGCCGGGAGCGCCGCTAGCCGTCGCACCGCCTCTTCCAGCGGGATGATCTTCTCCTCGCGCACATACTTGCCCAGTAGCCGGGCGAAGCTGCCGTAGGCCCGCGGGTGCGGGTTAGAGCGCAGAAAGACGCCTTCCGGGGCAACAGAGGCGGAGTCAGAGCAGAAGCTGACCCACGGCAGGCTGATCTCGCGGCGCACGTTCTCTTCCGACATGGTGAAGTAAACGCAACCCACCCGGCTGTCGTCTTCGATGACCAGGTCCATCGCCGTCTCGATGGGGTCAGTCCCGCGCAGGGCGGCGATCTCGGCCAGCGACTTCCCGGTCAGCGGCTTGAGCGCCTCGCTCTTAAAGCTGACGCACAGCACCTTGCTCGCGTCGCCCGCCTCGTGGTAGCTGTTCTCCCAGTCGGCGCTGGGCAGGGCGATCTCCCGCTTCAACCGCTCGCGCACCGCCGGGTCGCGCAGCCGCTCCACCCACGCTCGATGCCCCCCCTCCTGCACCCAGCCGGGCATCATCGCGTCGAGGCCGGTGGAGGAGGCGTGGTAGGTATACATGTCGGCCGTGACCGGCAGACCGGCCGCTCGCGCCGCCTCCACCCGCTCGATCACCGTCGCCAGCTTAGACCAGTTGCCCCGTCCGCTGGCCTTCAGGTGGTAGATCTCGCCGCGGATGCCTGCCTCGCGGACGATAGTCAGGAACTCATCCAGCGCCTCGAGAAACGTCTCGCCCTCGCTGCGCAGGTGGGCGGCGAAGAGGCCATCGTATTCGGCCGCGGCGCGGGCCAGGGCGATGAGTTCGGCCGTGTCGGCGTAGCTGTCCGGGGCGTAGATGAGCGCCGCCGACAGGCCAACCGCGCCCTCGGCCATCGCCTGCCGCACCAGCGCCGTCATCCGCGCCAGTTCGCCGGCCGTCGGCCGCCGGTCGGCAAAACCCAGGACGTTGGCCCGCACGCCGCCCGCGCCGACGAACGAGGCCACGTTGCACGACACCCCGCGCCGCACAAGGAACTCCAGGTATTCGCGCAGCGTCGTCCACTCGATGTCGTAGCGGATATCACCCTGCTGCTCTTTCGTGTCCGCCTTGAGTTCGTCATTGAGGGGCCCCATCGACCAGCCCTCGCCAAGGATTTCCAGCGTCACGCCCTGGCGAATGTCGGATTGGGAGCGGCCGTCGTGGATGAGCGACTCGTTGGCCCAGCACATCATGTTGATGAA
>CAZSOD010000064.1:0-19288 GCA_964608255.1 uncultured Ardenticatenaceae bacterium
TCGCGCAGCCGCGGCGGCGCGGCGCCCAGTTCGGCGGCGATCGTCTCGGCCAGCTCGCGGAAGGGCAGCGGCCGCGGCCCGGCGATGTGATAGACCGATCCCGGCGCGCCACGCTCCAGACAGGCCAGCAACCCGTCCACCATGTCGTCAACGTAAGTCGGGTGACAGGTGTTCGTGCCGTTGCCAATGTAGAAGAAGACGCCGCGCCGGATGGCCCGGAAGAGGCCCAGCACGTGCAGGTCGCCGGGGCCGTAGATGAACTCCGGCCGGGCGATGATCAGCGGCAGGCCGTCGCGGGCGAACCCGGCCGCCACCGCCTCGCCCAGCGCCTTGCTGCGTTCATAGGCGTTGCTAGGGGCCAGAGGGGCCGTCTCATCGAACAGTGACGAGTGACGAGTGACGAGTGACGAATCAAGAGGCGCGGTACTCGTCGTTCGTTGTTCGTCGTTCGCCGCTTCTTCACTCGTCGCTCGTCGCTCGCCACTCGTCACGCGGATCGGCCCGAGGACGCCGGCGCTGCTGACGTGGAGGACGCGCAGATCGGCCGCCGTGTGCCCCGCGGCCCGCGCCTTCTCAACCGCCGCCAGCACGTGCCCCGCGCCTTCGGCGTTGATCCGGTTGTAGGTTGCCTCGCTGACCCCGGCGCGGCCGAGCATCCCGGCGGCATGGATGACCCACGTCGCGCCGTCAAATAATCCGGCCAGGCTGGTCGGATCGGTAATATCGCCGGTGTGGAAGATAACCGGACAGCCGGCCAGGCGGCTCCGGTCGGAAGTGGGCAGCGCCAGCGCGTGGACTTCGGCCCCCTCGGCCGCCAGCCGCCGCGCCACCGCCCCGCCCACGAAGCCGGTCGCGCCGGTAAGCACAACTTTCATGCCGCGTATGATAGCCGTCAAAAGAAGAGATACGAAATACGAGATACGAGATACGAGATACGAGAGACGAGTGAAGAGCGCCTGAGCAGCATGCGCCTCTCTTGACTCGTATTTCGTATCTCGTATCTCCTATCTATAATTGCCCCATGCTCCGCCGCAAGGCCGCCATTGTCGCCCTCCTGTTACTCTACTTTGCCGCCGCCGTCTGGATGGCCTTCGCGCTGCCCGCGCTGGCCACGCCCAACGAGTTGCTCAACTTCGAGTACGTCCAGGTGATGCGCCAGATTCGCGGCCTGCCCAATCGCGGGCTGGTGGATAGCGAGGTGCGCTACACGGAGTGGCACCAGCCGCCGCTGTACTTCACCTTTGCCGCCCTGTACGGATTGGGCGTGCCCGTGCCGCCGTCGGCCGTCAACCCGCCGCCGCCGATCGAGGTTCAAGCTAACCCCCACTACCTGTCTACCCCGCGCGGCAACCTGAACCCGGCCGTCCACCTCAACCCGGCGACCGCGCCGCTGCTCTACACCAGCCGCGTCGCCGCCGCGCTGCTGGGGTTGCTGGGTGTGGCCGCGCTCTACGTGGCCGGCAAGCGCGTCTATGGCGCGGCGGCCGGGCTGCTGATGGCCTCGATCCTGGCCTTCCAGCCCGCGTTCCTCCATCTCAGTGGTTCGGTCAACAACGACATGCCGCTGGCGGCCGTGGCCGCGGGGGTCATGGCGTTTGCTGTGCTATTGCTGGCGGAGCGGACCGCAGACGACAGACGACAGACGACAGACGAAGCGCGCGACCGTGGCCCATGGTCCGTGGTCTGTCGTCCGTCTACCACTCATCGCTCGTCGCTTGTCATACGTCACTTTCTTCTCGGCCTGCTCTGCGCCGCGGCCATTCTGACCAAGGCCAACGGGGTGTTCGTCCTCGCCTTTCCGGCGGCGATCCTGGCTGTAGGGCTGTTGCGAGACCTGGCGTATCGGCGCCGGGGTGTTGCGCTGCCCGCATCTGAGGCTGCGGGCTCTGCCCGGGAGAAGACGACAGACCACAGACCACGGCCGGCGGCAGGCAATTCGGGTCGTGGTCTGTGGTCTGTCGTCCGCCGTCTGCTGTTACCCTTCCTCGCCTTTGCTGCCGGTCTGATCCCCCTCTGGGCGGGCTGGCTGTGGCTCAACGCCGTGCGCATGCGCGACGCGCTGGGGCTGGAAGGGAGTTTACCGGTCGGCCGCGTCCTGGCCCTCAGCCCGCTCGATTTCGGCCATGTGGCCCCCTGGTTACCGGCTATCTGGCGCTCCTACTGGCTCGACTGGTCGGCCGGCGACGTCGGCTACGGGCCGGATTGGCTGTATGGGTTCTGGCTGGCGGCGGTGGCGGTGATGCTGGCGGGCTGGCTCAGGCCAATTAGGAATGACGAATTACGCATGACGAATGAAGAGGAGAGTCGTGCGCCAGGGCGACTGCGGGCGCAGCTCTCTGAATTCGTCCTTCGTAACTCGTCGTTCGTAGTTCTCCTGGCTTTCCTGAGCATCACCTACCTCTACTTCGCGGTCAAGGCGCTGACGGTGAAGGAGGCGGGGTGGATGGTGCCGGAGGCGCGCTGGTGGCTGCCGGGGCTGCCGATGCTGGCCTGGTTGCTGGGGGCCGGTTACCGGCGCTGGTGGTCGCCGCCTCGGCGCGAGAAGGCGCTGGTGGTTGCCGCGGCCGTGCCGCCGCTGATCGCCTTCGGGCTGCTGGTATTTCATCTACCGGGATTGTATCCACGCGCCGAGCGCGTGACGGGTGTTTGCGCGGGGGAGAAACCGCCCCCCTGCTCCCCCACCCCCCTGCTCTCCTACGGCCCGCTCTCCCTGCTGAGCGCCGAAGTCGATGCCGCGGTCAGTGGTCGGCCATCGGCGGTCGTTCTCACCTGGCGCGCCGACGCGGCCCCTACTACAGATTACAGCGTGAACGTCCAATGGCTCGTCCAGGCTCCGGAGGGCTGGCGCAAGCTGGCCGAGCACACCAGCTACCCCGGCCAGGGCATGAACCCTACGGGCGACTGGCGGGCCGGAGACGTGTGGCGCGACACGCTGACGGTGGTGCCGGAAGGGGAGTTGAACGGCCCGACGCTGGCGGCGGTGCAGGTGCGCGTCGCGGCCGCGCCGCCGATCTACCGCTCATCCATCGTCGGCCGGCCGCCGCCGGAGAGCGTGGCCGTCGACGCGCCGCCGACGCGCGGGGGCCAGCCCGTTGACCCGCCGGTGGTTGCATCTGTCATCGTCCGTCCGGCCGAGTCGCTGGTTCCGCCGGGCGCGTCAGCGGAGACGCCCCTGTTTGCCGGGAGCTTTCATCTGGCGGCCGCGGTTGTTGAAAACAGCGGCACTGCCCCGTTGGTCACGCTGTGGTGGGCGGCCGCGGCCGCGCCCCCGGCCGGCTATACCGTCTTCGTCCACCTGCTCGACGCCGCCGGCAACCTGATTGCTCAGGCCGACGGCCCGCCCAACGACGGCCTTAGCCCGACGACGATCTGGCGACCGGGTGACGTGGTGCGCGACGCGCACCGCTTTCCGCCGGGCACGGTCTGGCCGGCTGGCGGCCGGATTCTTGTCGGCGCGTACCGGCCGGATACGGGGGAGCGCGCCCCGGCGACGCTGGCCGGCGCGCCGCTGCCCGACAACGCGATTGAGCTACGAGCGACGAATGACGAGTGATGAGCGACAGACGACAGACCACGGACAACAGATGACCGTGCAGAGTCCGCATCCTCAGATGCAGGACCAGCGACGAACGACCGACTCGGAAGGAGTATCATGCGAATGATTCGAATCGTGACTTATGCTCTGGGGGCCCTGGCGCTGCTGGCGGCCGTTGGCCTGCTGATGGGCCTGCCCGCGGGCAGCGGGGCCAGTCCTGATCTGACGCAGACGCCCTCCGCCACGCCTGCCTACCGCGCCCATTTGCCGCTTGTCCGCTACGACCCATCCCCGACGCCCGCCCCGACGCCGACGCAGATGCCCTCCAGCGCGGCCGCGGCCCTGTTTATCACGCCCTTTCGGGCCATCAATGCCAGCACCTTCAATCCCAGCGCCTTTGTCGTCGCCAACGACTCCGTGGGTGGGGAGCGACTGACCGAGCTGCGCATCGACCTCAGTACCGCCGTTTTTCCCGATATGGTCTTTGACCCCTATGGCCAGGCCGGCGACACAGTCGCCAAGGACCTGACCGTGGACGTGCGCCAGGGCACGGGCCTGCTGGATTATCGCTATGAGCAGCCCCATGACGGCGGCTTCGACGTGCTGGTGCTGCGCTTTAGCGGCTTCGACCGCGGCGACCGCTTCGAGTTCTCGGTCGATGTGGACCCGACCAGCATCACCGGCGTCGGCGCGCCCGGGCCGGCCGAATCGGGCAGCGTCGGCGGTCTGGAACTGGTCGGCGCGACGGTCACGGCCACGTTCGATGGCGGCCTGACGATTACCAACCAGGCCTACCGGATGGCTGAGGGTGGCAACGCGGGCAGCGCCCACAGTGGCGCGCTAGCCGCCCTGCGGCTGGGCGTGCCGCCGCGGCCCATCGTCCAGATTCCGGGCCTCGCGACGCCGGCCCTCGTGAATAACCCGGGCCAGGTCGTCCGCGTGGTGGGGCCCGCCGGCAGCCCGGTGACGGTCCTCGTGGTCGAGGGCGGGCTGTTCACTCAGGGGCTGCCCAACGGTGGGTTTGACCTCGACCCGTTCGAGGCCAACAGCGCCGTAACCGTGCGCGAGTACGCGGCCGTCGTTGGGTTGCCAGGCTTTGTCGATGTGCCCGTCCAGCTGACAAAGACCACCCCGGAGAGCGGCATTCATCTGATTAGCGCTGTATTCGACGACCACTACGGGCTGAAAGGGCTGGTGGCGGAGCCGGTGGTTCTGCAGCTTCAGTGACGAGGGGGAATGACGAGTTACGAATGACGAATGACGAGTTACGAATTCCAGATTACGAATGAAGCAGTCAGACCCCATCTCTTCATTCGTAGCTCGTCGTTCGTAATTCGTAACTGCCCTCCCTTTGTTCTAAAATTCACAGCCAGACATTCCCGCTGCCGGTCGTTTTCCGGCCCGCCGGGCCAGATGTAGAGCGGCCGACTGCGCAAGGAGAACCGAACATGGGAGCTACCCTTCACCGCGCCAGGCGCTGGCTGTGGCTAGCGCTACCACTGCTGGGGCTCGCCGTCTTGCTGGGCGCCGGGCGCAACGCTCGAGCGACATCCGAGGCACCGGCCAATGCCATCTTCCTGCCCTACGTCGGCAAGCCGCGTCCACCGCAATTCGAATTCACTCCGTTCGCCCAGGGCTTCGGGCTGACCATCACCGATATCGCCCACGCCGGCGATGACCGGCTGTTCGTCGCCAACCGCGAGGGCAAGGTTTTCATCGTCCGTCCCGACGGTTCAGTCAGTCCCAATCTGTTCCTGGACGCAACCAGGCTCGTCCAGTTGGGCGCGGACGGCCACGACAATGACTTTGAGCAGGGCTTTCTGGGCCTGGCCTTCCATCCCGATTTTCCGAACACGCCCTATTTCTACTTCGCCTACACCACGCCGCGGTCGGTCAGTGTGGCCCGGGGCATGCTCAGCGCCACGAACCCGAACCAGGCCGATCCGAGCAGCCTCCGCGTCCTGCTCTTCGAGGAAAAGCCGCCAGCCAGCGGCGGGCCAAGCCCGGTGCATAACGCCGGCGACCTGGCCTTCGGGCCTGATGGCTACCTCTACGTGCCGCTGGGCGACGGCGGGCCGGACCCGTATGATCCGACAGGCGTGCCCGGTGACCCCAACAACAATGCCCAGCGCCGCGACACGCTACTTGGTTCCATCCTGCGGATTGACGTGAACCCCACGCGCGGTTTGCCGCAGGACTGCGGGGCGACCAGTCTCTACTCCGTGCCCCAGAGCAACCCGTGGTTGGGCGACGATGGGTGCGATGAGATCTGGGCCAAGGGGTTGCGCAATCCGTGGCGCGTGTCCATTGATCCCCTTAACGGTGACTTCTACATCGCTGATGTGGGTGAGTGGCACCGCGAAGAGGTGAATGTCTATCCGGGCAACGCGCCCGGCGGGGCAAACTTCGGCTGGCATTGCTGGGAGGGCAGCGTAGATTACACCACGCTGTTCCCCCAGATTGCTTCCACCTGCAAGCCGAATACCGCGTACGTCTTCCCCGCCCACGAGTATGATCATAGCCAGGGCGAATGCTCGATCATCGGCGGCGTGATCTACCGTGGGGCACGCTGGCCGTCGCTCTACGGCCGCTACTTCTTCGCCGACTGGTGCAGCGGCAAGCTGTGGACGATGCTACGCGACGGAAGCCAGTGGAAGGTCGAGCCGGCGGGCGACACGGTCTTGCCCTTCAGCACCTTCGGCGAGGACATCAACGGCGAACTCTACGCGGGCGTCTACATGGACGGAACGCTCTATAAGGTGACGGTGCGCTAAAGAAGTGGCCGGCACCCGCCGGCCACTATTCACTGAACCCGAACGACCCCCACCCGAAACGTGTCCGTCGCGCTGCGCTCGCCGTCGACGACGACCGGCAGGCGCGCGCCGGTGGCGAAGTCATAGAGGCCGAGGTTGATCGGGTAGTCGCCCGGCGGCAGATCGGCGGGGATGCCCAACGTCACCGTCTCGTCGAACGCCTCGCCGGCGGCCCAGACGCGCGCCGGATACTCTCCAGCCATCACCGGCCCATCGAACTGCGCCAGCGGCTGCCGGGCGGGGTCGCCCAGGTGAACGAAGAGATGCAGGTCGGCCGCGCCGGGCGGGGCGGCGACCTGCCAGCCGACGCGCAAGACGACGCTGTCGCCCGGCGCGGCTGTCGTCGCGGAGAGGTCGGCCGCGGCCAGTTCGATCCCCTCACCCAACCGCGCCAGGGGCTCGACCCGCTCCGGCCACTGCGCGGGGACGACTTTCACTACGCCCACGTCGCGGCTGTCGGCATCTTCGGCCAGCTTGACGCCCACGCGGGCCAGAACCGGCGCGGCCGAATCCTCATCGAGCGTCACCCGCGCCGCCAGCCGGTCGGCCACGAGCGCGCCCTCTGGCCAGAGCGTCGCCGGGTCGTTGCCGCGGCCGTGATAGGCGACCACTTCGCCGATGCGCCGGTAGCCGCGGCCGAACAGTTCCAGGTGGGCGAACGGCGGCGGGAAGGTGAGGTCGGGCCCGGCCCGCCAGTAGAGCGTTGTCCATACCCAGTCGCCCGGCCGCGCTTCGGTCGTTTCCACCCGCGCCCCGAGCAGCGCCAGCCCTTCCGAAAACGTGTAGTCGAGCGGCGCGGCGTCGGGCGGCAAGGCGGCGACAGGGGGGGATTTGGCGAAGGCCGGGGGCACGACGGCGACGAGGCAGTAGGCGGACGTGACCAGCGCCAGGGTGACGGCCGCCAGTTGCGGCCACGGCCGCGGCCAGCGGCTGAGTCCCCAGGACGTACCCAGGGCCAGCGGCACGAGCGCCGGAAAGAACAGCCGGCCCTGATCGGCCGAGGTGCGCAGCATGAATTGCAGCCAGCCGGCGGCGACGAGTAGGAACCAGCCGAAGAGAATGAGGAATGACGAATGACGAATGACGAATGAAAAGAGGGCGGCGAGTAGCGAGTGGCGAGTGGCGGGTTCTGGATTCCTAATTCCTAATTCGTGATTCCTCATTCCACCGGCCAGGGCGAGCACCACGATCCCGTTCCAGACCAGGTGTATCCACGCCGGCGGCTGGACGCTCATCCAGCCGAAGATGGCGAAGAACGACAGCCATACGCGATCCATGTCGTTCCAGACCTGGAGCAGGGTATAGGGCCGGTAGCCGCCGGTCAGGGCTACGAACTGGTTGGCGGCCGTTGCGTCGCCATACAGCGTCAGGTTGCGCCACAGCAGCCAGCCGGCCACCAGCAGTGCCGGCCCCGCTACCAGCGCCCCGGCCACCACCGCCCGCGTCCATGCCCGCGCCCACCGCCGCCCTGCTGGCGGGGCGGCATACTCCCGCAGCAGCACCGCTAACCCCACCACGCCGACGCTCCAGCCCAACAGGAGAATCCCCGCGGCCTTGGAGAGCATGGCCAGGCCGATGGTGAGGCCGAGAGTGACGAGTGACGAGCGACGGATGACGAATGACGAATGCTTGTGCGCCAGTTCTTCATTCGTCATTCGTAATTCGCCATTCGTAACATGCAGCAACCGCCACAGCGCCGCCGCGCAGAAGAAGGTGATCGCCGCGTCGTTGCTGACGGCGGCGTGGATGAAAGCGAATTGCGGCAGGAAGGCCACCAGCGCCGTGGCCAGCAGCGCCCGGTCGGGCTGCCGCGGCCAGACGACGCGCGCCGCGGCGTGAATGCACAGCAGGGTGCCCAGCCCGAACAGGACGGAGAGCAGCCGGACGAGATGGGCGGCCAGCGCATAGCCGCGCCACGGCCACACCTCGGCCGGGCCGTGGATGAACATGTTGGCGTTGATGGGCGGCCGGGCGGCGCTCTCGCCGCGCGGGTTGGGCGGGGCCAGCGGGCTCGTCCAGAGTTGCCCGGCGACGGCCGACGTGTCCACGCGCGGGTTGACCCACAGTTCCTCGCCCGCGCCGCCGGGGTCGAAGGCGCGGACGATGGGCGCGGCCAGGACGTAATAGAGCGGCGGCTGGGCCGACTCCTGGGCCATCAGCCCCGGGTCGGTGGTGGTCGGCAGCCGCCCCTCGCGCGCGATGAACTCGGCCGTGAAGTAGTGCAGGTGCTCGTCGGGCGTCTCGAACAGCGGCGTGGCGACGCTGTAGCCCACGGCCAGCAGGAGATAGAAGGCGAGGATGAGGGCGAGGGGACGCATGGAAGGAAGTAAGGAGTAAGAAGTGGGCAGTATTCAGTAGGCCAGTGGGTCAATGGTCGTCAATCGCTGGTTCTTCCCCGTTCCCTGGAAAGCTGGAACCCGCCCCCTGTTCGGCGGTCGCCCTCACCATTTCCCGGCCAGCAGTTCGCCTACAACCGCATCAAAGTCGAGCGCCGCGCCATTGGCCAGTGCGGCGGCGACCTGGGGGCCGCGCAGGCCTAGACCGGCCAGGTCTTCGTCGATCTCAACCCGGAGCTGATGATCGGCCGCCGGATGGGCGCGGGCCAGACCGAAGTAAGCCAGCGCCCGATCGAGCCGCCCCTCGGCGGCCAGAATCTGGCCTGACAGGGAAATGCCGTTCACGATGACCGGGGGCATGCCAACCTCCCGGGCCAGCGCCAGCGCTTCTCGCGCCCCCTGCTTGGCAGCCGCTATGTCGCCCAGCTTCAAATTGGCCTGCGCCAGATTGAGCAAGCAGAAGCTCATGACAACCCGCTCGCCGAGATCGCCGGCCCGGGCCAGCGCCGCCTGCGCGTAGGCCTGCGCCGCATCGTAGTCGCCGCGGAAATACGCATTGTTGCCCAGGTTGAGCAGCAGCGTAGCCTCGAGCGACAGGTTACCGTTGGCGCGGGCCTGGGCCAGCGCAGACTCGAAATAGGCGCGGGCTTCGTCCTGCTCGCGCCGCAGGAACGCAAAGGAGCCCAGCATGTTCAGGGCGCGGGTCTCGATTTCCTGGTTGCCCGCCGCTCGCGCCTGGTGCAGCGCCTCGGACGCCAGCCGTTCGCCAGCCGTTAGGTCGCCCGCGCTGGAAGCCGTGCCCGCGGCGACGTACAGGGTGTAAGGCAACGAGGGGCAACCTGACTCGCGGGCCAGCCGCAGCGCCGCCTCGCCCAACGCTCGGGCGCGCTCGAACTGACCGCGATCGTCCAGCAAAAAGGCCAGATGCGCCAGCCCTTCCGCCTCGGCCACGCTGTCGCCCGCGTCGTGCGCCTCAACCAGGCCGCGTTCCAGCGCCGCCTCGGCCGCCGCATAGTCGCCCAGCCGCATGCACGCCTGGCCCAGCGCGATGTCCGCCCGGTAGGTTGCCTGTCCGCTCTCCGGCTCCGACTTGCGCAGCGCCAGGGCGCGCTCCAGCGACCGGCGCGCGGCGGCCCATGCCCCGACCGATACCGCCTCGAAGCCCGACTGTTCGAGTAGCGCCGCTGCGCGCAGGCGCTGACCGGCGTGAATGTAGTGCTCAGCGATGAGGCTGAGGTATTCGTCGCGCCGGTCGCCAGCGTGTTCTTCCAGCCACCGGGCGACCTGGCCGTGAAGTTCGGCGCGCCGCCTGAGCAGTACCATCTCATACGCTACGTCCCGCAGCAGTGCGTGCTTGAAGATGTACTCCTCTGCTCCGGCAAACGACGAACGCTCGTGGCGGAAAATGATCTCGCGCCGCCGCGCCGAATCCAGCGTGTCCCTGACCGCCGGCCGCGCCGCCTGCATCAGTTCGGCCACGCAATTATCCCAAAAGAGCCGGCCGATCACCGCCGCCCGTTGCAGCGTCTCCCGTTCGGCGGGTGGCAAGCCGTCGAGGCGCGCTTGCAGCAGGCCGACCAGCGTCGGCGGCACGCGCAATCCTTGCAGTCTTTCCGCCCGCACTTGCCACACTTCTTCCAGCGCAGGCGAGCCAGGAGACAGAGGAGCAGGAGCGATCTCTTCTCCCCTGCTTTCCAGTCTCCCCGTCTCCCCGCGATCTATCACGCCTTGATCGAGCAACATCTTGACCAGCTCTTCCACGTAGAATGGGTTGCCCTCGGCGGCGTCGATGATCAGGTCACGTAGCGCGCCGGGCACTTCGTCGGCGCGTTGCAGGATTTCGTCCACCAGCGCGCCGCTGGCTTCTCGCGAAAGGGGCGTCAGGCTGACGCGGTGGAAGAGCGTGTCCCCCAAATTGGGCCGGCGCTCGAACAGGCTGGGGCGAGACACGGCAATTTGTAGCAGCTTGGCGTCGGCGATGGTTGCCGTGAGATAGACAATCAAGTCGAGCGACTGATCATCGGCCCAGTGGACATCCTCGAGAAGCACCACCACGGGCTCGACCGCCGCCAGCGTTCGGAAGTAGCGGGTCAGGTGGGCGCGGGCGATGGCGCTGAAGTCGGCGCTGCCCAGTAGCGGGCGCACCGCCTCGCTGGCGTCGAAGTCGAAACCCAACCAGTGGCCCACGACGTCGGCCCGCTCGGGCTCCAGCACGCCGGCCATGCCGTGGCGGAACTTCTGGAGGGCCACGGCAGTCGGATCGCTATCGAGTATGCCAAAGCGAAAGGCAAAGAGATCGCGGAAGAGGCTATAGGCGACGCTTTGGGTGTTTGGCGTGGCCCGGCCCTTGAAATAGAAGATTGACTCTGCCTGCAACTCGAGCCAGTTGTCGAACTCGTAGAGCAGGCGGCTCTTGCCCACGCCAGCCTCGCCGACGATCATGAGGGCGCGCGCGGCCGAAGAGGCCAGCGTCGCGGCATAGGCTGCGCGCAGCCGATCGAGTTCGTCGTCGCGGCCGATCATCCGCGTCTCCACGCCTTCCACACCGCGGGTCGCCAGACGGAAAGCGCGTGGCTTGGCCCGCAGCACGACGTAGGTCTCCACCGGCGCAGCCTTGCCGCGAACCGTGAGCGGCTTCTGGGGCTGCACATCGAAGATGCCGCGCACGTGGCGGTAGGTGTCGTGGGCGATGAGCACGCGCCCAACCGGCGCGGCGTGCTCCAACCGGCTGGCGAGATTGACCGTGTCGCCGATGGCCGTGAATTCGGCTGTCGTGCCGACCGCGCCCAGCAGCACGGGGCCGGTATTAACGCCGATCCGCATTGCCAGCGGAACGTTATGGGTGCCGCAGAAGCCAGCCACCGCCTCTTGCATGGCCAGCGCGGCCCGGACGGCCATTTCCGGGTCATCTTCGCGCGCCGTTTCCGCGCCCCACAAGGCCATCACCGCGTCGCCGATGTGCTTGTCGATGCGGCCGCCGTGGTCGAGGATGGCGCGATCGACCAGCGCCCAGAGATCGTTCATGAAACCGGCCACGATCTCGGCGTCCATCGTCTCGGAGATGGCCGTGAAGCCGGAGACGTCGGCAAAGAGGACGGTTGCCAGTTTGCGCTGCCCGGCCGCCTGCGCCTGCAATGCCGCCAGCCGCTCGCGCAGCGGGGCGATGCTAATGTCGACCACGACGTCGCCCAGGACAGCGCGCTGGGTCTCCAGCGCGGCGATGCCGGCCTTCAGTTGGGCGATTTCCGGGTTGGCTGCGGGCATGTCACTCTCCAGCTAACGTTAGGATATTGTATCTGATGGGAGAGTAAGCCGTAAGCCATGGTCCGCGGCTCAATGGGCGTTAGTCGTTTTCGGATTCGTAGGCAGTCGTCTACAGGTGGTCTGCCCTGGAACGGCGCCCTCAGACCGCCACCGCCTCCGACACGGGGGTATCGAAGCGCCGCAACAGGGGATACTTCCAGGCAATGAGCGCCGTCAGCACGACGGTAGCCAAGCCGCCGGTGACGATGGCCAGGGGCACGCCGAAGGCCGCGGCTACCAGCCCAGCTTCGAGTTCGCCCAATTGCGGGCCGCCCATGAAGAACATCATGTTGACGCTGGTCATGCGGCCGCGCAACTCGTCCGGCGTGGAAAGCTGGCGCAAGGTGCTGCGGATGACGGTCGACACGGCATCAGAAGCACCGACGATAGCCAGCAGGAAGAACGACAGCACAAAGCTGGTGGACAGGCCGAACAGGGCCGTGGCCGCGCCAAAGGCGATGACGCAGGCCAGCAGTAGCGGCCCCTGGCGGCGCAACTGCTGGCCGCGGGTGGCCAGCACGCTCCCGGCCACGACCGCGCCCACCGAGTCGGCCGTTGCCAGCCAGCCGTAGCCGATCGCCCCGACGCCCAGAATATCGCTGGCGACAATCGGAAGCATGGTCCGCGCCGAACTGAAGAAGGTGGCGATAAAGTCCAGCAGCATGGTGCTGGAGATGATCGGCGTGCGAAAGACGAAGCGCAGCCCTTCGGTCAGGGCCGATAAGCCCAGGCCGGTGGAAGTGGCGGCGACGTGGCCGCGGTAGTTCATCATCAGCAGCGAGATGACCACGGCGACGAAAGACACCGCGTTGATGGCGTAGACGAAGCCGACGTTGACGTAGCCCACGATCAGCCCGGCCAGGGCGGGCCCAATAATGGCCGCCGCTGTGAACATGAGCGTCTGCACGCTGGCGGCGTTGCTGAAGTGCTCGCGCGGCACAAGGTGGGGAATGAGCGACTGCCGCGACGGCCCTTCCAGGGCGTTCATGGCCGCCAGCCCCGCTGTGACCAGATAAATGGTGCCCACTGTCGTCCGGCCGGTCAGCGTCAGCACGGCCAGAAGGGCGGCGATAACCACATCGAAGCCCTCCGTGAACAAGAGCAGCGAGCGGCGGTTGCGCGTATCCGCCAGCATGCCGCCGAACAGCGCGAAGAGGACAATGGGGACAACGCGCACCAGGCCCAGCGCGCCCAGACCAAGCGCTTGCGCGCCCAGATCGAAGGTGCGGCCGAGTATCTCGACGCTGTACGTCCGGCCCTGGAGTAGTTCGTAAATGTGCCAGTTAATGGCGATCAGTTGCATCTGTGAGCCGACCACGGAGATGAAGAGGCCAATCCAGAAGATGCGGAAATCGCGGTAGCGAAGGGAAGGCGGGAATTGCAGGTTAAGGCGCGGCATAAGGCAGGCTGGTAGGGGCGCACGGCCGTGCGCGTGGGGGTGGGTTGGCGCGTTGAAGCGGAACTACGAGCGGCCGGTCCGTCGTTCAGCCTGTTGGCGCGTTCTGGTTAGTTGAATCAGGAACCGGTGGAGCTGCCGGCGGCGCGCGGCGAGCCATAGAGCCACCAGTACTCGTTCCGCGGATAGGCGGGCTGCCAGTCGGCCGGCCAGACGAAATCGCCCGGCAGCCAGCGGTTCTGCAGGCGCGTGTCGAGCAGCGCCAGGTGTTGCTGAGGCCGGGCCTCCAGACGGTAGGGGGGCATGGCCAGCCGGTCGAGGAGCGCGTGGATCATGACCCGCGTCTCGACGGCCGTGGCATAGTTGCTGCTGCGGTCAAACGTGTCGCGTTCGATGTCCTTGAGGTACTCCTCCCATTGGCGGAGGCGGGCCTCCAGTTCGTGGTTGGCTTTGGCCTCAAAGCGGACGACGCGGTCGGCCAGCACTTGATTGAACTGAAAGATGGCGGCGTCGACCTGGGTGCGCTGGTCAGGGGTCAGCAACTGGGGCAAGGCCAGCAAGCGGTGCTCGCGCAGCAGGTAGCCGCCCAGGGTGAGCATGGGCATGTTGCCGCGCCCCAGCGGCCAGAAGAGAATCTCGCTGTCGAGATACTCGGCCATCTGTCCGGCCATCGCCCCCATAACCGCGGCGTCCTGGGCCAGGCGTTCGCTCCCATCATGCATGAAGGGCCTCCACTTGAAGAATCGGACTATGGGATATAATAGACCCCAGCCTGAGCAGCGTCAAACGTTCTTAGCCGGGCGCTAAAGCAGCCACTGTAGGGCGATTCTCCAGAATCGTCCCCTGTCTGTAGCAGGGCGATTCTGGAGAATCGCCCTACTCTCAGAGCGAGGACAACGATGAAGCAGATGAGACGCGCCGCGATTTATAAGCTGGCCGCGTCGGCCCACGAAATGGAACTCGACGTGATGACCGGTATCGTCCGCCGCGCCGAGGACGGCCGCTGGCGTGTCGGCGACTACGATCTCGACGCCTGGCTCGACACTCACCACGGCGAAGAACTGGTCCTCGTGCTTGGCTCGACGGCCGACGAACGCGAAGTCCAGGTGCGTACCTGCCGCACGTGCGGCCGCGACTATACGGAGCTGGAGTGCCCTCATTGCCGCGCCAATCGCATTCGCCTGCGCGGACACGCGTGAAAAGCCTTACGAGTTAAGATCGGATTCCAAAGGCTGGGCTTCCAGGAAGGACGATCGACTCACCACTGATCACTACACTATGCGTTACCTCCTCATCCTCATAACTTTATTCTTGCTGAGCGCGCTGCCAGTGGCCGCGCAAAGTGAAGCGACCCAACTGAGCGATATGACCGTCGAGCTGTGGCCCGACTATGACCGGCCGGCGGTGCTCGTCCTGCTGACGGGTACACTGCCCGAGACGGCGACCCTCCCGGCTACAGTGCGGATCCCACTTCCCGATAACGCCGACGTCTTCGCCGTCGCGCGATTCAACGACGTGGACGCGCTGATCTCGGACGTGGACGCCTCCGAGACGGACGGCGGGCTGACGCTGACCACGCCCGGCCGTGTCTTTCGCGTGGAGTACTACGTGCCCTACGAAGCGGACGGCAGCGAGTACAGCTATCGCTTTGAGTGGGTGTCTGACCTGACGATCGATAATATGGCGACCGTCGTCCAGCAACCGCGAGCGGCTACGTCCATGACCGTCACGCCCGCGCCGATGACCAGCGCGGCCGAGCGCGGCGATGGCCTGACCTATCACCGTGTCACGCCGCAGCCGCTGGGCGCGGGCCAGCCCTACACGGTCGACATCCGCTACACGGTTGAAGCTCCGGTGCTTTCCGCCCCGGCCGTGGCGACGGTCGCGCCCGCTTCGACCCCCGCGGCGACCGGCGGCCTGAGCGATATCGACCCGCTATGGCTGCTGGCCATTCCGGCGCTTCTGTTGCTGGTGGGCGGCGCGTGGTATCTGGGGCGGCAACAGGGCGGCGGAGCCGGCCGGCCGCGCAAGCCTCGCTCGGCGCGCCCGGCGGCGACCAAGGGCAGCGCGGCCCGGTTCTGCCACAGTTGCGGCCGCCCGGCCCAGCCCGGCGACGTCTTCTGCCGCAATTGCGGGACGACACTCAAGTAGCGCGATTCTCCCGGATCGCGGCCCACCCCAGGCACGCGCGAACCTCCAGGTTCGCGCTACAGTGGCGAAAAACAAACGGCCCGCCGAAAAGGCGGGCCGTTGCTTTTTAGAGAGAGGCGTCTGGCCAGGCTACTCCTGCAAGAGGTAAGCCAGGATGTCGGCCATGTCCTGCGGATTTTCGCCCATGCGCGAGCCGAAGTTGGCCGGCATGGCGCTGGGCGGCCCGGCGCAAGGGCCGGTCGGGCACTCGGGCGCGATGAAGTCGCTCGGATAGAGGATGGAGTGGTAGACGTAGGTCATCGCGTCCATCCCCTCCACGCGCGTCGCGCCGTCGGTTTCGATATTGGTCAGCGATGGGCCGACGGCTGCGGCGATGGACCCATCAAGCGCGCCGTGGCAGGCCTGGCAGCCGTAGGTGACGCTGAACAACTCCTGGCCGCGGGCCGGGTCGCCCGGCTGCACCTCCTCGGTGCGGGCCAGGAACTCATCGGCCGTCTCGGGCCAATCGTAGGTCACGAGCGGCTGCGAGCAGAGCGTCTCGCTTTCCCAGTTGAGGACGAAGTTGGTCACGTTGCGCACCTGGTCCTGGCGCAGCGGGCCGCCGAACTGCTCTGACCACGTGGGCATGATGGGGCCGCGGCCGGCGGAGACAGTCGTCAGGATGTAGTCGTACTTGGTGCCCTTCCAGCCCATATCCGTCATGCGCTGCGACGGCTCACCGCACAGCAAGGCATTGTAGTTGAGCGGCAAGCCCTGGCAGGCGATCTGGTTGCCCGCCGAGTCGTAGCACTCCTGGGCCGTGCCGTCCACGCCGTGGCAGGTGGCGCAGTTGTTGACGAAGATGTGGCCGCCGGCTTCGATGGAGCGGCCGAGTTCGGCATTGGTAAAGCGCTCCAGCCGGGACTGTTCACGCAGCGCCGAGTAGCCGAAGACCATCATCGTCAGCATGAAAGCGATCGTACCAATGACAATCTTAATCTGCATGGGTCATCGTTCCTTGTTCACAGCGTGGCGGCCGCCCCGAAGGAGGGCCGCCACGCTGGCGGCTGTTTAGTCGGTCGCGCACGACTTGTTCAGGAACCGGCATTCCTCTTCGTAGTTCGAAGACTCATGCCGGAAGGCCGACCACTGCGTGTCAACGATCATCTCGTTCGGGTTGTCCGGATTGGTAGCCTGGTAGGTCAGAATCATCTCCTTCAGACCCGGTTGCACCTCGACGATCTCCAATTGGGCGAAGGGGTCGGGCATGGCGGTTTCGGTGAAGTAGTTACCATAGTTCTTGGCCCCGTTCTCCAGCGTCTCCACCCGGCAGGCATCCCACATGTCGTTGCTGACAAGCGTGCAGCTTTGCTCGTGCATCGCTTCCTCAAAGACCGCCAGGCCGCGGGTCAGGTATGGGTTGCCGTCGATCTCCTGCCCCGGTGTGTAGGTTCCCGGTGTCATGTGCTCATAAGGGATGCCTTTCAAGCCACCCGGCCCTTCTTCCGGCAAGAGGCGAATGCTGACCTCCCGGTCGGGCGACGAGGTCACGCGAAACTCCGGCGATCCCATCCAGTTGGACACCAGCATGAGAGACATGAACAGCATGGCGATGGTCAGGCCGATGCGCCGGTCGGCGTAACGACGGCTCTTGCCCACTTCGAAGTAGGGCATAACGATGAAGGCCACCAGCAGCAGCGGGATGAAACCGACGACCACCGTCTTGGGGGCCAGCTTGAGCCAGCCCTGCGACCAGGACAAATACCACGGGGCGACGACGTGCAGCGGCGTCACGACCGGGTCGGCGTGGGTCTCCAATGGCGCATCCCACAGCCACAGCGAGCCGGCGACCAGGAAGAGAGTCGCCAGGGCCGTCCACATCAGTTCGCTGCTGAGAATGTCGGGAATGAAGTAGGTGCGTTCGTCCTTGGGGACGCGCTTGGCGGTATCCTCGCCGATCTCCTCGCGCCCCGGGGGCAGCGAGATACCGTAGAGGACGACCTTGTAGTAGTGGACAAAGAAGAAGATGCCGGCCAGCAGCGGCAGCAGCAAGACGTGGAGCAAGTACCAGCGCAGCAAACCGTTGGCGCCCAGCGCCGGCCCGCCTTGCAGGATCAGGAGCACGTTGTCGTTGACGAAAGCCGGAGCCGGCGCGGCCGCGCCGCCGCTGATGAACACGGTCAGCGCCCAATAGGCCAGCTGGTCCCACGGCAAGAGGTAGCCGCTGAAGCTCAGGAAGATTGTGAAGAGCAACAGCAACACGCCGGTGGCCCAGGTAAACTGGCGCGGCTTTTTATAGCTGCCGGTGATAAACGTTCGCAGCATGTGCATGGCCACCACCAGCACCATGACCTCCGCGCCCAGACGGTGCATGTTGCGGAACAGTTGGCCGAGCGGCACATTGCCGAGGATGTTCCACATGTTGCTATAGGCCGCCAGGGGGCTGGGCGTATAGAAGACCATCAGGATCAGGCCCGTGATCGTCTCCCAGACGAGCATGAACGTGGACAGCCAGCCCAACCGGAAGGTCGGGTAGATGTGGGTAACGCCGGTGTGATAGAAGCTGGGCCGGATGTGGAGCCAGAAGCCGTCGGCGTGGGGCCGCAGCCGGGGGTTCGGCCGGCGCGGTTCATCACCGCGCAGCGCCGCGCGCACGTCGTTGATGTTCATGCCCGCCGTGACGCGCTCGACGACCTCGTCCGCTTTCGTAACGACGGCCTGCTTGATCCCCATTTCGCGGACTTGTTCGACGAATGTAGCCATAACAACTCCTCAGAAACAATTACGAATTAGGAATTACGAATCAGGAACAGCGAATTAGGAAGTGGGAATCAGGAGTTGGGCCGCGGACGCGCTCTTCATTCCTAATTCTTAATTCCTAATTCCTAATTCTCCTACGGGCAGTTCCCCTGGAAATCGCACAGCAACGGCTGGGAGGGGCCTTGCTTGCGGCTGCCGGTGTTAACGCGCAGAAAGGCTGTGCCCGCGGGCAAAGGCAGCGGGGCGTAAAAGTCACCCACGAGCTCGGTTTCGCCCAGAACGGTCGCTTCATCGTCGGCGATGGCCTGGAGCAGGAAGCGGTCGAGCGTGCGCGGGGCGGGGGACTCGACGCGCCGCCCGTCGAGGCGGTATTTAGAGCCGTGGCACGGGCACTCGAATCGGTTGTTGGCCGGCGTCCAGGAGTAGATGCAGCCCAGATGAGTGCAGACCTTATAAATGGCGGCTACGCCGACGATGGGGTTGGGCTCGTCGGGGGCCTGGTACATGCGCTCGTTCGGCTGGGTGGAGTCAAGGTTGACCAGCCAGAAGCGGCCGTCGGCGAAGTTGATCGGCGCGTCATTGACCGCCGGCAGCTCGGCAACGTCGATGGTGAACGAGCCGCCGAACTCGCCTTCGCGAAAGCGGGGAATCAGAAACCATACCAATAATCCCGCGCCTTGCATGCTTAATAATGCGATCGACGCGCCCCAGATGTAATAGAGGAACTCGCGCCGGCTGATGCCGGACGACAGCCCGGAAGGTCCGGCGTTGGCTGTTGCCGCTTGACTCGCCATATGGCTATTCTCCTGCCTCTTTAGAACAGTACTTTGTCTTGCAGTCGCCTCTGCGGCCCAGGGCCGCGGTCAATGATTACAGAGTTGTGCTTTTTATCACAAGATGGCTTGCCATCCAAACGAAAAGACCGCCCGCGAGGGCCAGATGGGCGCTGAGGGACTCGAACCCCCGACTTCTTCGGTGTAAACGAAGCGCTCTAACCAACTGAGCTAAGCGCCCT
>CAZSOD010000065.1:0-19164 GCA_964608255.1 uncultured Ardenticatenaceae bacterium
TCGGCGGCGGCGCGCGCCTCGTCCACGTCCAGCGCCTCGACGAGCAGGGCCATGACCGCCCACACCGCTGTCGCCAGCCGCCACGTCCGGGCCCGCTCGGCTACCACGGTCCAATTGACTTCCGGCAACAGCGCCAGGTCAATAAGACCGCGCCACACATGAACGCCAAATTGGTCGCTGATGGCCAGGTGCGCGGCGACGTGGATGGCCATGTCCTCGGCCGCCAGCCGTTCGAGCCGCCGGCCCTCGCCCAGCGGCCGGCTGCGCGCCGCAATTCCCGCCTCATCGACGGCGGCGGCGCGACTGTACCACCACCCCTTGAGGGGCGACCAGTGCAGTTCGACGATGCCTTGCACCCAACGCCGGTGGTGGAATCGAACCTCGCCGCGCGCCAGAGTCTGGAGGGCGCGCGGCCGGGTCGCCTTGTCCACATCCGCAAAGCCAAGGTCGACGAGCAGGGCTTGGGCCGCCGCCATGTCCCCGTCGGCCAGCCACAGGTCCAGGTCGAGCATGGAACGCAGCGCCGGATCGGGGTAGGCCCACAGGGCCAGCGCCGCGCCCTTTAACGCCACCAGGTGCAAATCCGGCGGGGCGGCGGCGTCGATCTCGTCCAGAATGGACAGAACAACGCCGGTTTCGGCCGCGGCGCGAAAGGCGGCGGTTTGCAGTCGCGCCGCCAGCGCCGGGAGCGGACTCGAAGCGCGCCGATAGGCCAGGGCTGTCAGGTCCTCATCCATCAGCCAGCGCGCCAGTGCGCGCGGGTCGAGTCGCTCTGTAAGGGCGGTCGGCGCGGCCGCGCGGCCGGCCAAAAACCGCAGAAACGCAAAAGCCGTCGCCTTGTCCGGCCACGGCCCCAGGGCGTGCTCGTCTTGTCCGGCCCTATCCTTTTCTATCACCGCCCGCGCATTCCCAGAACCACCAGCACGGTTCGCACCAGGATATTGAGGTCAAGATAGACCCCGCGATGCTTGATATAGTACAGGTCATACTGGAGCTTAACCAACGAATCCTCCACGGACGCGCCGTAGGGGTACTTGACCTGCGCCCAGCCCGTCAGGCCCGGTTTCACGGCATGACGCAACCGGTAGAAGGGGATGTGGCGGCTCAAGTCTTCGACAAACTCCGGCCGCTCCGGCCGCGGGCCAACCAGCCCCATCTCGCCGCGCAGGATGTTCCAGACCTGCGGCAACTCATCCAGGCGCGTGCGGCGCAGAAAACGGCCGGCGGGCGTAATGCGCGGATCATCCTCTTCCGCCCAAACCGCGCCGCTGAACTTCTCCGCATCCATCGTCATGGAACGGAATTTGAGCACCTCAAACGGCCGGCCGCCCGCGCCGACGCGCACCTGCCGGTAAAACAGGTCGCCGGGGCTTATCAGACGGTTGGCCAACCAGATCCAGGGCGCGACCAGAGCCAGCAAGAGGCAGCCAGCGAGAGCTACCGCCCGGTCAACTACTGCCGCCAATGCCTGGTAAAAGCGCAGCGACCCCGATTGACTGACCGGCATCACGACGGGCAGGTTTAGCCCGGCGTGCTCAACCGGCACGCGGCCGGTAATGCGCTCGTAGAGGCCGGTCATCGTCACGATGGGCACGCCGCGCTCGCGGCAATCGAGGATGGACTCAAACAGGTCGTCCTCCGCTCGCGCCAGGTCGTCTACCGCCAGCACGAGTTCATGCGGCCGGTAATGCTCGACCAGTTCGTTGAGGTCCTTGCTCCCACCCAGCACCATTTCCTCGCCGATCCGCGCGTTGCGCTGCTCCCCGTTATCGCCCACGTAGCCGATGATATCGTAGCCAATGCGGCTGCCGGAGCGGCCAGGCAGGCTGAACTCAGCAATAGCCCGCGTCAGCTCCGCCGCCGCGGCGCCGGTGCCGATAATAAGCGAGCGATGGTGGAAGACAGCCCGGCCAAACACGGCCGCGGCCAACAGATGCCACACGGATACCAGCAACGCCGCCAGCGCCGGGAAGAGCAAGACATCGAGGCGGTACTGTGGGATGTCGGGTGTATAGCGCGGGATGAGCATATAGATGGCCGAGGCGATCAGCCCCGTCACGCCCGCCACCCAGGCCGAGCGGGGCGGGCTCGCCAGACGGGTGATGTCGTAGACGTCGAGGAAGGAGCTGATCAGCAGCCACAGGACGCTCAGGATGACAAACCAGAGCCCAACCCGCAAGGTGAAGGGCTCGGCCGCAAACAGGCGGCCGCGGGCGTAGAGCATCGCCACCAGCGCCACGTTCATCCACAGGACGTCACCCAGGGTCAGCAGGGCGCGTCGTTCGCCTAGATTAAGCGCGAAGGAGCGTGGCGCAGCCAGCCCGGGCGCTCGTGAATTCAGCGATGATTCGGCTTCGAGTGAGGGAGTGCCGGCCATGGTGCGATGTGTCCTTCGGTGGTCTTAGCCGGACGGCTCGACCTTGCGGAATGTCATGGCAAACGTCTCAGCTGCCTGTCGCCCGGCCAACCGCCGGAACAGGACCAGCCAAACGCGCCACAAAAAATGGACGGGGAACAAGACCGAAAAGTAGCCGCTGGTGTAATAGTAGCGCGCCGCCTCCAACGCCAGCCCATGCTGGCGAGCGGTGGCCTCCAGGTCGCGCGGCGTGCAACGGTCGTAATAAGCCGGGAAGCCGCGCAGATCGCGCTGGCGGCCGGAAGCGTAAAGGTCGAGCAAAAGCTGCCGCAGGCGCGGTGGAAGCAGCAAATTGAGCCGGGCAAAGAGGGCATTGCGGGAGGGCGCGAACACGACCAGCCGGCCCCCGGGCCGCAAACAGGTGGCCATGCAGCGTAGCGCCGCGTCGGTATCGCGCACGTGCTCCAACAGAGCCCGGCACACGCCTAGATGGCCGTCCTGCGCGCCCAGGTAACAACCGATGTCGGCACAGACGGCCAGATCATAGGCGCCGCGCTCCGCGCGGCGCAACTCGTCGGCATCGATGTCGAGACCAATGACCGTTGCGTCGAGGCGCGCTTTTTCGGCGGCCGACAGGCACGGTAACTTGCCGCCGCCGATGTCGTAGATGCGCGCGCCGGTACGCAGGTAAGCGGGCAGAAAGCGCTCCCGAAAGTCGGTCGCGCCATCGACGCGGTAACGCTCCGGCAGCATCGCGTCGAAGCGCCGGCTGAGTTGGCGTTGGCCGGCAATAAACCGTTGCACGAAATCTCCGCCGCCCATAAGTAGCATCACCCAGGAATAGATGAGCGGTAGCCCGCTATGATTCACTATAGCCAACGCGCATTTCTAAATCCATTACGAGGCCGTGAAGATAGAGAAAATTCGCCTGGGGGAAGGTCAGGTGTGCGATTTGGCTAGACACGCTTGATAGAGGCGATCGATTTGTGCAACCATGAGGCGGCTGTCGAACAACGGAGTCACAAGGCTCTGGCCGTTGCGGCCTAATTGCCTGGCCCAGGCCGGGTTGCGGAGCAGGCGGACGATGTTGGCCGCCAGCAGATCGGGCCGGCGCGGCGGCGACAGAAGGCCGGTCTGCTCGTGGTGGACGATTTCGGGCACGCCGTCCACACTAGTCGCCGCGACCGGCAAGCCCGCGGCCAGCGCTTCGGTCAGAGCGCGGCCGACGCCTTCGAACAGCGAGCTAAGGGCAAAAACGTCGAACAAGGGCAACAACGCGGGCACGTCGTCACGCTGGCCGAGCACATGAAACGAAGGTTCGTCGCCGGTGGCCGCCAGCACGTCGTGCAGGAGCGGCCCCCCGCCGACCATCACAAACTGCGCCTCGGGCAGCTCTTCCAGGACCAGGCGCGCCGCAGCCACGAAATCGAGCGGTGCTTTCTGCTCCGACAGACGGGCTACATAACCGACAACCGGCGCCGTGGGTTCCACCTCGATCGCGAGCCGCCCGCGCGCGCGATCCACCGGCTGGCTAAAGCGATCGAGGACGATGCCGCTATAGATCGTTTCCGTCCGGGCCGCGTCCACGATCCTTTTGGCGATCAGTTCCTGCCGGTTTGCCTCAGCCACCGTGATGATGCGCGTGCTACAGCGCGAGGCAACGCGTTCCAGCGTCTCGTAAAGGTAACGTCGCGGCGCGGCCATGCCTTCATACCAGGGCAGGCCGTGAACCGTGTGAATGATGATCGGCACGCCCACAGCGCGGGCGGCCAGGCGGCCGACAACGCCCGCCTTTGAGCTATGGGTGTGGACAATGTCGTACCGCTCGCGCCGGTAGAGCCGCCCCAAGTCGCGCAACAGGGCAGCATCGTGGCGCGGGGATATCTCGCGCTTCATGTTCGGCAGCAGGTGGACGCAATCAGCGACGCGTCCGGCCCATTCAACCCACTCCCCGCCCGGCGCGGCGGCCACGTGAACTTCATAGCGCTCGCGGTCGAGTCCGGCGACGGTCGTGAGCGTGTTATCCTGCGCCCCGCCGACAACGAGTTCGGTGATCAGGTGAAGCACCCGGGCGCGCACAGGCCTACCCCTCCTCGTTCGAGCCGGCGCTGACCAACACCCGATAGAGCGCCGCGTAGCGAGCGACCACGCGCTCCAGACTGTAGCCCGTGGCAATGCGCGCCCGCGCCCGCGCGCCCGTCGCCCGCGCCTCGTCCGGCGACAGCGCCAGCAGGTGCTCCAGGCCCGTGGCCAGGGCGCCGGCATCGCGACGCGGCACCACGACGCCGGTCTCGCCAACCAGTTCCGCTACGTCGCCGACGTCGGTAGCCGCGCAGGGCACGCCGCAAGCCATCGCCTCGCCAACAACGTTAGGGAAGCTCTCGCTGTCGGAACTCAGCGCCAGGACATCAAGCGCGGCCATCAGTCGCGGCACGTCCGAGCGCTCCCCCAGGAGGTGGACGCGCCCGGCCATTTCCGGCGGCAGCGCGGCTTGCAGCGCCAAGTTCGCGTCCGTTACCCCCGGCCCGGCCAGCACAAAGTGGAGGCCGGCATGGCGCGGCAGCAAGCACCCCGCGGCGGACAGCAGCACGTCGTGGCGTTTGACCGGGTGGAAGCGGCCGAAATGGCCGACAAGTTGCGCGCCCGGCGGCAGGCCGAGTTCGTCGCGGACGGCGCGGCGGGCGGCTGGGTCAGGCCGGAAGCGTTCGAGATCAAAACCGTTGGGGATGAGCGCCCACTCCCGCGGGCGGTAGCCAAACGCCTCGTGCCGCCGGCGCGCGGCATTGGAATTGACGACGATGGCCCGGGGCCGGCGCGACAGCCAGGCCCCGGCGCGGATGGTCAGCGCCGTTGCCCGCCCATAGTCGCGCAATTCGGCCGCGCTGCGGATGTTCCAGACGGTGGGCGCGCCGCCCGCCAGCGGCTCGGCCAGCGTGGCCAGAAGGTTGGCGTGGTAGAGCCAGCCCTGCACCACGTCTGGCCGCTCCCGGCGCAGCAGCCCGACGAGCGCGCCCAGGCCGCGCAAGGGCGGGCGGGCGGCTGGCAGAGAGAGCGATGCCACGCGCACCCCGACCGCCTCGATGGCTTCGGCCAGGGGCCCGCGCGGTGCCAATGAAACCACCACGCTGGTCATACCCTGCCCGGCCAGTCCTGGCAACAGGCGGGCCAGCATCTGCTCCGCGCCGCCAACGCCCAGGCCAGTGATCACGTGCACAACTTTGAGGCCACTCATGCCGCCAGCTCCGCCAACGCCGCTTCCGTGCGTTGGACAAGGAGCGACTGGCTATAGCCAGCGAGGATGCGCTCGCGGGCGGCCTGCCCCAGGGCCGCGCGTTCGCCCGCCGGCCGGGCCAGCAGCGCCTCGATCGCCTCGCGCAGCCGCTCGGGGTCGCGCGGCGGGGCGATAACGCCCGTCTCGCCGACCAGTTCGGCCGCGTCGCCCACGTCGGTCACGACGCAAGGCACGCCACAGGCCATCGCCTCGCCGACGACGTTGGGGAAACTCTCGCTCATGGATGACAGGACAAGGACATCGAGGGCGTTGTAGGCGGCGGGCATGTCAACGCATGGTCCAGCCCAGCACAGCGCGTCGTCCAGCCCTAGGCGAGATGCTTCCTGTCGCAGCGCGGCGGCGTATGGTTCATCACGCGCGTCGCCGACGCATACGAAGCGCGCTTCCGGCCAGTCAGCGCGTAGAGCCGCAGCGGCCGCCAGAAACGTCGGATGGTCTTTCATCGGGTCCAGCCGGCCGACAATGCCGATGAGCATCTGCCCGTCCCCGACCCAGTCCCGGCGCAACGACGTCGCTTGTTTCCAGTCGGGCCGGAAGGCGTCTGTGTCGAAGCCGTTGGGAATGACCAGCATCCGGTCGGCGGCGTAGCCACGCGCTGCGTAATAGCGGCGCGCCGCCTGCGAGTTCAGGATGATCCGGTCGGCGCGGCGCGAGAGCGTTGCCCCGGCCCGAAAGGCGGCCCATTCCGCCCAGTTGTAGCGCGAGTAGTCCACGTCGGCCGAGCGCACCCCCCAGACAACGGCCGCCCCGACTCGCCGCCCGGTGGGCAGCGCCAGCGCGTTGCCGCCCGGCAAGTAGCCGTGGACCACGTGCGGCCGGACCTCGTCGGCGAGATGATAGAGGCGTCGCAGAAAGGCCACGTCCCAACGGCCGCCCTTGCCCAGGCTGGCGACGCGCACGCCCGGCAGCCCGTCGATCTCGCCGCGCAACCCACCGCCGTCGTAGAAGGTCGCCACGGTGACGTCGAAGCGCTCCTTATCCATCCCGCGCGCCAGGTGGGTCAACTGGCGTTCCGTTCCGCCCTGGTTCAGCGAGCGCAGCAAGAAGAGAACACGGATCACGCCACCGGCGCTCCTTCATCATGCAGGATGGTCGCCGGTGTCGCGGCCCACGCCTCGCGCCAGGCCTGAAACATGAGCACGTCCCACAGCATATACTCCCAGTCGCCTTCGCGGGCCAGGTGGGCCTGCCACAGGTCGCGTACCGGCCGCGGGTCCACGAAGCCCTGGTCGGCCATCGCCCGCGCGTCGAGCAGCGCTTCGGCCCAGTCGCGCAGCGGGCCGCGCAGCCATTCGCCGATGGGCACGCCGAAGCCCATCTTCGGCCGCTCCACCAGCGCCGGCGGTACGTAGCGATAGAGCACCTGGCGCAGCAGCCACTTGGCCTGACCATCGCGGACGCGCGCCGCGAGCGGCACGCGCCAGGCGAACTCCACCACGCGGTGGTCGAGCAGCGGCACGCGCGCCTCCAGGCTGACAGCCATGCTGGCCCGGTCGACCTTGGTGAGGATGTCGTCCGGCAGGTAGGTGATCGCGTCCAGGTATTGCATGCGCGTGGTGAAGTCAGCGTCGTCGAGCCAGGCGGCGGCGTCCGTCAATGGCGTGGGCGGCTCGGCGGCGCTGGCCACCAGCGCCGCCGGCTCCTTCCAGTGCGACAGGGCGCGGTGGTAGACAAGTTCCGGCGCGCCGGCCAGCAGCACCGCGCCCAGCTTATGGGCCTGCTTGCCCACGCCGGCGCGGCGGCCGAAGCGGTCGGTCAGCGGGGCCAGCCAGCCGAACCAGCGGTCAACCGCCGCCGGCTGGGCGCGCAGTAGGGCCCCGGCCAGCGGCCGGCGCAGCGGGCGCGGGAACCAGGCCAGCTTGCCGACAACGGCGCGGGTAGCCGCATAGCGCGGGTAGCCGGCGAACAACTCATCGCCGCCATCGCCGGAGAGAGCGACCGTGACGTGACGGCGGGTCATCTCGGCGACGAGGAAGGTGGGAATCTGCGACGAGTCGGCGAACGGCTCGTCGAACATAAGCGGCAAGCGCGGGATGACGGCCCGCGCTTCCTCGGGCGTGACGTACAGCTCGGTGTGGTCGGTGCCCAGATGGGCAGCCACGGCCGCGGCGTGCGTCGCTTCGTTGTACTTGTCCTCGGCAAAGCCGATGCTGAACGTCCGCACCGGGCGGGCGCTCTGCGCCTGCATGAGCGCCACGACGGTCGAGGAATCGATGCCGCCCGACAGGAAAGCGCCCAGCGGCACGTCGGCAATCATCCGCAGGCCGACGGCGTCGCGCAGCAGCGCGTCCAGTTCCTCAATCAGTTCTACGTCGGTCAGCCGGAGCGGCGCGGCCAGGCCGCGCTCGACGGCGGCGCGCATCGACCAATACGGCTGCGGGGCGGGCCGGCTCTCCGGCGCGCCAAGCGTCAGCAGCGCGCCGGGCGGCAACTTGTGGACGCCCTCGTAGATGGTGTAGGGCGCGGGGATGTAGCCGTGGCGAAGATAGAGGGCGAGCGCGTCGCGGTCAATGGGCGGTGCGAAGCCGGCGTGGGCGCGCAGCGCCTTGAGTTCCGAGCCGCACAGGAACGCGTCTCCGGCCCAACCGTAGTAGAGCGGCTTCTTGCCCAACCGGTCGCGGACGAGGGTTAGCCGGCGCTCCCGGCGGTCCCACAGGGCGATGGCGAACATGCCCACGAAGCGCTCCAGGGCGGCGCCGATGCCCCATTCCTCGAAGGCGGCCAGCATGACCTCGGTGTCGGAATGGCCGCGGAAGGCGTGGCCGAGGCGCTCCAGTTCTGGCCGCAACCGGGCGAAGTTGTAGACCTCACCGTTGAAGGCCATGACGTATCGCCCGCTGGCCGAAACCATCGGCTGGTGGCCCAGCGGCGACAGATCGACAATCGACAGCCGGCGGAACCCCAGGCCCAGCCCGGCGTCGGCATCGACCCACACCCCGCCATCATCCGGCCCGCGATGGCGCAACGTTCCGGCCAGCCGGGCGGTCAGGGCGGTTAGCGCCGCCTCGTCCGCGCCGCTCGTCGACCAACAAACAGCCAAACCACACATCGGCGCGCTCCTTCAAGCCACAGGCGTCTCGCGGCGGATAAAGACGAACTGATTACAGCCCAGACGACCGCCCACCGTCGTCAGGTTGCGCAGGGCAAAGCCCCGGTCGCGGAAGAACCGGAAGACGGCTTCCGGCGCCGCCACCTCGAACGGATAGCCGCCCAGCCAGTCGAGCCAATCGTGGTAGCGCGACATGCCGCGCCGCGAACGGTAGGCGCGGTGTTGGGCCAGCGGATTGCGGCCACGCAGTACGTCGGCCAGCGCTGTCAGCACCGCGAACAGCGGCACGAAGACGGCGAGCACCACCCATCGGCCGAGGCGGCCCCGGTTATAGAGGCGCTTCACGCCCAGCCACAAGCGCGAGAGACGGCCCTGGTCGTTGTAGATGGCGATTGCCAGCGCGCCGCCGCGCCGGGTCAGATCGCCGGCATAGCCCAGTGCGCGCCACATGTCGCCCGTATGGTGCAACACCCCCCAGGAGTAGACGACGTCCCATTGCCCCAGCGAGGCCAGGTAAGCGTTGTCCAGCGCGTCGCCGCGTTCAACCGTCCACTGCGCTCCATCGGGCGGGTAGCGCTCGCGCAGCGTGGCGGCGCAGGCAACGCTCTCCGGGTCATAATCGACAGAGAGGACGCGCGCCGCTCCCAATCGGGCCGCGGCTAGCGAGAAAAGCCCGCTGCCACAGCCCAGATCGAGAAAGGACTTACCGGCCAGCGAATCGACGCCCAGCAGATCACGCAGGGACTGCTCGGCTACGGCAATCCGTTCGTCGTCGAGAACGCGCAGGAAGCTGCGCCAGTTTGCGCCGAACCCAAAACGTTGTTCGTCGGCCGCCGGTGTCACGCTTAGTCCGCTCATTGAGTTTCGTTTGACATAATCCTAAGCCCAGGCTCGTTGCTACGACCTGACCGTTTGCATATCATACCGGCCCGGCTCGCCCGACGGGGCGCTGGCCGGCCATGCACCCACCGATGACAAGAGCGCATCCCATAGGGCCATGATGCGCCGCGGGTGGAAACGCTCGCCGGCCTCGACCGCCCGCGCCGCCAGGCGAGCGCGCTCCGCCTCGTCACCCATCAGCCGCGACAGCGCGGACACAAGCGCGACTTCGTCGTCCGGCGGCGCGAGCAGCCCGTCTACGCCGTGGCGAATGATCTCGCGCGGCCCAAAGGGAACGTCGAGACTGACCACGGGCAAACCACAGGCCAGGGCCTCCAGCACCACATTGGGAAACCCTTCATAGCGCGACGTAAGCGCGAAAAGATCGGCCGCCCGCATCCGCGCCAGCGGTTCGGCCGTGCGCCCCGGCAGCCGCACCCGGCCCGCCAGCCCCAGCTCGCCGGCCAGCGCGATTAGCCGCGGGCGTTCCGGCCCGTCGCCCCATATTTCCAGGTCCCAGAGCGGGTGGCGTGCCGCTAGAACAGCGAAGGCGCGCACGAGCCGATCGTAGGCCTTGTCGGCATCCAGCCGGCCCATGCCCAGGAGAATGCGCCGCGAGCGAACAGCGGGCGCCGCGAGCGTAGGCGGGGCGAACACCGGGTTGGGAATGATGACGGCTCGCCGGCGCACGCGCTCCGAGAAGCACGCCGCGACACGCTCGCTCTGGAACACGACCCTGTCGGCCAGCGGATAGATCGCGCGCTGCGCCGCTTGCCAGAGCCGGCCTTGCGGCAAAAGCAGAGGATTGCTCCGCTCGGCGATGATCACCGGCCGGCCCAGACCGCGCGCGGCCAGCACCGTCAGCACGTTGACGCGGCTGGTGAAAGCGACATACGCCGCGGACTCCGCCTCGCGGAGCGCCCGGCGGAGGGCGGCCACCCGGCCAGCGTTGGCCGCCAGCCCGTCGACGCGACCGGTTGCCGGCCGCAGCAAGTCAAGTTGCGTGAGGCGCACGTCGGGCGGCAACGGAAAGAAGGGCGGCGTGCCGGGCGGTTCAAACGTGATAACGCTAACCGACCGGCCGGCCTCGGCCCAGTAGCCCGCCATGTGACTGACGACGCGCTCCGCCCCCCCCGGGCCCAGTCCCGAGATGACCAGGGCTACGCGCTCGCCCGGCGCCGCGTTCCGGCTCATAGGCCCGGCTCCTTCCGCTTCCACATATAGATGGCGTTACCGGCCTGGGTCAATAACAACGCCCGGAACCACGGATGCTCGCGCGCGTTGCGAACGATGAAGCGCTTGAGCCGGCTGCCGGCCATCGACGTGTCGCGCCGCTCGTCGATCAGGTCGAGAAACGAGTAGAAGTGGGCGAAGCCAACGCGGCGGCCGAGCCGGCAGAGGTCGCTATAGCTGAACCAATGCACGGCCGGCCGGGGTGTGAAGTTCGCCAGGCGTGGCTCATAGTGCAGGTGGCGGAAGACGTAGGACTCTTGCACCAGGGCCGGAAACCAGTTGTAGAAAGGCACGCGGAACTCACCGTTGCCGCCGGTCGGACTGAAGCGCCAGCGGTTGGTCGTGCTGACATACAAGACGCCGTCCGGCGCGAGCACGCGGTAGGCCTCGGCCAGACTTTGTTCCGGTGAGTCAACGTGCTCCAGCACGCTCTCCATGACCACGAGCCGCTGCGTGCCCCCGGCAAAGGGGAGACGCTCGGCCGCTCCGGCCATAACGCGCTCGGCCGCGCCGAGATAGTCGCGCGCGGTGGCGACAAAACCGGCCACGGGCTCCACGCCAACCGCGTTGAATCCCGCGTCGAGCAACGCCCGGACCGACTCCGGCTTTGGCCCGCAACCCACGACGACGATGGGCGCCACGCCGGCCAGGTCGATAAGCCGGGCCGCACGTTGCACCGTGCGCAGCGCGCTCGTCGCCGTGCTCTGCTCGCGCTGGAAGTAGTCGACGCCCAACTGCTCCATGTCGGGATAGCCGTCGACCAGCTTGCGCGTCGTGTACAGGTCTTGGCGGGTGGGGTCGTTGTTAGTCATGATGGGATGTGGAGGCACAGCGCGCCGGGGCCTATGGTTCGGACGCGACTCGATAAAGGGCGCCGTCGCTGGCCGCGGCCAGCGGGGACATCTCGGCCGCCGCCGCCAGGTCGTCGAGGGCGTAGAAGTCCGTGTCACCGCTGTTGGCCGCGAACCACACCACCACACCTGGAGCGGGTGGCCAGGCCGCATCGAGCGCCGCGGCCGGCACCAGTATGGCCGTCGAGTTATGGGCCGTACGGCGGGGCGTCTCCTCGGCGATAAGGTCCAGGTATAGATACAGCGCCGGCGGATCGTTGCTGAAAACGCGTTCCGACTCCAGCAACGCCCGGTTGGCGATGGCCAACGCCAGCGTTGGGCTTTCGGCCCAGTTTGCCGAGTGATACCCAAGACCGGTGGCGCGCATGTCGCCTATCTCCTCCACGCCCCGTGCCGCGGCCATGCCCACAACCAGCAGGGCCGCGCCGCCGGCCAGGACACGCAGTGCGCGGCCGTCTGTCGTGGCTCGCAAGCGCCGGAGGACGCCGGCGGCAACATCGCCGAGCAGCAAAATGAGCGGCGCGAAGACCGGCATGACCAGTCGCACCGAGATGCGGTCGTAGGCCGAAGTCGTTGACGTGGCGATCAAAAAGGCCAGATACACGCTGATGAAGATGAGTAGCGTCCGGCGCAACTTTGACGCGCCGGGCCGCGGAGGAGCGAACGAGCGGCGCAAGACCAGCGCGGCGGCCACGGCCGCCGGCAACAAGAGCGTCGCGGCGATTGCCGGCCGAGCCAGCGGCCCGGCCAGAATCATTTGCAACAGTGTTTCGAGCGTGAAACGCAGGTTCTCTCCCAAGCCATAGACGGAAGGGTAGCGCGGCCCCATCGCGCTCCCGTAGAGCCAGGCGTTGCGGCCCAGCCAGAGAAGCCACGGGAGAGCGGCGACAGAGGCGAATAGCGCCGCCTTCAACGCCCGCCGGGCCGGCGGTTCCGGCCCGCCAAGAACGAGCGCCAAAGCCCCGGCCACGACAAAGGCGATCCCGATGTAGCGCGTGAGGCCAAGCGCGGCGGCGATGACGCCACCGAACGCGATCGCGCGCCAGCCCGGCCGGTCACCGGCGAGCGCCATGACCAGTAGAAGGACGAGGCACGCGAATAGTCCTTCGGATAGGAGTAAGGCGCTAAAGGGCCAGAGAAAAGGAGAAAGACCGGCAACGCCGATGATGGTCAGGGCAACCAGCCACTCATCGGAGGCCAGGCGGACAGCGAGCGCCGTGGTAAGGCCCAGAGTTGCGATCAACAGGCCGGCATGGAGCCAGCGACCAGTAGCGAGCAACTCCGCGCCCGTCAGGCCGTGCAGCGCGGCCAGCAACGCGGGGTACAGCGGCGGCCATAGCGTAACCGGCTGCCCATCGAAAGAGCGGAAGCCTTCACCGGCGGCCAGATTCCGCGCCGCCGCCAGGTAGCTGACCGAGTCCGGGCTGAGCCCAATGCCGCGCGGCGACGTAACGGTCAGGCTGAGGCCAAGACTGAGCGCGATGGCAATGCCCGCGGCCAGCCGGAACCAGGCTGGCGCTCCGTCACGGGAGCGGGCCGCGCCCTCGCTACGGGACAGGGTAGGAGATTGGATCATGGATAGACCTCCGCCCCGTTGACTGTGAGCCGCGCCGCCGGGCGCAGTAAAACCACAGCGCGAAGGTGGCGCCGGCGACCGGGCGGGAGGGAAGCCAGGAAAACAGGCATGGGCAACTATCGCGTTCGGATGGCGGGCTGCAAGCGACCCAGAACCATTGTTGCTTTGGCGCGCAGAAAGTCGCGCTCGGCGCGCAGGAGAAGAAACCGGTAGGCGACGGCCACCGCCGGCAGGCCAACCAGCGCAACCCCCGCCAGAAGGTGCGCCAGCGGCCGCTGCGCGCCGACGGTCAGATCCAGCCCGCGGCTGACCATCTGAGCAGCCAGCACGGCGGCGAGCCCAAACGCCAGAACCGGTAACAGCAGCCGCGCGTACTCCCGCGCCTGAAACTTCATGACGCGTACCGTATGGTAGGGTACGTACCAATAGGATGTCACTGCCTGGGAGAACAGCGTGCCGAAGGTGACGCCCAGCCACCCCCAGCGCGGGGCCAGCGCATAACTGACCGCCAGATTGAGCAAAGCCGCCGCCACGACCCAGGGTACAAAGGGAATGCTGTCGGTGGCCGTCACCAGCCGGAAGTGGAAAACCTTGAATGCTTCCAGCGTCATAACCAGCAAAATCAGCCACAGCACGGGGAACCCCACGAACCGCGCCGGCCCGACCCACAGGGCGATCACATCGTCGCCAAACGCGGCCAACAGCGCCGCTCCCAGGAGCATTAGAGAAAAGCCAAAGCGCAAATTGACGCTGAGCATCTGGCGCAGCCGCGGTTCGTCCCGCTCAGCATGGGCCGAGGCTGCCAGACTGACCAACGGCGTATTGATGACGAGCAGGAGCGACAGCAGCGTGAAGCCCAGTTGGAAGGCGACGTTGTAGTTAGGCACGGCCGCCGGCCCCAAGCGCGCGGCGATGATCACGTTGTCGGTCTGCAAGATGAGCGCCTCGGCCACCAGAATAATCCCCATCCGGACGCTGGGGCCAAGCATGGCGCGCAGCAATGCCCATTGAGCACGGCCCGCGTCCCGCAACCGCAGGAACGGGTAGAGCCGTAACACCGCCAGCCGGTGCAGCCAGTAGCGCAACGCTGTCTCGATCAGCAGCGATAGGCTGACGCCGATCAACCCCCACCCAAGAGACAGGAAGAGGATCATGAGGCCGAAGCCGGCGAGCATCGTCACCGCGTAAACGGAGTCACGCAGGTGAACGCCGTTGGAACCATAAAGCGAGGCCGTGTAGGTGAAACCGGCCAGGGTCAGGTATCCCGAGAGCGCGATGAGCACCCAGGCCCACATGAGGTCAGCCGGCAGCGAGCCGCCCAGCGCGCCGGGCAGGATCAGGAACCCGGCGACCAGGAACACCCCCAACGCGCCGGCGCTGGCGGCGCGAAAATAACGGCCGACGGTAGCGATGAGGTCGGCAATAGACTGCTGTTCGGCCGTTAATTGCTCCCGGCCCGGTCGCGCCGCCCAGACGTCCGGCAAGTGCCCGGCGCGCGCGTAGGCCACATAGCGCGCCAAAGTCACCCCCGCGCCGAAGTCGAGCATCTGGACGTAGCCCAGGATCGTGACCATCGTGAACCAGACACCGGCTTCGGCATCCGGCAGGAAGCTCAGGAGCACGCGCACGCGGATAAAACTGGTCACCAGCTTGACGGCGAAAAGCCCCCAGCCAGAGGCAACGCCCATAAAGACTAGCCATACGGTCGAGCGCGGCTGCGTCATGCCGCCTCCGGATCGTCGCTGGCCCCGGCGCGCCGTCCTTCCTTATCAAGCAAGTAGGGGATATGAAAGAGTAGGCCGGCGTAGATGGCCCCCGGCACCGAAGTGAGCTGGTTATGCCATGTCAGGCCAATTAACAGGTAACACAGCCAGAACACAAGCAGAACAAGTTTATCCTCGCCCGGCGCGCGCGCGCGCAACGTCCGCCGGATGCCGAACGCCAGCACGCCAAAATAGGATAGCAGGCCCATCCAGCCGATTTCGCCGCCGACGGCCAGATAGATGTTGTGGATGCCCTGCGGCAGCCCGACGCGCGCGGCCGACGCGCCGCCCTGGAAAGCGAGCAAGCCATTGCCATACCACGGCGCCTGAATCAGTCGCGTCAGGCCAAGGCGCGTCAATTGCGCCCGGGTCAACTGGCGCTCGCGCTCCGTCTCCGTTTCGGTCAGGTCGGTCAGGCGCTGCAGGGCCGTTTGCTGGCCCACGTCGATGTTCAGCGGGGCAAGCCCATCCGCCAGCCAACCGGCGCGCACCCCCAGCAACAACGTGATGGCCAGCAAGACGCCCATGATGCGGGCAAGCGGCCCGGAAGTTCGGTAGCGGTAGATGAGAAAAATAGCGGCGCACAGGAGGGCCATCAGAAAGCCGGTGCGCGAGGCTGACAGGAAGATGCCCAGCAACGCCGCCACCCGCGCCACCCAGACCCACCGGCCGCGCGCCCATCGTGACAGGAGCAGACCGAACAGGAAGGCAAACCCCGCTTCGTTAGGATTGATCCACAGGCCGCCCGGCCGCAGGGAGTAAGAACTGCTGTTGGGGTCCAGATAAAATGCCAGCCGCGCCATCCGGACGGGATCGAGGGCCAGCCAGACACTGACGGCGGCGTTGACCAGGACCGCCACCTGAGCGTAGCCGGCGAATCGCTCCAGACTGCGCCGGTTCACCAGAGCGACAACGATGGTCGTCAGGATGAGGGCGTTGCGATAGCCAAAGCGCGCCATCTCGCGCACGGCGCTGTCCTGGTCACGCGAAAAAAGCGTACCCCATAACAGATAGAACGCCAGCCAGGCTAGATAGGGCAAAACCGAGGGCCAGTGGAAAGCAACGCTCCCACGGCTGGTTAGCAGGGAAAGCCCAATACAGCCAAAGAGCACGGCATAGAAACCGTAGAGCGCTAGCGACGACACGGGGGCCAGATAGCGCAGCGCGCCGCCATAGAGAACCGCCAGGCACATCAGCAAAACAGTATTGGCCAGCGGGAAGAGGATTAAGCGGTTCTCGTCCCACTGGCCCGCCCGGGGGACGCGCGCGCCAGCGGCGGTCATGGGCTGCACTCCGGCAATTGGGTAAGTAGGCCGCCAAAACTCGCCTCCCGGAGGCACGTCGGGCAGCGTTGGGCGAAATCAAGGCAGACAGACAGCGCCGCGTCCTGTTCCCCGGCCAGCAGCAGGAACTGGAGAAACTCCTGCACATAATCAGCGCGGTCGGGCGAGCTTTCGACCAGTTCGCCCATCGCCTCGGTTGCTTCGCTAAGCCGGCCTAGCTTAGCCAGCGACCGCGCTTCCTGAACGATGGCCCGCTCATGAAGGCTGGGGTCGGCGCTGGACTGGGCAGATACACTCTCGGCCAGGGCGCGCTCATAGTTGCCGCGCGCGTAAGCGATCTCGCCGCGAATGAGCCGGCAGCGGGCCAACTCCAGGCCATACTCGCACGCCAGCTCCAGGTTGGCTGCCGCCGCGTCGAGATCGGGCGGCGACATGTAGTGCAGGTACGTGTTGACCAGGCTTTGGTAAGGACGAAACGAGGTTGGGTCGACGGCGCGCGCCTGCTCCAGAACCGGTAGCGCTTCAGCCGCCGGCTGGCCGCTAAACAGGGCCGAATCAGCGTAAACAAGCAGCAGCCGCGCGTCTTTCGCCCCTAGCCGGTAAGCCAACCGGGCATGGTCATACGCCGCCGGCCAATTGTGGGCCGCCGACGCGTCCAGCGCCTTCTCGCGAAACATGGCCGTCAGGAGCGGGTTGCCAGCCTGCGTCTCCAAGAAGCTGTCTTCATCACCTACCTGCCAGGCAGCGTAGGCTTTGAAGAGGGCGGGCAAGCTCATTGGTTCGCCCGGCAGCGCGGCGGCGGCGATCTCCAGCAGTCCGCGATCGCACAGGGCAAAGGCCCAGCGCGCCAGCCAGAGCGGTTCCTCCAGCGCCAGGCGTGACGGCAACCGCGCCGCGCTGGTCACGCTTTCCGGCGAGCGGTACGCGGAGCAAAGATTCTCGCGCCCGCCGCCGGCCCGGCCGCCCAACGGCTCCGGCAGCGCGTAATAGCTCATGATCGCCTGCGTCTCGCGCACTGCCCGCAGGTTGTGGCCGGCGGGCGCGCCGGCAAGCGCCAGGACCGCGGCAACCAGCGCAGCCACGATCGCCCGGGTTGGGGTCAGCCATGAGACCCGCGCCAGCGGGTGGACGGTGTCGGTCATCGTGCGGGATGTCGAATGGCGCGGCGAAGTCTTGGCCTACAGGGTCACCACCCGGCTCGCGGCGCGCCCCTTTAGCGCGTTCCGCGTGTCGACAATCAGGCGGGCCTTCGAGCCAATCCATTCCCAGTCATAGTCGCTGTGGTCGGTCACGATGACAACGCAGTCGGCCGCGGCCAGCGTCTCGGCCGTCAGCGCCGTCCCGCTCAGCCCGTAGCCGTCCAGTTGCACGCGGTCGATGAACGGATCGTGGAAGCAGACCTCCGCGCCGCGCTGCCGCAGCAGGTGGATGACGTCCAGCGCCGGGCTCTCGCGCACGTCGCCCACGTCGCGCTTGTAGGCCACGCCGAGCACAAGGATGCGGCTGCCGTTGATGGCCTTGCGCTCGTCGTTGAGCGCGTCGCCGACCTTGCCGACGACGTAGTCGGGCATGTGGCTATTGACCTCGGCCGCCAGTTCGATAAACCGGGCCGTGTAGTTAAGCGTGCGCAGTTTCCAACTGAGGTAGTGGGGGTCAATGGGAATGCAGTGGCCGCCCAGCCCCGGCCCGGGGTAAAAGGGCATGAAGCCATAGGGTTTAGTTGCCGCCGCGCCGACCACTTCCCAGACGCTCAGGCCAAGGCGGTCGCACATGAGCGCCACCTCGTTAACGAGCCCGATGTTGACGGCGCGGAACGTGTTTTCCAGCAGCTTGACCATCTCGGCCGTGGCCGTGCTCGACACGGGCACGGGATGGTCGACTACCGTGGCGTAGAGGGCCACGGCCACTTCCCGGCAGTCAGGCGTGACGCCGCCGATGACCTTGGGCGTGGTGCGGACGGTGAAATCGGTGCGGCCCGGGTCAATGCGCTCCGGCGAAAAGGCCAGAAAGAAGTCGCGGCCGACCTCCAGCCCATCGCGACTCAACCGGGGCAGGATGACTTCGTCCGTTGTGCCGGGGTAGGTCGTGCTTTCCAGAATGATCAGTTGGCCGCCGCTCGGTCTTATATGGGTGGCGATACACTCGGTGGCGTCAACGATGTATGAGATGTCGGGGTCTTTTGTCTTGCGCAGCGGCGTGGGCACGCAGATAGAAATGGCGTCGGCCGCGGCCAGCGCGGCGTAGTCGGTGCTGGCGCTGAACCGCCCGTCTGCCACAAGCGGCCCTAGCACGCTCGACGGCACATCCTCAACGTAACTCTCGCCGCGTTGCAATGAGGCTACCTTCCGCGCGTCGACGTCCACGCCCAGGACGCGAAAGCCTTCCTGGGCAAACGCCACCACGAGTGGCAGGCCCACGTAGCCAAGCCCGACGACGCCGACCGTGGCTTCACGGCTGGCGATCCGGCTAAGTAGAGATCGTTTGCGCTCCATACTGTTCCTTGTCCGTCCCTAATGACGGAGCCGACCCTATCGGAATGGCCGCGCTCCAGGCGGCGCGCCGGTGTGGCGGGCCGCCAGAATGCGTGCGGCTACATAAGTAATGATACCCTAGATAAGCGGCAATATTGCTTCGGCGGCGCAGATTTCACGCTTTTTTCGGACACACAAAACCCGACGTTCACCGCGGCCGGCGCGTAGGTTCGAGAGGGAGTTAGAACCCGCGACAGCGAGCGCCCCCGGTCTATGCGCCGGCAAGCCGCGCCGAAAAGGCGGTCAGCAGGCCGGGAAAGAGGCCCAGCAGCAACGCCAATCCGAGGAGGCACCACGCCGCAAGCCGCTCGCCCCGCCCGGCGGCGGGAACCGTTTCGGCGGCCGCGGGGG
>CAZSOD010000066.1:0-10509 GCA_964608255.1 uncultured Ardenticatenaceae bacterium
CGCCCATCCCACCTCCGGCGCCCGGTAGAAGTTGACCCCCATCGCCTCCAGCCGCGGCCCGTGGGCGGCCAGGCGCGGGCGGTAGTCGTCCCACGACCGCGCGGCCGCCGGCGTCCAGCCGATCTCGGCCACGCCCAACAGCCGGGGAAAGAGCATCATCTCGATGCCGGCCAGGGTCTCGACCGTCTCCGTCCAGAGCGCCGCTTCCACGCCCAGCACGTCCGCCTCAGTCACACCGGGCAGGTGGGCTGCCGGGTCCCACTCATAGCTATCGCGGACGCTGATGTGGCCGGCCCAGGTGTAGCCGATCGGCGTGTCCGCGTCGTACTTCATATCCAGATAAACCTTCGTGGCGGGCGAGAGGATGAGCCGGACGCCCTGCCGGGCCGCGGCCAGGCCGTGGGCGTTGGCCCAGTGCTGGGCGAGCGTTGTCGGCGCCAAGCGGCACTGGCCGATCTCTTCCCAGCCGACCATACGCTTGCCGTGGGACTGGACAATGCCTTCGACGCGCTCGATAAAGCGCACGTAGTCGGCGTGAGCCGTCGAGTGGGCTTCGTCGCCGCCGATGTGGATGTACTCGCCCGGCGTCAGGGCGGCTAACTCGCCGATAACGTCGTCGACGAACTCGTAGGTGAGGCCGTTATGGATGTCAAGCGTGCTGAAGCCCACCTCGACGCCGGTGTAGGGCGCCGGTTGCTTGGGGCCACCGTTGAGCGCCGGATAGGCAACCAGCGCGGCGTTGGTGTGGCCGGGCAGGTCTATCTCCGGCACGACGGTCACGTAGCGCGCGGCGGCGTAGGCGACGATGTCGGCATAGTCGGCCTGGGTATAGTAGCCGCCCGCGCCGCCGCCGACCTGCGTCTGAGCGCCGACAGCCGTGAGCTTCGGCCACGACTTGATCTCGATCCGCCAGCCCTGGTCGTCCGTCAGGTGCAGGTGGAAGCGGTTGAGCTTGTAGGTCGCGGCCAGGTCGATGGCTCGTTTAACCTCGTCGACAGTGAAGAAGTGGCGGGCCACGTCGAGCATGACGCCGCGCCAGGCAAAGCGCGGCACGTCGCGGACGTGTCCTGCGGCCAGCGCCCACGGCCCGGGCTGGAGCGACGGCCGCTCGACCGTTGCCGGCAGCAATTGCCGCAGCGTCTGGACGCCGTGGAAGAGCCCGGCCGGCTGGAAAGCGCGCAGGGTCACGCCGTCGGCCGCCACGCGCAGGTCGTAGCCCTCGTCGCCCAGAGGCGCGTCGTTCGGGTCGAGAGCCAGGGCAATGCAGTTGGCGACCGGCGATTCGACCAGCCGCAGCACGGGCAGCGGGTAGCCGGTGGCCGGTCGCAGGCGAGCCGCGAGGAACTCGGCGATGGCGCTTAGTTCGGGGGCGGTGGGGTCAACGGTGATGACACTAGCGGGCGTCAGGGCAAATTGCCCCTCGGCGGGCACGGCGAAGACGGGTTTGGGGATAACAGAGTGCATGGCGCGGTCGTGAGGAGAGCAAGTATTCAGGATGGTGCTGGATGCCGGGGCCGGCAGCCGGGGTGGTCGGCGGCCCGGATAGGGTAGCGGTCGAACGAGAGTCGGCAGATGATTATCGAACGGCTTCTGCGTCTTTTGTTCCGCTACATACTACCCTGGCGAGCATTGTACACGAGCTGGCGGGCGGCGGCGAACTCGCGGTAGGCGGCCAGGGCTTCGTCGCGCAGCACGTCCTCCACCAGCGCAATGCCGCGCCGCGCCAGCTCCCCACGCCAATCGGCCGCCAACGGCCCCTCGTCGAAGCCGGTGATTTGCTCCAGCTCTGGCCCCTCCCCGGCGATGACCAGCGAGCGCACACCCGACCACAGCACAGCGCCGTAGCACATGGCGCACGGCCGCCAGTTGACGACGAGCTGGTGCGCCGGCAGCCCCGGCCCGCCGAGGTCGTACGCGCCGAGCCGCTGCTGGGCCAGCGACAGGGCCATCACTTCGGCGTGGGCGGAGGAGCAGTTGTGCGCCACGACGCGGTTGACGCCGATGACCACCAGCCGGCCCGAATCGCGCTCGAAGACGCCCGCGGCGAACGGGCCGCCCGTCTCGCGCCGGAAGTTCTGTCGCGAGAACTCGATCACCGCGGCCATGCGGTCCTCCACCGTGGGCAAGTAAGCGGGCAACTCGGTTGTGGCCGCCACAGCCCAGTCGGGCAGGGCGAGGGTGAAGTGGGAGATGGAGTTGGTAGGTAGTTGTTGGTTCATAATCATCGCCTATAGTACTCGCGATCACCGGCGGCACGTTAACCGGATGTTGTCGATGAACACGGTCGCGGCGTCGCCGCCCTGATACACTAGCTCGAAAGGCACGTAGACCTGGCCCAGGTCGGCCGTAGCGAACTTGGCCAGTGGAAACTGATAGACGAGCGGCTCGGCCGTCAAGCTCCGGCTCAGCAGCGTCTCGCTCCCGTCATCGGGGTCGTCGACATCTTTGACACCTACCTTCACTTCGACGCCGGGTTGGGCACTCCATAGGTCCACACTGAGCGCGTCGCAGTCAGAAAAGTCAGCCGACGCGCTGCGTTGCCCAGCGGGCACGGCTGGCCCAACCGTGAGGTAGACGACCGCCCACTGCTGACCAGCCGGAAAGTTGGCCTGGAGGAAGCTGCCGCCACCAAGCCAGCCGAACTGATGCGCTGACGTGTCGATGTTCACTTCGTAGCCCGCGGCCGGAGCGTCGCCGAAGAGATAGACTGTGTCCGGAGCTGGCTCTGTTGCGGGAGCCGTGGCGGTTGGCGTGGGCGCCTCGGTGGCGGTGACGGTCGTGGCGGGCGGTTCGGGTGGGATGGTGGCGCCGACCCCGGGCGTCACGCCGCTCATCGGAGCAGGTGTCTTTCCGCAAACGAGGTCCACAACGGCTTTGGGCGAACGGTCGGCGCGGAACAGCCCCCAATGGTCTTCGACGGCCTCGCCCGTTGTTGTGGCCTTCCACGCCTGATCGAAGGCCTCGAAGTAGGCGAAGGGCGGCGCATCCGGGGTTTGCTGCAGCAGGCGATAGTACTCGGCCTGGCCGGGCTCGCTGACCTCGGCCGCGCCGGCCGTCGGTAACCCCAGTTCCTTGAACTGGATGGGGCGACCGGGCGCGACAGCCGACAAGTCGGCATACTGCACGGCCGTCCACTCGGCGGCCTCGGCCGGGTCGAAGTAGTTGTGCCAGAAGGGATGCACGATTGGCGAAAGCCAGTCGCCGAGGGCCATCAGTTCCGGCAGGCTGTAGTAGGTCTCAATCCGGGCTGAGGTGGTAACCGGTTTGCCGGTCGCGGCGCTTACCTGGAGCAGCGTGGCTTGCAGGCTCTCCAGCGTGTAGCGGCCGTCCTCCAGACCTTCGTTGCCGATGATGTAGGCCTCGGCGTAAGGGGCGGCGGCGATAGCCGCGCTGACCTCGGCTTCGTTGTCGGGGCTGGCTACCCCCAGGATGATTTGCGCAAAACCCGCTTCTCTGGCTAACCTCGCCACCTGATCCAGGTTGCCCCACGCCCCATAGGTGATGAGACCCTCAAAGCCGGCCTCGCGTAAGACGCGCAGGTCTTCGCGCAGGTCGGACGGCAGCGGCAGTCTGGGGATTGTGGGATCGTACTTCGTGGGCGAATAGGCGACCCAGCAGAGCGAGAAGTCGGGTAGCGTGACCGGTACGGCCGCCTGCGGGGCGGTTGGCCCTGCGGTAGGGGCGAGGTTCGCCGTTGAGATTGGGGTTGGGGCTGGCACGGTTGTTGGCGCAACGGCCGCTGGACTCGAGCAAGCCGCTCCGGTCAACAGCAACGCGCAGGCAACAGCGGTTACACAGACCCGGCAATACGCAGAGCCCGATTGCAGCATGTCCCCCTCCAAATCCTACTTCCTACAAACCGTCGCGAATGACGGCGATGACAGCCGCACTTTCCTTGGCGAAGCCTGTCCACTCGTCGGGCGTCATAATGAGTTTGCCCGGCGCATCATGGGCCAGGACGACCCAAATCTCGAACGACTTGCCGTTGTCTTGCAGGCTCGCGCTGCCGACGATGACGCCTTCGGCCGTGAAGGCGGCCGACGAATGCTGCAGCGCGGCGTCCGTCTGCACGTAGTACTTCTCGCCCGGCTCCACCGGATGGACGACCACGTATAAGTCGCACGCCTCACAGACCGGCTCCACCAGTTGGCCCTCGACGACAACCTCGTGGCCGACCACATCGCCGTCGCCAGGCCGGATGATTCGTAGGCGCGGTCCGGGAATCTGGGTCAAAGAGACAGTCGCGGCCGCCAGCGGTGTCTCCGGCGTGGTTGCCCGGCTGTTCCACAGGTTCCACGCTACCGCTCCCATTGCGACCACCAGGAACAAGCCGCCAATCACGAACCAGATACGCGACCGGCGGAGCTGGTTTGTTTTGCGCGCGCTTTTGGGTGACTGAACGGTGGATTGCCTGGGGCGAGTGTCACCGGGTGACGGGTCGGGCCAGGAGACGTAGGGCTTCTCATGGCGCAACTCGTTGATCAACTCCCGCAGCCGGCGCTCGCGATGCATGCGGGCGATCAATTCGCGGGCCAATCCCGGCTTGGTCGAATGCGGTATCGCCTCGTAGTCCACGCCCAGGTTGAAGCAAAGGGTGTGCAACTCATCGAGAGAGTAAGACTCAGTCAGACCCTCAAGTACCCGCGCGTCGAAGTCAGCCGCCATGCCATTTCCTGGGTCCAGTTGGGCCGGTCGACGCTAGTATAGGCCCGCGGGCGAAGTACCGCAAACCCGACGATGGGTTGAGCGAGCCTGGCCCGGGCTAGTATCCCTCATGCACCGTATAGTACATGGCCAGCGACCACGCTCGCCGCAGAGCCTCGTTGTTCATGAATGGGAAGCGCTCGATCATGTGTTTTGCAAAGTGGTCGAAAGGGTGCAGCCGGGGTCCACCTGTCTCGGCGTAGCCCCAAATCTCCTTCTCTACGGCGTCGAAAGTCGCCATCCACTCAGCGCGATTCTCAACCGGCAAGGATGGGAAACATGCTGCCAGCCGTTCGTCACGCGGGATGCGCGAGTCCGGCCCCCACTCGGAGTAGACCTGATAGGCCTGGGACTTCATCTCATCAGGTGGTGGATTTTGCTTTTGAAACATGGTAAGTGTCACCTTGTCTCAGGGCGCGTCAGCAATTCAAGCTGCGCCAGATAGGTCAGCGCCGCCTCGGCCGTCTCGCCGCACATCTCGGCGCTCGGCCGCAGGGCGACGCACACCGCGGGCCGCTCCGGCATGCCGAACAGCCGGCACAGGTTGTCATCGGTGAGCTGGATGCAGCGGACGCCCGCCGGCTTGCCGTCGGGCATGCCGGGGATGGGCGAACTGATGGACAGGGCGATGCAGCACGCGCCGCAGCCGGGGCGGCAGAGGAAAGCCGCCGGCACTTGATCAGATAGAGTCACCCGGCCGATTATACGCCACTTCGGCGATGGTGAAATCGCCGTAGGTCAGCGCCCCTTCCGGTAGAATCCAGCTAACGTCGCCGCGTATCGGGATGTTCAATCCGCCGCGCATGCCCCACTCGCGGCTTGGCGTGTGCCAGGGGGTCAGCGTGAAGCTGCCTTTTTCGCCCTTGTAGCGCATGGTTTCGAAGGTCGTTGGCCGGCCCAGTTCGTCAAAGAACATGCGGCCGCTGGCGGTGCGCCCGTGGTCGGTCAGGGTGACGTCGGCCGAGTGGTCATCGACCGCCGTCCAGGTGACGTTGTCGCCCAGATAGGCGATGGGGAACCAGATCATCTCGCTCAGGTAGCGGGTCAGCGTGCCGCGCGTAAGTTCCTCGCCGCGATCGTCAAAGATGGTGAACAGGCCGGCGACCTTGCCGAACATGCGGCCCTGGCCGTTTCGGTAACTGTCGTCGGCGCGCATCAGCGGCAGGCCAAACATCTTGAAGGACGCCCGCCAGCGCATGCCCGGTGGGTCAATCGTGAACACTTGCTCCGCGCTCATGGGCATCCACGGCTTGTCGAAGCCCTGGCGGAACCGGCCGGTCTGTCGCACGTAGGCCGTGCGAATCCACGGCTTGCCCACGACGCCCGTCCAGCGCATATAGCGCTGCACCGGCTCCGGCAAGTGGGAAAGTCTGTTTTCAGTAACGACGGTTTCGTGCGTTGGCTCACGCATCATGCAACCTTTGCCTCGATCAGTTTAATTGCACCGCCAGTGCTTCAGCCTCATCGATCCAACCCTGGATCAGGCGAGCCTGCTCTTCTCGTTTGGCCGGGTCTTTCTCATAGCCCTGCGCCAGTTGCCCCATGTGCTTGTAATACTGGGCCAGTGTCCCTACGGGCAGCTTCTGTTTGTGAACGGTATCCCAGTCCCCCGCCTCTAGCGCGGTTTCAAGTCCGGATAGAGCCTTGAGCCACTCCTCGACCGGCATCCCGGCATTTTTCTTGAAGTCCCGGAGCATCCATTGTCTCTCGAACAAGGAGCGCTTTGACCAGCCGAGCGACTGCTCGCTCAGGGTCGCGCTGACCTGACGGCAGAGAGCCAATGCCGCGGCCGAATCGGCCGCGGGGTTAGGCGAACGCGCCTCCGTCACCTCTTCATCGAGCGAGACACCGGCCGAGATGAGCGCTTGTCTGGAACTGATTTCCTGTCCCCTGAATTGGGATGCCAGGACGACAGCCGCGGCGAATCCGGTCCCCGCCGCCTCGGCCGAGATGATGTGGGCCTGGCTCATGGCATAAAACTCGGCCACCGTCTTGCCGTAGAGCGGGGCCAATTCCGCGATTCCGGCTTCGGCGCCCGGCGTATGCACCAGACCCGGCCCGATGGTAAACGCGCAAACCTCGGTCCCGTCCAGTTCGGCGTCCAGGGTGTTCGCCAGATGTACTTGAGCCGCCTTGAAACTCTCATAGGCGCCCATATACGCCTCGCCGACGGACGATACACAGGCGAATACGCCGCAATTGCGCTCGCGCATCGCCGGAACAAACTGCTGCGCCAGCAAGACCGGCCCGCGAAGATTGACCCGATAGCTTTGATCCCATTGATCGATGGGAACAGCCCACACAGCGCCCATTGGCGTCACCGTGGCGTTGTTGATGACGATGTCGACGCGCCCGAAATGCTCGACCGCCTGCCGCGCCATCCGCTTCACCTCGCTTTCGTCGCCGATATCCACCGGGATAGCCAGGACTCGGCCCGGGTCGAAGGCTGCGCCAAGCTCCGCCTCTGCCCGGCGCGCAAGCTGCTCATCAACTTCAGCGATAACGACGCGCGCGCCTAACCACAGCAAGGCCCGTGCTGCCTCCAACCCTATACCTCGCCCCGCGCCGCTGACAACGGCGACCCAGCCTTCAAGTGAATGCCGATGTAAGCTGCTATTCTCGATGAGTAACATGGTTGATTGCCTCTGTCTACAGCAGCACGACCACCAGATTCATGGCCGCATGGAGAAGGATGGGCGGATAGAGGCTGTCGGTGCGGGCGCGGGCGTAGCCGTAGACCACGCCCCAGACCGTCGCATTGAGCACCTGCACGGCCACGAACGCGAGGGGCACGCCCACCAGCGCGTTGCCACCGTGCAGCAAGCCAAAGGCGATGCCGCTCGACCACACCGCCCACGTCAGCGCGCGGCCTTCGGGGTAGATGCGCCGGAAGGCCAGCAGCAGCGCTGCGAACACCGCGCCGCGCCACATCGTCTCTTCCACCAGCGGTACGGTCACGACCTCGGTGAATAGCCACTGATTGCCACTGTAGGGTGTTGTGCTGCCGCTCAGCAGCAGATAGCCGGCGACGATGCCGCAGTTGGCGACGAGCATCACCAGCAGCATGCGCCAGTACCGCCGCGTCTGGCCCATCTGGAAGCCGAGACGGCGCGGCCGCCACAACGCCAGCGCCAGCAGCGGCAGGATAAGGTGCGCCCGCGAGACAAGGCCATAGAGCGTCGCCAGCGCCGCCGAATCGCCCACAGCGGGAAACCGCGCGTCGATAAAGCGGATGTAGGCCTGGTCGACCAGTCCAAACAGGATGCAAAACACGAGCAGGGCGAGGAGAATCCCCAGCGTCGCGGGCATCCATTTTGCGCGGCGGTCGGCGGTTACGGCGGGCGTCGTGTTCATGGCGGGTCGCTCCACACCTGGTCTTGTCGCCAGTAGTGTAAACGGCCGGCGCGTGGCCTGCCTCTATCGAAAGGTAGGACTGGCCGCTCCCGGCCGCGCTAGCACGCCTGGTTGAACCGGATCAGCTTCCAGCCGGCCTCGCCCTGCGCGGCGAGTTCCACCAGACCACAGAAGTCGATGTGGAAGTCCCAGCGGCGGTAGACCGGCAAGCCCAGAACGTGGCACATGGCCAAACGAATCAGGCCATCATGGGCAACGGCGATGATCGCCGCGCCCGAATGCTGGCGACGCTTTTCTTGGAGAAACGAGTTCACGCGTTCGCGTACTTCCTCGCCGCTTTCGCCGCCGGGGAAGCGAAAATCGGCCGCGCGCTCGGTGAAGCCGCGCCAGACTTCCGGGTAGCGCGCCTGTATCTCTTCGTCGGCCAGTCCCTCGATAAGTCCGTTGTCGATCTCATTCAGCCGCGAATCAACGACAGGCTCCAGGCCGCAGCGCCCGGCGACATACGCGATGGTCTCCCCCGTACGCCGGTACTCGCTGACGTAGATCGCGTCAATGACGCGCCCGGCGAAGAAACCCCACAGCCGCTCGGAAGTCTGCCGGCCCAGGTCACTAAGGGGTTCGTCCTGGTGCCGCAAATAAGAATTATGGAAGTCGCCTTTTGCCTTGGCGGCGTGGCGAATCAGGTAGATCTTCATGGATGCTTCCTTGTCGAGATTCACACATCCGGCCCGACCCGTGTATCATACGATTGCCTATGCCCACCGCCAACGCCAGCCCGCCCACGCCCCATGACGTGCAGCGCATCGGGGCCATTTCCGACCCGGTGGCGCGCAACCGTCAGATTACCCGATGTTACCACGACCTGTCGGCCGGACTGGCCCGCTGGCTGCCCGATGGCGCTAACTGGTGTACCGTCGCCACGTGGGCCTCGCGACAGGCGGGCCAATCCATCCGGCGCGAAGACCTGTGGCGGGCGCTGGCGCGGCTGCTGGACGACTCGGCCGAGGTCACAGCGGCGGCCCGCGAACTGGAGAGCGCCGCCGGGGGCGAGGGGCCGGAGAGCCTGGCCGGGGCCGTCCGCGCCGTCCGTGACGCGCTCAGCCCGGCGGCGGCTTTTGAGCGCACGGCCGAGGCTGTGGCTCGCGGCAATCGCAAGGTGTTCGTCGAGATCGGGCTTGAGTTCGCCCGCTTCCTGGCCCTGTTCAATGACGGCCCGCCCGACGCGGTGGCGCTAGCGGCCTTTGGCGATGGACTGCAACCGGGCGACCCACCGGAGGGGCAGGCCCTCCTGCGCGCGGCGTTCGGCCACTACCATGCCGCGCTGGCGGCGACCGGTAAGCCGCGCGCCGAACTGATGCTGCTGGCGAACCTGGAGATCGGCTTTCACGAGCAAACCCGCCTGCAACCGGAGATTCGCGCGGCGATGGACGCGCCGGTCTACGAGCCGGCCGACTTGCGCCACCGGCTGCTGGCCGAACTGTTCCCCGACCCGGCGGCGCGGCTGCGGCTGGCTGTCTTGCGGTTGGCCGGTGAGGCTGCGCCGCTGCTGGCGGCCCGCGACCGGCTGACCGACGAGACGCAACGGCTCGGCCGCCTGGTCATCACCGATGCGCTGATGACGCTGGAACTGCCGGGTGGGTTAGTGCTGCATCTCGGTCGCGACCTGCCGGGCGACTACCCGGCGCTCCTCCGCGACCCAGTCAATGCGGATTTGAAAGCCCTGCTGCACCAGGTGGAAACGGGTGGCGCGTCAAGCCCGGGCCGCGACTGGAGCGACCTGGCCTACCGGATGCGCTTCATTGCCCGCCTCTTCCGCGCCCACCACGACGACGCCAGCCTCTTTGCGCCACTTTCTGGCGAGTGACGAGTGACGAGCGACGAGTGTCGAGCACGGAACTCGTCACTCCTCGTTCTTCACTATTGCCGCCAGCTTGCGGGCGGTGGTGATGTTGCGAATCGTCGCCGGGGCGCTGAGGGCTCGCTCCAGCGTCGCGCCGCTGAAGTTGGTCTCCGATAGTTGCGCGCGGCGCAGCCAGTAGACCTCGCGGCCGTGGACGATGAAGTCGTCGCTGGCCCGGCGATAGGCCAGCAACCGCGCCGTCTCCGCCGCGCCCGGCGGCACTTTGAGGAAGGCGACCATCAGCGCGAACGCGGCGACCGTCTCGGCGGCGTCGAACGGTTGATGGGCGGCAATCGCCGCTATCTCCGCGTCCGTCCGCAGGAACGTGGCGACCTCGTAGCCCAGCGCCGCCCGCAAGTGCGCCTCAATGCGCCCTTCCAGCGCGGCGTCGGCCGTTTGCGCGTCGAAAAGAACGTTGCCGCTGGCGATGTGGGTGGCGACGTTGGCCAGGCCGAGGTCGGTGAAATGGCCGCGCAGCGCGTCCATCTTGACCGTGTGGCCGCCGACGTTGATGGCCCGCAGCAGGGCGATGACGCGGGGCATGGCTA